>JANQTF010000304.1:9922-36309 GCA_030731845.1 Bacteroidia bacterium | reverse complement strand
TTTTGGATGTCTCACGTAATCCAACCCCTGTGGACAAACAAGGAAAGAATGCCCAAGTGAATTACTTGAGACCGTTCGCATAACGGTGGCTTCAAAAAAAGCTTTCGCTTTTTGGTTCACCCCGGTCCCAGCTCGCGGGGTATATCGCCTTCGCCATCACTCGGAGGCTCGAAGCCCCGGATAAAGAGAAAGGCTTCGCCCGCTATGCTTCTCTGCCTCCGGCAGATGATTCGCCTCCGCCTTCGAGGGCCTCAGGCATCGGGGGAATTCCAGGTTGATTGTGTCAACCTATTTTCAGGACGTGACCGAAGCCCCATGCGGCAAAGCGTGATCCCCCGTCGCTTGGTTTTGGCCATGCTGCCTAGTACCATTGCGTGCATAGATTTTGCCGCTCCTTCCCAACAATTCTGCCTATTTTTGACTTCATCTTCATTGTCATGTCTATCAAGCTCATCTATCTCTCTGAGGCGAATCTCAACGACCGGATGTTTATCCGCGACTTCGTTCACAACTTCAAGTTCAAGAACTCGATCACCGTGCACGCTGCCGTGGCAGATGTGGTGCAAACCCGAATGATCACCAAGCGGGTGTCTTCGCTGATGAGCGACGCGCTCACCTACAATCGCGCCTTTGGCGGCGATCAGCGTGGCCTTGTGAAGGTGCAGGATGGTCTCCTCCAGATAGACAAAGCCCGGATCGAGCCCCTGCTCGATGACATGCACACCTTCTTGCTCGGGCCACTCGCCCTCAGCGATGGACACCCCACCCTCGTAGATGCCATGCAGCTGATGCTCGCCCTGCGGGAATCATTTGGCGTGGAAGAAATCATCACCTTTGCCGATAACCCTCTCTCTCCACTCGTCACCAAAAAGCCCCTGATCAGCTCTCAGGAAGATGTGGACAAATGGCTCGCCATTTATGACGAAGAAAAATCCGCGCTCGCACGCGCATATCAGCTTCGCCCGGCCCGCCTGTCTTCTCCTGCTAATTTCGCCCTGTGATCCGCAAAACTGAAGGCATCGTGCTGCGCACCTACAAGCATCAGGACAGCAACCTGATCGCCAAGGTGTTTACCCGTGAATATGGGTTGCAGACTTTTCTTGTCGCAGGACACCGCAGCAGCAGATCGCGCTCCCGGCACAGTTACTTTCAGCCGCTTTCGCTCATCGAGGTGGTGTTTCAGGAACGCCCTAACCGGGGCATCCAAAAACTCTCCGAGAGCAAGCTCGCCTTCAGCCTCAACGAGGTGCAGACAGATCCGGTGAAGCTCTCCCTGGGCCTCGCCTTGCTTGAGATTTTTGCCGATACCGTTGGCGAAGAAGAAAACCCAGAACATTACGACTTCGTGCGCAGCGTGGTCATCCACCTCGACCGCTCCGACTCGCGTCTGATCCAGATATTTCTCTATTTTTTGGTGCACCACACCCGCTATCTGGGCTTCTATCCCAATGACCAAAGCCTGGGAAAAGAGAGCATTTCCTTCGAATTAGCTGATGGAACCCTGCGCCCAAGCAGTCAGGGCAATCGCAGCTCGGCGCTCCTGCGCAGCTTTCTCCATAGCGAGCTCCTCGATCTTCCGCACGAGGCATCTTGCCAGCAGATCTTGTTCAGCACCCTCGAAAAGCGCGAATTCATCAAAATGTTTTTCGACTACTATCGCCTGCACATCACCGGCTTCCGCTATCCGCAGACGATGCGGGTCTTTGCGGAGGTGTTTGGGGGGTGATTTCTTCACACGGAGATTCGGAGAGGTGGAAGAAGGTGTGGAGGGTATAGGGCAGGGAAGGTATATGGGAAATAAAGGTATAAGGCGAGATTTTGTTCTTCATTCACCAACTAAAAAATTCACCCATTTCTTCCTTTGTGTCTCCCTTTGCGGTAAAAAAAAAGGCATATATCTTCTTCCTCCGTGCCTCTCTGTGCCCTCATGGCCTCTGTGTTAAACTCTTCTGTCATTCACCCATTTCTTCCTCCTCGATTCCACAACTTCTTTCCCCCTTCCCTGCGTGTGGAGCGCTCTTTTTCTCCGCTTCCTTACTCCTTCCGCCGCTCAATTTTGGCGCCGAGGGCGTTGAGGCGGTGTTCGATGTTCTGGTATCCGCGGTCGATCTGCTCGATGTTGTAGATGCGGGAAGTGCCTTCGGCAGAGAGGGCTGCCATGAGCAGCGCCACACCCGCGCGAATGTCGGGGCTTGTCATAGAGATGGCGCGAAGGCTTTGCTGCTTCGCTTGCCCGATCACCGTGGCGCGGTGCGGATCGCACAAAATGATCTGTGCACCCATGTCGATGAGTTTGTCCACAAAAAAGAGACGGCTCTCAAACATCTTTTGGTGAATCAACACCGAGCCTTTGCACTGCGTGGCCACCACGAGCACAATGCTCAGCAAATCGGGCGTGAAGCCCGGCCAGGGATGGTCGGAGATGGTGAGGATGCCCCCATCGAAGAAGGTATCGATCTCGCAGACGGTGTCCTGCTTCACCCGAATGTCGTTTCCGATGATTTCGAGGTTGATCCCCAGTCGCTGAAAGGTGTGGGGGATGATTCCCAGATGAGCCACATCGGCATTTTTGATGAGGATGTCGCCTTGTGTCATGGCCGCCATGCCGATAAAAGATCCCACTTCGATCATGTCGGCGAGCATACGGTGGGTGGTGCCACCGAGATATTCCACGCCCTCAATGACGAGAAGGTTGGAGCCGATGCCTTCGATCTTGGCGCCCATGCGCACGAGCATCTTGCAAAGCTGCTGCAAGTAGGGTTCGCAGGCTGCGTGATAAATAGTGGTGGTGCCTTTGGCCATCACGGCCGCCATCACGAGGTTGGCGGTGCCGGTCACAGAGGCTTCGTCGAGGAGCATGTAGGTGCCTGTGAGGCCATTCTCTGCATGAACTTTAAACAAGCCCTCGCTGTCGTCATAGTCAAATTTGGCACCGAGCTGTTGAAAGCCCCAGAAGTGTGTATCGAGACGGCGGCGGCCAATCTTGTCGCCACCGGGTTTGGAAATATAGGCGATGCCGAATCGGGCGAGCAGCGGCCCCACGAGCATGATGGAGCCGCGGAGCTTGCGGGCGCTATCCCAATACTGACGGGAGTTGAGGTAGTCAAGGTCCACCTCGTCGGCCACGAAGGTGTAGGTATCGGGAGCATCTCTCGTCACTTTCACGCCCAGCTCGGCGAGGATAGCGATCAGTCGATTCACGTCCACGATGTCGGGAATATTGCTAATGGTGACAGGCTCTGGGGTGAGCAGAACGGTACAGAGGATTTGGAGCGCCTCGTTTTTGGCGCCTTGTGGGGTGATTTCTCCGGTGAGGCGATGCCCGCCTTCTACTGCAAAATATTCCATGATCTGGTGGTCAGAATAAATGAATCCTTGAATACATCGGCAAGATACATCAGCGAAGGAAGAGCACAAGAGCTGTTGAGTAATTGAGGCGATTGGAAGAGAATTCGTTGGGATATTGAGCTATTTGAGCGTGGGCGGCTATGTCCCAGATCTCTGCTCCTTTTTTCTCACAAAAAAGCCACCCCGATTCCTCAGGGTGGCTCATGTCTCGTTGGCAAATTTGGCGAGTCCGACGACTTTATTCTACGATGCTGGCCCAGCCTTCTACCGGAGCCGAAAGCCCTTCTTTGGCGAGGTATCGATCCACCTTTACCTTTTCGGCGGGGATGAGTTGAGCATAGATTCGACTGAAGACATCAAGGTGAACGAAATAGCAGATCACGTCTTCGTCGCCGATGTTTACCTGCTCATTTCGCAACAAAGTTAACATCATCGGGACCCAGCTATATTGGGTATAAAGCGGCTGCACCCCATTGGTCTGGGTCTGTCTCCATTTTTGCTCATAGGCCGCCAATTTCCTTTCTTCGTGGGTAGCGAAGGCATGAGAATTCTCAATTTGAGAATCGATTGTCACCATGCGATCCATGGTGGGAGCGTTTTGCTGGAGAGTGGCGAGTCGGTCGGCTTCATTTTTGGCGAGAAACTGCACGCTCTGCACAAATAATTTCTGCCCAAATACCTTGAAGGCTGCCACGTTGTGGTCATATTCTTCTCCGGTAGCAAATCGCACATTCCGCTCCACATTTTCCACATACACTGTACCGCCCGAGTTGAGATACCACCCTCTGAGGATCGTGGCGTCGAGAACCATCTTGAGAGGCGTAACTGGTTTGCGAATCAGTTCACCGTCTTTTCCGGGAATGGTGAGGCTTGTCACGGGCATGTCGGCAGTGGCAAACACCACCTCCTGCAGCATGGGGTTGAATTTTCCATAGTGCACGAGAATGTGGCGAATGAAGAGCTTGTCAAAGGGTTCCAGATTTTTTTTGGAAAGATGGCGGTCCACAAACTCGATGTGCTCGGCACTTGCCTTTCCGTCGCTGAGCATAATGATGCGCTCAAACAAGCTTTGGAGCTGCTTGTCCATCTCGGCCACTTTGGGCGTGCCGGTCTCGTAGTGATCGAGCGAGTAAACCCGGTTTCCGGGCAGTCGAAGGAGGCAGTTTCGCTCATAGAAAGTGAGGTAGCCCAATCCGCCAAAATCCAGGACAATGGCTTTCGCCTCGGCATCATATCGACCTTTGAGCTCGGCATAAGAGGCTAGCTTAAAGCGATTAGAAGTAGAGAGGCCGTAGGTGAGTACATATCGGTTGATGACCGATTCGAGCGAAGCCGCGGGCTGGGGGGCCTGTGCGGTTGCAGTGACAAACGAGCAGAGGAGGATCAACAGGAGGAGTTGGGAGCCTGTTTTCAAGAATTTCATGGAAAGGTGATAAGCATGATGATACCCTAAAGGTCATAACCCGATAAGAAGAAGCCAAGGTGATTTAGTGAAAGAGCGGTACATAGATGAATCATCAAAAGTTGCGCCATCCGTCTATTTTTTCGGAAAAAATGAATGCAAACCTTCGCATCTGGAAATACTTCGATTTCCGGTGCGTATTTTAACAAACAACCTTTGGAGAGATCTTACACGGGGGCAAATACCAACATCATCTGCGCCAGCCCTGCCAAAAAGCCCAGCACCGCCCCTACCAAGATGAGCTTCCATTCATCTTCCTGAAAGATCGGGCGTAGAAATCCCACAAACTCCGGCGCAGAAAGAGCCTGCATCTTGGTCCTCATTGAGTTTTCTATGTCGAGGGCCTCTTGTGCATAGGGAAAGAGGTATCGGAGCGAATGAGGAAGCTCCTGCTCGAATCGCCGGGCGATTTTGGTTTTGATGTTCACGTAGCTCTTGGTGCCACGCGCCAGCTGAAAGAGAGGCTTCACAAAGCCTGCGCTCGCATCCACACCGCGCCTGATGTGCAGGTGCACCAGCGCAAAGAGCCGCTCTGAAGCCGGACCCGACACGAGCTCCTCCATGATTTGCCGCGAAGAGAGCACCCGCTCAGAGATCAATTTGGCGTAGGCGCTCGCCACTTCCTTTTGTCGCTGAAGAAATAAGCCCTGAAAGGTGATGAAGAAAAAATACCGCCTGGGCCGCACAGGCTCAAATATCATCCGCAAGGCCAGCACATTGGTGGCCCAGCCCACAAAGAGACCCGCCACGGGCAGGATCCACACCGTGTAGCTCAAGTCAAAGCCCAGGAGGGTGTTGGCCGCAATGAACAGGGCCATTTGGACCAGGCCAAACAAAAACCCAAAATAGAATCCAGATTTTTCGATGAATATAAACTCCTTGCTGCCCACTTGCAGAAAGATCTGATTGAGCAGATCAGGGTCACCTTCAAGGGTTTCCACAACCATTCTCCTGAGGTCAAACAGCTCGGTGATCCGCTCTTTGATGTCGCGCATGAGCTGCACCACTGCTGCGGGAATTTCTTCAGACGCCCGCAAATACAGGCCGTCTTTCACTGCTTTGGGGGCATTTTCCCATATCTCAGGTGCTTCTTCGGTCATCACTTCATCCACGATCTGCGCCGTGATGCGGTTGATTGCGGGCTCCATTTCCTCTGCTACCCGCTCGGGGTCGAGCTGTGCAAACCTATCCTCGATCGTGACGAGCTTGCTCGCAATGAGGTCCACGGCCTTGCCTGCCATGAATCCCGCCCGTGAGGGAATGATGCCCTGCCAGCCCAGTTTCCCTATCCCCACAAACTTCAGCGGGTAGAAGGTCATCTTCAGCGCGATGACGTTGGTAAACCAGCCCACAAACCCACTCAGAAATGGGATGGAGGTGTATTTCCAGAAGTCAGCATCTGATAGGAATGAAAAAAGCGTATCCATGTAGGTAGTAATGGCGCCCAAGCTAGGTAGCAATCCAAGGAAGGAAGACCAAGAACGCAAATATTTTGGAGTTACGCACAGCGGAGATGACCATCATGGGAAGGAAAAGACTTCTTATGTCAATAGGCCGATCACCTCGCCTTGCTCCCCTGACCTTGAGGAAGTGCCTGTTATCCACTTTCGGCTTGATGCTCCTCGAATGGCCTTCCGCAGTGAGAACAAATTCCTTCCCTTTCCTCTAGCTTATTTGCCTCTTCTGCCCGTCGCTGACTGATCTCATCCGAACATCCTGCTGCCAATATACCTGCGGGCAGCGCAAAGAGGCCAATGCCCAGGATGGCGATTATTCCGCCAAGAAATCGCCCCATGCTGGTAACCGGATAAATGTCGCCATAGCCCACCGTTGTGAGGGTTGCCACACCCCACCACATGGTCGCAGGAATCGAGGTGAATTGCGTGCCTTCTACGTCTTTTTCTACATAAAACATCAGGCAGGAAACGATCAGCAAAATGAAGAGAATGAATACCAGACTGGTCACGAGCTCCTCCCTTTTCTGCCGGAATACATTGGTGATGATCCGCAAAGCCGATACATAGCGCACAATCTTGAACAGGCGAAGCAAGCGAAACATCCGAAGAGCACGAATGAAGCGCAGGTCTAAGCCCATCATTCCCACATAAAAAGGCAAGATCGCCAGTAAATCCACGATCGCCATGGGCGTAAATACAAACTTGAACCGCCCAAAAAGGGGGTGCTTATATTCAGGATCGGAAGTGACGGACCACAAACGGGCCAGGTACTCGAGGGAGAAAAGCATCACCGAGAAGAGCTCAAAGCTCACAAACCAGGGCTTGTAGGCCAGGTAGATGCTGTTGACCGATTCGAGGATAATGGCCACAACATTAAGCACGATGATGAATATTAGAAAAACATCGAACTTACCGCTAAGGTCCTTGATGCCATTGGGAGAAATAGACAATAAGGTATGCACCCAGTCTTTGGTTCTTTTCATGAAGGGTTGAAGCTAAGAAGAGAATCATGCCTACTCTTCCCAAAGTAAAGTGATTTTCAGAAAAAAAGCTGCGCTTGACCAACTCCCTTTTTATGATTGGCCTGCGGGAAGCCTGACGAATTCCTTCCCGATCCTGCATTGCTCCAAAATCACCACCCCTCGAGCAGCTGATCCACATGGCTACTGAGGTCGAGTCCGTGGCGCAGGGCAAAGTGATGTCCGGGAGAATAGGTAGCTGGTGCGAAGGCTTCAAGCGCAGCGATCCAGGCATCTGCAGTGTCGAAGGGAAGAACGAGGCCCTCGGCCTCGGAGAGATATGGCGCAGCGCCTACACGGTCGGAGACAAAGGCGGGCGTGCCGCACAAGATCGACTCGGTGACCACCTGTCCAAAAGGCTCGTAGCGGGCGGGGAGCAGCGAGACATCGCAGGCTGCAAAGAGCTTTTCGGGTTCAGAGCTGTGGCCTATCCAGGTCACATTTTCGAGCCCCGAGGCTTCGGGCGGGAGCGGATTGCCTGCCACCAACAAGCGAAAGGGTTTTCCGCGCAGGGCTTTGAATACCTCGAGAAGCAACGGCAACCCCTTGCGCAGGTGGCTCGCCGACACAAAGGCGCAGGCGATTTCATCTGGGCGAATGCCCCATTCCTGCCTCAACTCATGTCTCTTCTCCTCACTGAGGGGCTGAAACCGATCGCTCAGCACCGGGGGCGGGAGCACAACGATGTTATCTGGAGAAACATCATAGAGCTCGATGGTCTCGGCCTTCATCATGGGCGAGGCAGCGAAAATGATCTTGGAATCGCGGTAGGCAAGGCGGTCGAGGCGAATCTGTGCCCAGTCGGAGAGGGTGGAAGGTTTGCGGCCTTCGGCACGCAGGTAGCCGAGGTGGTTGCCGGGATTGAGCACAGCATCCTGATGCGAGCTTCGCTCCAGAGAGAGACTAAAGTCGTAGTCGTGGCGACGCATCCATCCGCCGAGGGCGGCATTGAAGCCAATGGGCTGCAACGATTTGGGCAAAGGCCCACGGGGCAATCTTTGGAGGGTGGCACCCTGTGGGAGCACAAGATTGCGCGGGCGTGCCATGAGCAGCGTCACGTCGTGGCCTCGACGGGTCATTTCAAACAAATAGCTCCGCAGCCGGGACTCAAGTCCTCCGGCGCGGAGCATCATTCGATAGTATATGAGCGCAATCTTCATTCCAGACGACTAGTGCATCATCTGGTAGGCGCGTTCGTTTCTTCCTTCGTAGAAATTGAGGTAGGCCTGATTCACCACCTTGTTGCCGCCCGGGGTTGGATAGTTTCCAGAGAAATACCAATCTCCGAGGTGGCCGGGGATCGCCTTGGCAAGGTTTTCCAACGGTTGGTAGATGATGTCAAGGTCAGGAACAAACTCTTCTGGACGTAGGATCTGCGTGATTTTGGCCGAAATCTCCTCTTCTGTAAAGGGGGCATAGATCTCCTTCACCACGTTCTTCTCGGTCATGGTTCCTTCTTTTTTCATCGAGACAATCTTCTCATACACCCTGTCGAGCGTACCTTCGAGGCCTCGCTCGCGCAGAAGGGCCACAGCAGCCTGGAAGGCTATGAGCTTGTTGATCTGGGACATGTCGATGCCGTAGCAGTCGGGATAGCGGATCTGCGGAGCAGAAGACACAATTACGATCTTTTTGGGACGAAGCCGTGCCAGGATGTTGAGGATAGACTGTCGAAGGGTGGTTCCCCTCACGATGGAGTCATCGATGAGCACGAGATTGTCGATATCATTTCTCACGATGCCGCGGGTAATGTCATAGACGTGTGCCACGAGGTCGTCGCGGGAGTTATCATCGGCGATGAAGGTTCTCATCTTCACATCCTTGAGGATGATTTTCTCCACGCGTGGGCGCATGTTGATGATCCGGGAGATATCTTCAACGTTGGGTTTGGAGCCCAGCTGCTGAATCCACTCGATCTTCTGGTTATTGAGGTGCTGCTCGAGTTCCTTGACCATTCCCCAGAAAGCACTTTCGGCGGTATTGGGAATATAGCCAAAGATGGTATTGTCGAGATCGTCGTCGATGGACTTGATCACAGCTGGCACGACGTGTGCCCCCAGAGACTTGCGCTCGCGGTAGATATCGAGGTCATTGCCGCGAGAAAAGTAGATGCGCTCAAAGGAGCAGCTAAGTTTTTGCTGTGGCTCGGTAAATTCTTTCACCTTCACATCTCCATTGCTCTTGATGCTGAGAATATTGCCGGGCTGAAGCTCTTGAATATCTCGTGGAAATGCGTTGAAAATGGACGTGATAGCAGCCCTTTCGGAAGCGGCAACCACATACTCATCGGTCTGGAGATAAAAGCAGGGGCGAATTCCGTTGGGGTCTCTAACGACAAAAGCGTCGCCGTTTCCGACCACGCCCCCGATTACATATCCCCCATCCCATGCTTTTGCTGCGTTTTTCATCATCTTCACGAGGTTGAGTTCCTCAGAGATATGAATGGCACGCTCCGCCCTGCTAAATCCGTCTTTCTTGAATTTCCGATAGAGGGCCTCATTGGCCACATCGAGGAAGTGCCCGATTCTCTCCAGCACCGTTTCGGTGTCGGTTTGGTAGCGTGGGTGTTGCCCCAACTCCACGAGTTTCTGGAAGAGATAATCTACGTTGGTAAGGTTGAAGTTGCCGGCGAGGGCAAGGCTTCGGTTTTGGTATTCGGAGTTGCGAATGACCGGGTGCACAGCCTCGATGCCATAGGTGCCATGGGTGCCATATCTAAGGTGGCCGAGCAACACTTCCCCAGAATAATCGAAATGCTGCTTGAGCACATCGCCTTCATGATGATTTTTGGGGAATCGCTGCTTAAAAGCGGCGGTTTGCTGATCGATTTGCCTGAAGATGTTGGTCCAGGGCTCTGGATCATTGTCTCGGAGACGATGCATGTAGGGCAAGCCTGGGCGCACATTGAGCTTGACGCTCACGAGCCCTGCTCCGTCTTGTCCCCGGTTCCTCTGTTTCTCCATCAGGAGATACATTTTATTGAGGCCCCATAAGGGATTTTTATACTTCTCTTGGTAGTAATCTAGGGGCTTTAGAAGCCGAATCAAACCGATTCCGCATTCATGCTTGATGAGATCGCTCACGAGATTGGGTGTTGGATAATGCCTGGTACAAAGTTACGTTGGTATTACCAGAATATCAGGAGAAATCTCTCCAAAAATATGCAAGTATGAGAATACCCCTTTTTGAGACGCTTCTACAACGGTTTGTGAAAAAAAAAGTTGTTGGAATATCTCTGGTCTGCCTCCAAATGATTTGCGACATTTGATGTATGGAGGAGATAACCTTGCACGACCGGTCTTTTCGGCCATACCTCACCCCCGGAGCTATTCGCACCAGGGTTTTGGAGCTTGCTCATCATGTGTCGCAGGACTATTCGAAGGCGAGTTGCCTCGCAGTCCCGATTTTGCAGGGCTCTTTTTTGTTTGCCGCTGACCTGCTACGGGAGCTCACTTTTTTTCCTGAAATTCATTTCATCAAGGTCTCCTCCTACGGCGACGGTCTCAAAAGCTCTGGAGCCCTGCAATGGCAGCTTGATCTGCCTGAGTCGCTCGTGGGCCGGGACCTGATTTTGATAGAAGACATCGTGGATTCGGGATTCACGATCGAGTCGATCCGAAAGGCTTGCCACGATCGCGGGGCCGTCTCGGTCAAGGTGGTCACCCTCCTCTATAAGCCTGATGCTTTTCAAGGTAGCGAAGCCCCCGAATATGTGGGCTTCTCCATCCCCAACGATTTTGTGGTGGGCTATGGCCTCGACTATGCGCAGCTTGGTCGCAACCTCAAGGGGATTTATCAAGTGGTGGAATAGGAGGGCTTTTCGTTGCTCTTTGGTTTCTCCGTGCCTTTTGAGTGCGCTCCGAGCTCTTTTCTTGATCCGGGGCTTCGAGGGTACTTCGAAAAGCTCAGCGTGCCACCTAAGCCTCCGGATGAGCTATGCCCTTCGCCTGTAAGTAAGTACTTCATGCGCATGAGCTTAAGTCGAATCCCAAAGCAAGCACACGTTATTTCCCAAACATTTACCCGCGCCGATCCTTTCCACGAGATATGGGTCACCTTCCGGGGATATGTAGGAATATTTGTAGGGGCAGAATGAGAAGGGGCAATGTGCCGCTATAGCTGTCGGGCACTGAAGGTATCTCCCTGGCGTAAATCACCGGTATCGAAGCCCAGCTTGAACCAGCGCATGCGCTGAGCAGATGTGCCGTGGGTAAATGACTCCGGCACCGCATAGCCCTGGGCCTGCTTCTGAAGGTTGTCATCGCCGATGGCATTGGCCGCGCGAAGGGCTTCTTCGAGGTCGCCTTCTTCGAGAATATTGTTCATGTTTTGGTTGTGGTGAGCCCACACACCAGCATAAAAATCAGCCTGAAGCTCCAGCCTCACCGAGAGGTCGTTGAACTGTGCCTTGGGCAATCTGCCGCGCTGCGCATCTACCTGTGCGGTGGCGCCGAGGAGGTTTTGCACGTGGTGGCCCACTTCGTGCGCCACAACATAGGCCATGGCAAAGTCGCCTGAGGCACCAAAGCGATTGCTCAGCTCATTGTAAAAACTAAGATCGATGTAGAGTTTTTCATCGCCGGGGCAGTAGAATGGCCCTGCGGCTGCACTTCCCATGCCGCAGGCAGATTGTACTGAGCCAGTGTAGATCACCAAAACGGGATTGCGGTAGGCGCGGCCCGTGGCTTGTGGATAGATTTTGTTCCACACATCTTCGGTATCCTGAAGCACGACTTTCACAAAAGCTGCGAGTTGGTCTTCCTGCTCGCTAGAGACTGCCGAAGGCTGAGCCTGAGATGTGCCAGAAGAGCCTGCATTCTGAAGGACCGACATGGGATTACCTCCCAGAATCCAGATGATAATCGCGATCACAATCGTACCGATTCCGATACCAGTGCCAGTACGAGCACCACCGCCTCCGCGACGGTCCTCAACATTGGAGCTTTGCTTTCTTCCTTGCCAGCGCATAAGGTTTTGATTTTCTGAGGGTGGGAGGTATGGGGTGAAAATACTTCCTTTTCTGAACTCTCGCAATTCCCTGACGAATAAGACCCATACGGGTCACTCTTAACAGTCTTTAGGGAAAACTTTCTGTGGATAAATATAGTTGAGAAGTTAAATTTATTAGAGATCCATGACTACTTCATTTTTCACTCGATTTGCTTCTCTTCTCTTCCTGACATTTGTGCTCACCAACTGTGTGTATCACGCGGAAGAAGTTCTGTATCCAAGCGAGCCTGAGCCTGAGCCCGTAATCGATACCTGCAATATTCCTTCTGTGGTCTCTTATGATCGCGATGTGGAACCTCTTTTGGTCAAACACTACTGTGTGGCCTGTCATGAAAATGCTGACCCTGCGGGTGGGATCACCCTGGAAGGATATGGGCGTGTGACACCCTACATCGAGAATGGCTCTTTGCTTGGATCCATCAGGTATGAGCAGGGATTTGATCCGATGCCGAAAGGTTATCCACGCATGCCCGATTGTGAAGTGGAGATGATTCGCGTTTGGATCGAGCAAGGGTATCCCAATAATTAATGCCCGGGGCGAATTAGCCACGCTAGAGTTTTTTTTCGAAAAACCGGATTCCCGGCGTAGGATTTTCATTATATCGGCCAATCTCGATAAAGCCCAATGCCTGGTACATCTTGATGGCAGCTGCCATCCAAGGATGGGTATCGAGGCGTATGTGCTGATAGCCGGCCCCTTTAGCGGCGTAAATAATCTCCGAAGCAAGCGTGCTCCCGATTCCCTTACCCTGATGCTCGGGGAGGACAAACATTCGTTTCATTTCGCAAAAACCTTCTCCCAGATCGCGAATGGCAACGCAGCCAACCGGACTGTCATCCCACCTGGCAAGGAGTAAGAAACCTGTTGGAGCAGCATAGGCCCCTGGCAGTTGGCGCAGCTCCCGCTCATAATCGCCAAGTGCTACATCATGACTTCTTAGCTCAGCATATTTCTGCAGTAAATCCCGGACCTCCTCGATGGCCTTGGGGCCGTGTGCGTGATGAATAGATAGGGAGGGCAATTTTTCGTAAATATCCGTGACCAAAAAAAAGCAGGCATTCAGATATCCATCCAAATGCCCGACAACAACAATGAGAAATGATTTCTCAATCATTTGAAGCTTTGTGAAACCGCCAACCCCTGCACCTCAGAAAATTAATAATAAGCAGGGCTTGGACTTTGAATATCAGTGAGGCAGTTAAAAAGGGACACATAAGCCCTGGTATCCAAAAAATAATAGATATATCTGCCTTGCCGATCCTGTCCTACAATTCCTCTGCTCCGCAAAATGCTCAGATGGTGAGACACAGAAGATTGATCTGAATTGAGGCGGGTATAAATATCAGTCACGGTCATTTTTCCTTCTCTTTCAAGCATTTCAAGGATAGCGATGCGACTAGGGTGAGCAATTGCCTTAAGGGTTCTACTCAATAATTCCATATCGGCTACCGACCAGGATGATGTTGCTACGTGACCCATATTCTATTGATTTGAGGTGATATTTACAAAAGCTAATGAGATGCCTACCTTAGTCCAATTCCTTATTCCTCAAAGAATTGATGACTAAGAGATACCTGGTTTTGCTTTTGATTTTGATAGAATAACTATTTGAAATCGAATTGGTTTGAAAACCGCAAAAAAAAATCAACCTCTGCACAACTTCTTTGCAAAAACTACGTGAACGAGGTAGTTTGGTGCTTCGAATCTCTATGGGTATGAGTGTGATCTCAACGTTTCGTCTTTCCCTCTTCATGGGTATCTCTCTCCTGCTCAGCGCCTGCTATCCTCCCAATCAGCAGGGGCAGCAGCCAGGGCAGCCTGCCCCGAGTGAGGTATATACCAAGCCATTTGTGGATTTACTTGAGGCTACCGATGATCTCTCCATTTTGGCCACAGAAAAGGGCTTGCCCAATACTGTGCAGTCCTGGGTGGACAACCTCATCGTGACAACGCAGCCTGGGAGCGATATGCCCGAAATTGGCCGCCTCAACGAAGGCGAGAAGGCTACCTACCTCCATCAGCGCACCCTCTTGAAAAAAGAAGCTGTGCTGCGTGGGCAACGATACAAGGAGCGCTACATTCTGATCAAGATGAACAATGGGGTCATGGGCTGGGTACATGAAGGCGGTATTCGCTACGTGTATCCACGATTCCAGAAGGTCCTGGACCAGATTGTGGTTGCCAGCAACCCCAATCAGCGCACCCGCGGGGGCGATCCCCTGGTCTCTGACCAAGACCAGCGGCTTATCGTACCTGGCGTGAAAGTGGGCCCGATTACAAAAAAAACATCACAGGAGAAATTGTTGGAAATATATGGCGGCACGCAAGTGGGGCTAGGTATCGTCAAAACACCCACAGGCAATGAAGACTGCACCGTCGTGTTTCCTGATGAACCTTCAGAGCTACGAATCACCTGGCAAGACAGCGACCGCACCAAAATCAAAGCGATCTATATCGACAAGCGTGAATCTACCTGGTTTACCAAAGAAGGACTCGGGGTAGGCCTCCCACTTGGAGAAGTCACCAAGGTTAACAAAGGCGCCATTTCCTTTTATGGCCTTGACTGGGACTATGGCGGCACCATTGACTCCTGGAAAAATGGCAACCTCGCCAAATACAAAAAGGGATTCTATGGCGTGATCGCTACTGCCAGACCCGATCAGAAGGTTCCCTCCAATCTGCAAGGCGACAAGGTTCTCTCCTCCAACGACATCGGAGTGGGAGAAATGAATCTTGTCCTCGGGCGCCTTGTGATCTACCTCGATTGAGCTTAATCATCAGCTTGTATCTTTCCTCTTTGACCGCCACATGCATATTTGGGGGCTGGCTTCGTTTCTATTCTACCCCCTGACCTATCTCACCCAAATCATCAACATGACTTCCCTCACTCTACATAGATTGATCCACGGCACTTTCTTCCTTGCGAGCATGCTGCCCATGTTCCTATTTGCCCAACCAGAAACCCTCACCAACCCAGCCAAGGCGCTGCAAGGCTACACCGGCGAATCCTATTGCTCCTTGCCCATCAGCGAGCTCGACTTCGAGACATTTTTCATTGAGCTCAAGGCCCTCCCAAACGATCGGCTCCGCTTCGAAAAGGTTCGCTCTGAGGTTGCTGACCTCTGTCTTGCCACCCCCTACGTATATCGCATGATGGAATTAATGGAAAATTCCAGCCACGAGTATGACATGATGCGAATCTGCTTTTACTACTGCGCCGATCCGGGAAATTACGAGCGGCTGCTACCATTTATGCAGGCAGGAACCTATCGGGAAGGAATGGAAATCTTCTTGCGGGAGCGCGTACAATCACAAAGACCCGCAGTAGAAGGCCAAAGGCAACTCTTTAACTCTTCGGAGCTTGATCGTGCTCTCATCGTAATGCGCGCCCTTGACAGCGATCAATCGCGACTATATGTCGCGTTGGAAATCCTGCGGTTCAACAACTTGCTCTGCGAGCAAGTGCGGCCCCTTATCGAATTGATACAGCTTGGCAAAAACCGCATGGACTTTGCCCGGCAGGCATACGAGTATGTCTATGATCCCGCCAATTTCTTTCTGGTGACCGAAAAACTCAGCCGAAAGGAACGGGAAGAAGTTATGGCAAGCGTGAATCAAAGCAGTCGAAGCAAGGAGCCAGGCTACCAGACCACCAGAGAAATTGGGTGCACCTACCGTGTCGCCGAATCAGAATTTGTGCGGCACCTGGGCTCGCTCCAGGCCCAGCAGAGCGAAAGTCTCAAGCTGCGTCTTGCGCAACAACTTTTCCAAAACAACTGCTTCAACGTGAGCGAGCTCAAGCGAGCCATGCAAATCTTCGAGACCGACACCGACCGGATCGAATTGGCTAAGGTCGCCTTCGACCACGTCTTCGACCCTTGGAACATCTACATGGTCAACGCAGATCTCCTCCGTGCCAGCAGCATAGACACATTTTTTCTGTACCTGAAAGGGAGGTAAGTATCCCCATGCTATACTTGTGGAGCAGAAACCTGACTTCTCTACAAAAGCCAACGCCATGATCCCGACTTGGTTAGGCTGGACTGGTATTGTGCCTACAAATGCCGCTCTGCGTGATAACTTGATCGCACGAGGGGCCCGCTCTCCACAAAGTTGAATCCCATCTCCATGCCTACATCGTGGTAGTGCTGAAACAAGTCAGGGTGTATGAATTCGTGTACAGGGAGGTGCATTTTGGTGGGCTGAAGATACTGCCCGATGGTCACCACGTCGCAATCATGTGCTTTGAGATCGCGCAGGAGTTCATATACTTCTTCTACAGTCTCACCGAGACCTACCATGAAGCCTGACTTGGTGCGACAACCGGCAGCTTTGGTACGCTTGATTTGCTCAAGGCTACGCTCATATTTGGCTTGTGGCCTCACACGGCGATAAAGTCGCTTCACGGTCTCCATGTTGTGAGATACCACCTCCGGATTTTCCGTGGTGATCAGCTCAAGGGCTTCCCAATTCGCTTTCACGTCAGGGATAAGGGTCTCCATGGTGGTGTCAGGTGCATGCTTGCGCACCTGCCTCACAGTTTCTGCCCAGATATTCATGCCCCGGTCTTGCTGCTCGTCGCGATTGACAGACGTTATCACGGCATGCTTCACACCCATTTTCTTGATGGCTTGCGCCACGCGGTAGGGCTCCATGATGTCGAGGGTATCGGGCTTGCCAGTGGCTACTGCGCAAAAAGAGCAGGAGCGGGTGCAGGTATTTCCCAAAATCATGAACGTTGCCGTACCAGCTCCCCAGCACTCGCCCATGTTGGGGCAACGGGCGCTTTCGCACACGGTGTGAAGGCTATGCGCATCAATGGTTTCTCTAACCTCTGTGAAAGCCTTTCCATAAGGCAATTTCACCCGCAGCCACTTGGGCCGTGGTCCATTGCCGGGAAGATTTTTGCTCGTAAGCTCAGCAGGATCTATGGTAATAACAGACATGGAGGTCTCTTTTTCTTCGTCATTTCAACATTTGCCACACAAAACTACGCCTTTTAACAGATAGCGCAACGAAAGGTTTACCATCGATTGCCCAGCACAAGCCCTATGTGGACAGCAAAAAACAGCTGATTATTCCTTGCCTCGATAAAATCGGCCATAATGGGCACAGCTGATGGGAACCAATCCACATTCACCCCGACCTGAATCGCTCTGATGGCTTCACTGTGGTTGGAAAAATCCAACAAAGCGTATGTCTTGGCGCTCACGCCAATCTGGGTGCTCAAGTCAAGCGGACTGCTCAGGATTGGTGCCCGCCCAACGATAGACGTGTAGGTGTGCACCGTGGGATCATAGGCCTCTACGACCCGGTCTCCCAACTGTGGCCTACCTGCTACCGGAGCAAAAATCTCGAGATAATAAGGGTTGAGCAACCCGATGGCTGGACCTACTTTGGCTCCTAGCCGCAGGTTAAGAAGATTGCCAGCGCCCGCTGGAAATATGTTTTTCTGAATTCCGACACTCGGAGAGAGCACAATCAGGTTGTTCAGCTTACCGAAAACATACTTCTTTCCTTGGTTTCCAAAAAAAGAGGTGCTGCGATATTCTCTGCCGTCCCTCACCATATTCAGATCCAAACCAGCTACATACTGTTGATTGTCGCTGCCCTTGAGGTAGTGAAGAGAAAATCCCGCCCCCTTATAACTGGTACTGATGCCCATTTGCCAGCCAGCTGAGATCGGCTTTGGGTCGGCTTTGAATTGCGCATGGCCTTCATGACCAATGAATAGCAGCAAAATGGCCAGTGTGTGGAAAGCAAATCGATTCATAAGGCAACAATTGAGAGTCAGGACAATCGAAAAATCTAGTAACTACTCACCAGCTCGATATCAAAAACCAAGGTGGAATTTCCCGGGATACCGGGCCGATCAGCCGGGCCATATCCCTTATCGGCAGGAATAATGAGCTTTACTTTTGATCCGGTTGGCACAAGGGGCAAAGCAATTTGCCAGCCCTGGATGAGGTTATTGAGAGAGAAATCCATATACCCACCTTTGCCGAATGAAGAGTCGAATTCTTCACCATTGAGTAAGGTTCCCCGATAGTTCATCACTACGTTGGAGCCGGGTTTGGGTTTGGTTCCGGAGCCCTCTTCAGCGATATAAATCCCGATTCCTTCTACGGTAAAAATGCGGGAAGAATCGGTGATGGGATAGGGTGGTTGTAACCCAGCAGGCGCTTGTGCTGATGGAGCGCCGACAGGTCCCGGCGCAGCCTCAGCGGGTCTTTGTGCTAATTCGGCACCAGAAGCTGCTTGGTCAGCACTTGACCCACAGGAGCTCATCAACAAAGATGCACAAGCCATGAGGAGCATGGGGAGAAAAAGGATTCTTGTCATGATCTGTTCTCTAGCGTTATGTTAAGATAAAGAAAGGATGGCCATGAGACGAAAATTATGCCACTGGCAGCTCGTCGAGCATGAGCATGGCTTTATTGGCTTCGAGCAACTCCAAGAGCTTCTTTTCGGTGTCTTCCAGGGAAACATTGCTTCTGCCACCTGATGCATAGAAGTGCCCCCCACCCGAAAAATTGGATGCTAGCTCAGCGGAATTCACGCCTCCACGACTCCGGAAGCTCATCTTCACCAAGTTGTCTTGCACAGTCATGAGCACCCCGAGGTTCACGCCTTTCATTCCCAGTGCATAGTTTACGAGTCCTTCGGTATCGCCACTCTTGACGTTATAAGCCTTAAATACTTCTTGCGGCACCATGAGGTAGGCGGTTTTGTATTCGGGAAGAAAGCGAAGACGTTCACTGAGGCAATGCCCCAAAAACTTGAGCCTGTCCAGGGTCGAAGTGGACATGACGCGGTCATAGATCGCCGTGGGGCTGATGCCAGTTTCGAGCAGTCGTGCCACGAGTCTGTGCACCGCAGGCGTGGTAGAAGTGAACCTGAAGGAACCCGTGTCGGTCATGATTCCGGTATAGAGACATTCCGCCACATCGAATGTGATCTGATCGAGGTGGCCCAACCCATCGATGAGCCGATAGATCAATTCTGCAGTGGAGGAGGCTTTATCATCCCAAAATCGAAGATCTTCGAAGCCATCGGGATCCATGTGGTGATCGATGAGGATTTTTTTTCCTTCGGAATCTCTCACCACCGCTTCGAGGTCTTGGACCCTGTGAAGCGCGTTAAAATCAAGGCAGAAAATAAGGTCTGCGCCTTCCATGGTCCACTTGGCGTGGTCCATATCATCGGGTGCGATAATGACCTCACTGGTGCCCGGAAGCCACTTGATAAAGTCGGCGTAGTCGGTAGGCGCCACGACTTTCACCTTATGCCCCTGACCAATGAGGTAGTGGTACAATCCCAGGGAAGACCCCATCGCATCGCCGTCGGGACGAAGGTGTGTCGTAATAGCGATTCGCTTGGGTGACGAAAGGAGTTCGCCGATCTCAGTCAAATGATTCATGAATTATTTTCTCTGGTTGCGAAAATACAAAGAGAATAGATAGCGGGAAAATATACGTGAAAGCTTGCTAGGTTTTGGTTTTGGCGCGACCTTTGCGCCCGAATTCGCATACAATTACGTAACTGTAACATGAACGGAACCATCACCCTCACCATTATCAAGCCTGACGCAGTAGAAAACGGCAATACAGGAAATATCATCGCGGCTATCCAGGCAGCTGGATACAGCATCAAAGCGATGAAAATGATTCACATGAACGAACGCGAAGCCGGTGGCTTTTATGACGTACACCGCGAGCGTCCATTTTTTAATGACCTCGTGTCTTTTATGACAAGTGGCCCATGCGTACCCATGGTACTGGAAAAAGCCGACGGCAACGCCGTTGCTTCTTTCCGCGAACTCATTGGCGCTACCAACCCAGCAAATGCAGCTGAAGGTACCATTCGCAAAAGATTTGCAGAATCCATCGAGCGCAATGCCGTACATGGATCTGATTCTGACGAAAACGCGCTGCGTGAAGCGAGCTACTTCTTCTCCAACCTGGAGATGGTGGGCTAATGAGGTAAGACCATGGGGAGGAGAGCGGAATTGAAGAGGTGAAACTCGGTTGCCTGCTTTGATCGTACCTCCGCTCCCATACGCTTACATTCTATGCAAGGGATATATGGCCGATGGCTGTGTATCCCTTGTTCTTTTGCTGCCAATACCGAGCGAGGGAATTGGCGAATGGGGGCAGAGCAGAATGGGGGAGTTGGTGAATAGTTGAATGAGGAAAATAGAATGTAGCCATATACCCTTATTCCAGCACCAAATTCCCACTATAGCTTTTCCTCCCACTTTTTCTATCCCTGATTCCCTCCCAAGCCATCGTTCAAAACAACCCGAATAGCCATCCCCAATCCTTGAGACTCCGATCTAGGGGTTTGTAATTCGGTTCATATTGGGCGACCCATGCCCAAAAGCGGTCACTATGGTTCATTTCCCGAAAATGCATGAGCTCATGGATGATGAGATATTGAATCTGTGCTTCGGGGAGGAAGATGAGGAGCCAATTGAGGTTAATATTGCCCAGGGAGCTGGCCGAGCCCCACTTGGAGCGCAGGTTGCGCTTGATCGAGATACCTTTGACCCTACTACCAGTGGCCTCGGCTTGCTTCAGCACAAGGATGGGAAGCACTTTTTTGGCGTAGTGGAGCAAGCCTAGCTCAAGCAGTTGCCTGATGTCCGCTCCGGCGGGGCCTTTGAGCACAATACGATTTTCATGAATCGAAAAAGAGGTGCTCCGATCTACCAGCACCTGCAACTCGTAGCGGTGCCCGCGGATCTGCAGATGACCGTTCTTCACCTCTTGCCACCAAGCCTCCTGCCGATGCTTATCTGCCATGATGCTTGGCAGGTGCTCCAGGATCCAGGCTTCCGATTGTTTCACAAATCGCTCGGCATCTGGCGTCCATTTGCCCCCAGGAATCCGGATCTGAAACTGCCCATCGGCAGCGTGATAGCGAATCCCAATCTTGCTACCAGAGGTATCCTTTACCTGAAATGGCACCATTTGCCCCCCGATAGACAGCTCTACGTAAGATTCTCCTTTCATTCCATACGAAATTACGATCTTTGTCACAGGCCGCCAAGGATATGCAAGCTGTAAATCCATATCTTTCGCTATCTTCGTACCCTTAGGAAAATGCCGAAAGCATGAAATTTGTCAAACAATCAGAAGAGCGTTACTCAGTTATCAAGCTGCTGGAAGAAAAGCTGGACACCCGCATCTCTCCCCAGCTCAAGAGTGAGTTCATCAACCTCAATACCATTGGGGTGAAAAATATTGTCCTCAACCTTGAGGATGTGAAGTATGTGGACAGCTCTGGCTTGTCTTCTATCCTCACCGCCAATCGTATTTGTAGCACTGCCGGAGGGATTCTGGTGCTTTGTCACCTCAACCCTCATGTGGAGAAACTGATCACCATCTCCCACCTCAACAATGTCCTCAATATCCTCCCCACCGAAGCCGAGTCTCGTGATGCGATCCTCATGGCCGAGTTGGAACGTGAGATTATGGACGATGGTGGCTCAGACGAAGATCTCGATTAAGAATAACCCAGCGTTTGCTGATCCCCACACTGACAGCAATGACGGTGTGGGGATCATTCATTTTGCAGAATCCTCGCTTTGGCTCGATTTCTGTTTTGTCTTCAACCCTGGAGGGTTCTATTTTTTTGCCTGGCTCCCGCGCCTTCGTTCTCTCTACTCCTTTTTTTTCATGGAGAAATTGACTTCTCCTGCCTTCCTTTCGTCCTAAATCTCCATCGAATTGAGCGTTTTTCAAGTCACCATCCTCGGCACAAGTGCCGCCATTCCTACCAATTCCCGGCGCCCTTCCTCCCAGGTAGTGACCATTAATGATCGGCACCTCTTGGTGGATTGCGGGGAAGGTACACAGATGGAGATGCTCAGAAGGAAAATCCGCTATTCGCGGCTCGATGCCATGTTTATCTCTCACCTGCATGGCGATCACGTTTTGGGCATTGCGGGCCTGCTCACGACTCTCAGCCTCTACGAGCGAAATTTCCCCCTCAAGCTCTTTGCCCCAGCAGGTCTCAAAGAAATCCTCGACGTCACCTTCTCCCATACCCAAAGCTATCTGGGATACGAGCTTGAGTTTTATCCACTGGAGGCTTTTGAGCCAGGCGATACGATCTATGAGACCGGAAACTATGAAGTAAAACTGCTTCCGCTGGAACACAGAATCTTTTGTCGGGGCTTTCTCTTTCAGGAAACCAACAAACGACCCCGTTTTGATTTTTACAAAGCCAAAGCGCTCGAGATTCCCAACAACTATTTTCGCCTGCTAAAACTAGGCAATGTCATCACTCTCGATGACGGGCGCGTAATCTCCCCAGCCGAGGTGCTCTCAGATCCGGATTCGGTGATGAGCTATGCCTATTGCTCGGATACCCGCTACAGCGAGCCACTTGTGGAGTTTATCAGAGGAGCGCAGGTGCTTTATCACGAGGCCACCTTCCTGAACAATCTCGCCTCAAGGGCGGCTGAGACCTACCATAGTACCACCGGACAAGCGGCCTCCATTGCCAAACAAGCAGGGGTGAAAAAACTCTACATTGGCCACTATTCCGCTCGATATCTAGATCTTGAGCCGATGCTCGAAGAAGCACAGCAGGTATTTCCAGACACAGAGCTTGCCAAAGAAGGACTCATGATCGATTTGAGGAAGATTCCTGTATAATCAAAGAAAATTCGGCAGGCAGAATAGCCTTTGCCCGGAGTTCAGCGATCGCATTTGTTACGGAAAATCCGTATTTTATGAAGAGCGAGATACTTATTATCATTTTTTAACCTTAGATTTATTCCAGCCTAATTTGATCATCCCCATTGATCTTCCAACACAGTGGACATTCTTGAAAGAATCATAGAAAACCTGACAAGCGATGAAGTTCGCCGGTTCAAGATCCTGTCCAATCGATTTAAGGCAGACGAAGAAAAAAAGTTGCTGGTTCTCTTTGATGCTATTCGCTCAGGCAACTTCAAAGAAGTAGAAGAGACCATCGTGCGTCAGCTCTATGGCAGCACAGACGCCAAAACCAAAAACACTTATTATCGGCTTCGAAACAAGCTGCTCTCCAATTTGGAGAAGTCACTGCTGTTTTATCATTACAATTATAAAAATTCGATTGAGTCGCTCAGCAACCTGCAACTTTCCATGCTCTATCAAGAGCGAGGATTGTACAGAGAAGCCTATTACAGCCTCAAAAAGGCCGAAAAAGTAGCACTTGATCTCGATCAGTTTCAAATTCTGGAAGTGATCTACGACGATATGGTGAGGCTCGCCATTCATCATGATGTGGACATTGATCAGGTAATCGAACGGCGGCGCGTGAACCAGGAGAAAATAGATTTTCTCCGGGCCAACTCCGAAGTTCTCGGCATGTTGACACAAGGCTTGATGCGTCGAAATTTTTCTCGCAGCCGCACTAGCTCTAGTGTGATTGAAACTCTGGAGCAGGTTCAGTCTCAGCTCGAGGTCCATAAGCACCTGTTTCACTCCGCCTCGGGCCGTATCATGGTGCTGCGAACAGTGGTCTCTATCCTGATTCAAAAATCTGCCTGGGCAGACCTCGCCAACTACACCGAAAGGATGTACCAGGAATTTGAGGAAGAGAAACTATTCCAGATAGAAAACCATCCTACACGACTCATGCTTCGGATTTGGCGCATCAACGCACTTCATAAGATGCTACGCCTCGAGGAAGCCGAACCAGTCATCGAGGCATTGGGAAAGGAAATCAAACTATATAAACGACAGAACTACAACGAGTTCGCCTTTCACTATTTTTCAGCCAGCGTTTTCAGTCTTAAGCATAGCGGCAGACTCCAAGATGCCGACACCCTTCTCAAGCAGGCCCTTGACAATTCTGAGATCATTTACCAGGAAATCTATGAAGCCTATCTCCTCATCAGCCTCGCCGATCAATACTTTTGTCAGGAGATCTATACCGAAGCCATTCGGGTCATCAGCAAGCTGGAGACCCACCCAGGATATTTGATGCTCGATGAAGAACTCAAGTTTTTCATCCATGTATTCAAAATTGTGAATTTCTTCTTTGCTCGCCAACACAGTCAAGCCGAGCAGGCTGCCAAATCACTGCGACAGAAGTATAAAAAAATGCTCAAGGATGAGTTCTACGCAAAGTCTGAACGATTTTTGGATATCATTCTCCGCCTCAATACTGCAAGCATGGAAGGAAAGCGTGTGATGCTACGCTCTGCCTACGAAAGCTTCGTGAGAGATTTTCCCCCCTCAGAAATTGGGGGAAATGAAATCATCATGTACGAAATTTGTCTTCAATCTTTGCTCGAGGAAGAGAACAACTATTATTCTTTGCTCACGAGAGAGGCAGGAAAACAAACAAAATGATCGCCTATCATCGACAAGCAAACTCCAGAGGCCACTAAAGCCTCGATCAGATCATCTCCCTTCAAAAGCTCAATTGTGAAAGGCTCCTGATCTTCCGAAATCAGGTCATTGCCTTCGCTAGTGCTTTGCCAGGTACTTAATGACAGGAAATCACTGCATCTTTTGCCAGATCTCTGCGTTGAAAAATCTTCGTTAGCCTCGACTAACTCAGATTTTTCGCCTTGATCTCCGACAAAATCTGCGACCGCCTAGCCCCATTTTTCACTTGAAACAGCACTAGTTCGAGTTCGTGCGAGCCGTATGCCCACTCCAAATTTGTCCTCCTACGCGCAAAGTCCAATAAACAACACCTGTTGCGCCTTGCGGCACAGGCACCTGCCAATTTGGGGACCCGGCAGCAAGATAAGCAGATGACCTGCCGAGTTCACGACCAGCAACATCATACCAGATGATCAAAGCATCGGCACCTTCATCGAGGTTTAGGCTAATCAATCGGGTAGAAGAACTGCTAAGCCCGCTCAGAACGCCTTGCTGTAAAAACTGCTCCCGGTTCATAGTAACCTCCTTGCGGGCTACCACCATTCGCACATTGGTACGAAGATCCTTCTTGACAAGTCGATATTCACTGCTCCCAACCAAGGGAGCCAAATCGTACACTTTGTGCTCCACAGGAATTTCTGGCGAATCAAACCCCGGCGTCACGGCGATTGTTTCACGGGGAGCTACTCCCTGCTGTCTCGTAATGCCATATTCGTTGTCCGTAATATCCCAGGGCAATGCCCATGAAACTGCTACAACGCCACCTTCAGAGACTGTAATAAGCTCGGTTTCCAACGCCTCTTCTGATATAGTGAGTGTCACCTTTTCGTCTTTATACCAATTGCTGGTATTCCTCTCTTGGGCAAACAGCCGCAAAGTATATTGGCCAATGGGCAAGGCTGGCGAAATCATCTCACTCAGCCTAAAATCTTGAAACTGAATCGAGGTGGTATCTCCCCCCTCCAAGGGATTGAAGGAGGTATAAAACAAGACCGGAGTCTGATCATCGATCTGCACAAATACATCTATCGGATCCGAAGATGCGATGTGACCAGCGTTGCCCAAAACAAGAGTAACCTCGTAGGCCTGAGATCCATTGGTGGGATCGGCGATGGGAGCTACTGGATCACTAGTCAGCTCAATGGCAGCTCCGTTATAGATTTTGATGGGCCTATGAAGCGTGTCAACGTCATTGGCACCGATAGACATGGGCCACACAATGATATCGTAGGTAAGGCCACCTCCTCCGGTAGTTACATCAAACGTATGAGCAGGAATGGTAAAAGACACACTGTCTCCAGGGAGCACAGGAGATTTCAGCTTTTGATTAATGAGCAAATCACTCGAAGAAATCCCATTGCCAGCCATCAGGATGGTAATAGGTTGATAGAGAGATAGCACCGTATCGGTGTTGGTAATCCTGAAGACCAGATCATAGGAGTTGCCTACAATTACCTCACCGGGAAATCCTGCGGGAGGACTACTAATATGCAACCTACTGGCTGATGCTTGGGTGTGCAGGTAGGAAACTGGTTGATACAAAGAATCAGATTGACCAGGCCCGACGCTCATGGGCCAAACGATGATGTCATAGGTGAGGCCACCGCCACCCGTAAATCGAGCTTCATTGAAGTGATGAGAAAAGGAGGGAAGCTTGATCGAATCTCCTGGAGCTAGCGGCGAAGTTACATTGTAAGA
>JANQTF010000304.1:0-9822 GCA_030731845.1 Bacteroidia bacterium | reverse complement strand
GCTGGGATAAGTCGGTCGACGAAAACGCCGAAGTTATTCACGGGATTAGCTTTGGGTGTTGGACCGAAATCTACAAAGATTCGCATAACTTTACAACCTTGGAACTGTTGTCAGATTCCAGTCTTCTCGCCCTTCATTCCTTATTTTGAACTCATGGATTACGCATTCATTAAGCGCTTACAGGCAGAACTTACCGATATCCAGAAATCTGGCTTGTACAAATCCGAGCGGATCATCACCACACCGCAAGGTGCAGACATCACCGTGAGCACAGGAGAGTCTGTTTTGAACTTTTGCGCCAACAATTATCTTGGCCTTTCCTCTCACCCCAGGGTTGTGGCAGCAGCTAAAGCAACCATTGACACGCATGGCTTTGGCATGTCTTCTGTCCGATTTATCTGCGGCACGCAAGACATTCATAAAACGCTGGAAGAGAAAATTTCACAGTTTCTTCACACCGAAGATACCATCCTTTATGCAGCCGCTTTTGATGCCAATGGCGGCGTATTTGAGCCACTCTTTGGAGAAGAAGATGCGATCATCTCCGATCAACTCAACCACGCTTCTATCATTGACGGTGTAAGGCTCTGCAAAGCACAGCGCTATCGCTACCTGCACAACGACATGGCAGACCTGGAGGCAAGACTCCAGGAATCGCAGGGAGCCAGATCCCGGATCATCGTGACCGATGGCGTGTTTTCTATGGATGGCACCATTGCCCAACTCGACAAAATCTGTGACCTCGCCGATCAATACAATGCCCTTGTCATGGTGGACGAATGCCATGCAACTGGCTTTATGGGAAAAACAGGAAGGGGCAGCATTGAGCATTGCGGTGTTTTGGGGAGGGTGGATATCATCACCGGCACATTGGGCAAAGCCCTGGGAGGCGCCTCTGGCGGATTTACCTCGGGCAAAAAAGAAGTCATCGAAATTCTTCGTCAGCGAAGTCGCCCTTACTTGTTTTCTAATACCCTTGCCCCTTCTATCGTAGGAGCCAGCATCGCCGTGCTCGATATGCTCTCCGAAACCACCGAACTGCGCGACAAGCTGGAGACAAATACTCGCTATTTTCGGGAAAAAATGACAGAAGCTGGCTTTGATCTCAAGCCCGGTTCTCACCCAATCGTGCCCGTGATGCTCTATGATGCCCCCCTCGCCCAATCATTTGCTGAGGCACTTCTTGGTCATGGGATCTATGTCATTGGGTTTTTCTTCCCCGTAGTGCCCAAAGGACAGGCCCGCATCCGTGTACAAATATCTGCCGGACATGAGCGCGAGCACCTCGATCGCTGTATCGCAGCATTCACGGAAGTGGGCAAACAACTGGGGGTGATCTAGGGAAATGGGTGAATGGGTGAATGAGAGAGGGAGAATGTCAGCTTCCCTACAACCTTGCATCCAAAACATATCCGGCCCAGATCGTGATCATTTTTTTAATAGCAAAAGGGAGAATGAATATTTCATTCTCCCTTTTGCATGGGGTGATATTTATATCTCCTCAAGGCGCTCCAGGCACATTGGGCCGATCAATGATATATACATCTCCGAACCTTGTTTTCCAGAGATTCAGGTCTTTGGGAATCACGAATCGGGCGTCGTCTGAAACGGCTACTACCTCGCGGGCGTTGGAGGTAATGACCGTGCGCAGCTCAATTTGCTCTTTACTCACCTTCAACCACTTAAACTGCACAAAACTTCCCGATTCGCGGGTCCAGCGATATTCCACATCCGCCATGCGCGTAATGGCCCAGGAACCTTCCCCTGTAAATACAGTGCCTTTTACATCATTTCTCACAAATCCTCCATCGGCATACCAGCGATTGGAAGGAATGATGGGCCAGGAATTTTTCGCCACATGCGAATCGCATTCAATAGCAAGCTGAACATGATATTGTGTAAATAAGGGTGCCCAATATCGATATTGCAGAATCTTGTATGTTTTGCTGCTTTGGTGGGGCGCAATTGGGTGGTGATACTGCGCAATCTCCCAATAATATTGATTGTGATTGGCCTCCAGATCTTGCTTGAACCAGTCCGTTTGCTCCCCTAAAATAGCAATATTTGTATTGAGGGTATAAAACCGGATCAGATCTCCGCCAAGTGCCGTGGCAAAATAGATTTGCGGATGCGGAGAATCAAAAAGATTCATAACATCCTCATTCTCCGTTTCATGATTACCACGAGCTGGAAGGATGGGAAACATCCGCCCGTCGGGACCCGTGGTGTACTGCCAGTCATCAAACCAACAGCGCCATTGGGCAGAGGTATTGCGATTGGTAAAGTCACCCGCAAAGGTCACCACATGCGGGCGCAGCTTGCTCACCATGATATTGGAAAGCACTCTGGGCTCATAAGAAGAAGTATCCCACTCTGCCCGCCGGGAGTCACCCCCAGACAAGATCGAGAGTGGTTGCTGAGAATTGTTGGGCAAGGTCTTGAACCAATAGCGCTGGCTCACACCTTCGCTATCGTGAATTACAAAGTAGTAGGCCGTATTGGGCATCAGGCTCCGAAGACGAACAAAGTGATTGTTCATCCCCATATGCTCCACCACCCAGTCGGGCTTCTTTTGCATAGGGTATGCCCGAAAATCATCCCCGTGATCCACAGGGCCATAATACAAAACCGGATTACTCCCTGAACTTTGGTCCCAGCCGATACTCATGGAATTAGATGGGTCATCTCGCACGATCACCCGATATCGACAGGATTTTGCTGGTGCAGATTGGCCAAAGAGGAGCAGAAGAAGAAAGCACAATAGGGGAAAAACCCGCTGGATTTTCCATCTTTGGCTTATGATTGCTGATCGTTTTACTTTTCTGCGATCCATCTCTACACTTGCTTGTTTGCGGTGGGCGACCATCATGCTGTTAGGTGCTTCAGTATGGCAACATTTTTTTTCGGAACCAGGCTATCGGGCCTTCCTGTGGGACGACTTTTGGACAGGCTGGGCGGTAAAGATACTAACTGGACTTGAATGGCGCGACTTTCTCATGAGTCCGGCTGCTGATTCTATGGTCAGCGTGTTTACGAAGACGATGGCTGCAATATTGTCGCTGGGTTTTGTGGCCGCCATCCTGATTTCCCCCAAGCGATTGTGGATGCGCTGGTTCCTTTATGCAAGCACCGCAGTGCTGGCTTTGCAAGCATTTGGTTCTTTCCTCGACGTGTCATATCAGGTGCCTATGCTTATGGAGCTCAGCCTGCGGGTGGGCGCGCCTACCTTCCTCGCTCTTACACTCACCCGAGGCTGGACCCCCGGGATCTGGATCGCTATGATCATCGCAACAGGCCTCACCTTCTCTGGCCATGGCCTGTACGCCTCTGGGCTTGGTGTGCCCGTGCCTGGCAACTTTGTAGATATGGTCATGGAATCCCTCGCACTCACGCAAGGCCATGCCCTAGAGCTCTTAATGGTTGCCGGCCTGCTCGATCAGGTGATCGTGCTGGGCATGTTCTTCCAGCTCAGCCGCCAATGGTCCTTGATATATGCTACTTGCTGGGGATTTCTCACTGCCTTTGCCCGCCTCACTTCCTACGTGAGATTTGACGTGATTTTTCTCACTTCCCTTCTGACCTACTTGCCAGAATTTTTGATCCGGACTCCCCACTATCTCATACCGCTCGCTTTGCTCAATCTCGATTGGCAGAAGCTAGATAAACATGACTCCAACCGCATTTTTGGCAAGAGAACCATCTTCAGAAGAATGTCGGCGAAACTGTAATCCAAAGAATACGCGGCGTCCTTTCAAAAAATACCGAGCTCCCCAGCTATCATCAGCCAAGGAGTCTCGCCATGTCTGTCAGAGGTCTTCTATTCCTCGTCTATCGAATCTCCAATCCAAAAATGAGCTCAGCAGGCGCAAAGCGATTGTCGGCAATGGCCTCCCCCCGAAAATTAATTCGTTCAATTCCATCAATTTGAATAAATACCCGGCTTCCGGGTCTGGCTTGCCTCACTTCGGCTGGCATGGATATGGGGATTCCCCCTCTTGGGTCCTGCCCACTCACGTTGTAGGAAGCGACCACCCTGGGTGGCTGGAGACCGTCTTTCAGCAATACTTTTACCGTGCGAATTCGATAGCGGGCATCCTTGGGCATCAGTTGGGCAAAATCAGCGTCAGGGCTGAGTTTCAGGGAAAAACTGGCCGTAGCAGGCACCGCAGCAACCCCACTGTAGGGTTGGCCTTGTACCAGTACGGCCACATCTGGCTTGGGGGTCTGAACGACCGAATACTCCAGGTTTCCAATCGGGAAGTTAGCGCCCTGATATTCATTTGCCACCTTCACCCGCGCCCGGGTGTTACGTCCCGGCACTACCCTGATTTTGTCTTTGGTATCTGTATTCAAAATCAATTCAGCCCCCTCAGCCGAAAAAATGGGCCGATACTGATCCTGAAGATTAGGAACACGCACCTGCAAGTCATTGGCGCACTGGGCATAGAGTCGCTGCACCGCGAGTGCTTCTACCTGGATCACAGGCTTCACCACCGTGAAATTTTTCTGAACACGCACTGTGTCAAACCCTCCCTGGGCAAGCGGCACCTTAATCGTGGCCTGGAAACGTTGCTCGGCGGCATTGCTCCCCGTCGGAATCAGGTTGGGGTTGGCCTGTATGGTGAGCCTGGCGCCGAGCCCTCCAGGAAGCATCTCGATCCGGCCAGCAGAACTACTATATTCAGGTCGGAGGGTGCGTGCACTCATGCCTGTATAGATGTCGGCCTCATAAGGCAGGCCAGCCACCACGATCTCAGAACGTGGCACCACGATGGCCATCATGGTATCCACCACAATCTGCCGCACCCCTACACGCTCCCCAATTTTTTCGAGAGAAGCTTGTTGCCTCCGAAGCACTTCCAGCCGCAAGGCCTCCAAGGTAGCAAGATTGGCCAGGACAGGCCCTTCAAATGTGTATTGCTCCCAGCGCTTACCCGGATCTTCTGGATTTGGCCGCGGGTCTGCAACAGTTGCAGGATCTCCCTCCATACGGGCAGCCAGGTGCAAAAATCGGAAATATGCATTGAGAGAATCCCGGAGATCTTTGGCAGCGGCATTGCCACGCCTATCGTTGGCTTCTTGAGGATAGCCCATCCAATAGCTAAAGTTTTTCTCGGTCTCATCCGGTCTTCGGTATGCCATCCGCTCCTCGTCAAAACTAGCGATGGTTTCGAGGGTATCAGCGTGATGATCTAGCAGGGTAAGTAGGCTCCGTGTTCGATTTTCGATCTGGCCAAGGGTGTCGAGCAATCCAATATTTCGTCGATTACCTTCTCGTTCAACCTCCCGGTTAATTTCTTCTATCAGAGAGGCCTGCAAGGCACTCCCGTGGCCCCTTGCCTCGGATGCACTCACTTTGAGGTCATCGCGCAGCCGCTGGAAAGAGTCCAGCACTTCAGAACTCACATTTAGGGCAAGAATTGCGAGCAGAACCAAATACATCATGTTGATCATCCGCTGCCGTGGCGAAACTGTTGTTGAAGCCATGTGTTGAGAAATTGAAATGGTGAATGAAATCCACAACTCAGGACATAGGAATTCTGTATCACAAAACCCGGAGGATTTGCGAGCAGGGCTGTGTCCCGAATGTTGGATAGAATTCTCCCCTATGTTGTTGTCAAATCAGGGGAAAAACTTTGTTCGGCCAGAACAATCTCATAATGGGAGAAGGCTCAATGGTTACACCCCAAAAGCAGAAAACCCTTCTATCTGCGAGAGATAGAAGGGTTTTTCTGAAGTGATGTATTCCTATTCAGGCGATGAAGAGCGAGCCTTAGCCAAGCCAGGGAGGCAGCTGAATCTGCTCGACACGCTGCATACTAATAGCTCCAGAGGTGGTGTTCAAATTCCACCATTTTCTGACGACGATACTCAGCTTCCTCAAGAGTAGGAAGACCTTCGCCAGAAATATTGATCATGAAGCTATGGAAAAGTCTAAGCTCAAACACTTCACGAAGTGTTTTGTACTCGGCGTCGTTAAAACGGTTTTTCCACTGAGAGTTGTCAAGGGTTTCCAGGACGTCCTCATAGCGAAACGCACAGAGAGACTTTTCTGGAAGAGTTTCCCCTGGATCAGTCCAGATGATCTCGATGAACTGAATATCATAGACCATGTCAGACTGTACCTTGTCGAAGATTCTGTCTTCTACGAAGTGGATGACGTTCTCATAGGGTCCCGGATCAAAATCGCCTCCTCCATAGGAGGAAACAACAGGAGCGGCACCGAGATCGTCACCGGAGAATTCGTCGAATCCACCACCGGTTTCATCGCCAAAGCCACCAAAGCCACCGTCGTCAAAGAAACCATCGTCACCACCACCAAGGCCAATACCGCCGTCTCCTTCGCCAGACTCATCAAATCCACTTCCAAAGCCATCGTCGAAGCCATCAGAGGCCGAAAGGGCTCCTTCATTCTCGCGAATTCTTTCGAGAACTTCATCGTAGCTGAGGGGAGTAGAGATGCTATCTGGGTGATAGGCAACGTACTTTCCTTCCTTGAGACCATTAAACAAAGCCATGATAAGGCCCTCCTTTTCTGAGTATTGAGAATTGTCCGTATAGAACTTATTCTCGCGCTTAGTGAGGGGAGCATTCATCTTCTCTCGGAGGTCAATACGATTGACCACCTTACGCCGCCAAAAGTGGTCGTCGGGTCGGGTGTCCATCTGGGCTGAAGCGGAAAGGCCAAAGCCAGCTAGGGCGAAACAGGTGAGTGCGAATCTTCTCATTTCTTAATGAAAATTATTTTACGACAATCGATATGATTTTCTCGATCTCAGTAAACCTTGTATCAGGGATTCTCTTCTTCTGGAAGTTAACCCGGTAGATATCATTGATGCGGATGTACACTGTGGTACCTGGGCGTGCCTGACGAACCTGAGTTCCCAAAGATACTGCTATAGGTCGAGTTGCATCCTGTCCACTAGCATTTATGCTGTTAACAGTCTGCGGTGGTCCAAGAGAAAGCTGAGCGAGAACATCAATGCTAGAAATAGCATAACCGGCATCTTGTGGCAGCGCAGACTTAAAGTCTTCATCAGGATTCAAAATTACCTGTACATTGGAAGTCTTAGGCACCGCAGCACCTGTGCTCTTCTGTCCGTTGATACGGATGTCAATGGTAGGTTTTGGAGGCTGAATCACTTTGTAAGTAAGATCACCGATTTTGATTTTCTGCCCGTTGGTGTTAGAATTGACTGTTACCACGCAAGTGCGCGCAGTAGGTACAATCCTGAACTTGATTTTAGACTGCTGATTGGTGATGATTTCTGCATTGGTTGCAGTGATAACAGGGTTATAAGCATCACCGAGAGCAGGCACGTCAATGTTCACATCGTTGGCACAGTTGGCATACAGAATCTGGATCGCAGCCGAAGTCACGACGATTTCTGGTTTGCGAACAGTGAAACTTCCTTCGATAGAGAGGTCTTCAAATCCACCGGTGGCTTTGGGCACACGGATGGTGGCTTTGTACTGCTGGGTTCCTTCATTCTTTCCGTTAGGAATCACACCGCCGGAAGCATTTACCGTAAGAACACCGACGCTTTTGTTGTCTTCATCGGGCTTAATGGTACCAGATGCACTGGAAAATGACGGAGTAATACTTTCAGAAGAAAGAACAGCGAAGAGCTTTGCCTTAAACTGAAGTCCTGCTGGAACGATGGTTGCCTCAGGGGCTACAAGTCCTACGACTTTATCAGCCTTAAAGGTAGCCACACCAAGGCGCTCATTGAGGATGTTAAGGAGCAGCTTTTGCTTCTCGTACACATCAAGCTTGATGGCTTCGAGGGTCGCCATATTGGCAATCACCGGGCCTTCAAAAGTATAGCGTTCCCAGGTTTTGCTACCGCCGTCTTGCAACAAAGTAGAACTCGGGTCGTTGGTGAGTTTCTCATCTTCAAAAGTAATCTTCTGACCGGCACTCGTGCCACCAGTAGAATCCTTCTGCGACTTGATTTGCGAATTGTACATGTTAACCACGTAGTTCACATACTCATCTAACCTTTGGTGAAGCTCGAAAGCCTTAGCCGAACCACGGCCATCGTTGGCTTCTTGCGCATCTCCCTGACCCATCCAATATTGGAGGTTCTTCTCAGTTTCATCCTTTGCAAGAAGGGCTCCGGTTTCCGGATCTCTTTTGGCAATAGAATCTCCCAAGACTTGAATATGCTTATCCAACAGCGCGATGATTTCTGAGGTCTCACCCTTGATATTGTCGAGGGTATCTGTAAGAAGACCTTCATTATCACGCTTGCCTTGGTTGGCGATTTCCTCGCGGATTTCGGCTTTCATAGCTTCCATGAAGCCATTTGCGTTATTGCTTGCTTCTGTTGCGGATCCGTTTAGCTTGAGTTTAATGTTCTCAAACGCATTCAGGATCTCGGCAGAAACGTTCATCGCCAAAAGGGCCAACAAGACGAGATACATCATGTTGATCATTTTTTGACGAGGAGACATTTTACCTGATGCCATTTTCTTTCTCGATTATAAGAGGTTGAAAAAAAGTGAGAGAAAGGTCTGGGGATTACTTAGCCCCTCCAGACATAGCATTCAGAATGTTTCCATACACACCATTGAGACGCTGCAAGTTGGTGTTGAGAGAAGCCATACCTGCTTTGTACTCTTCCGCATCTTTGCTGGCATCTACCATGCTTTGCATCGCATCAGTCATCGCACCATAGAATTGGTTGAGTGACTTGAGGTGAGTTTTGGCATCCTGCAGTTCCAATTCGTAGATAGAATTGAGTGAACCAAGGTTTTTGGTAATTTCCTGAACCTGAGCGTGATACGCCTGAGCGTCAGTAGCTGCATTTGCAAATCCACTCATCGAATCAACCGCTACTCCATAGCTTTGATTGAGAGATTCAATTTTGGAAGTAGCAGAACGGATCTTATCAGTGTAGTCATTGGTAGCTCCTGCGGCGTCAGCGACAGAAGAAAGCTTGCTCACGTTGTCATTAAGACCAGTGATTGTTGTGGAGAGTTGTCCAAACACAGATCCATCGAGTTGAGAGAGAGACTGTGTCCATGAAGTATCGGCCAATTCAGGAGCAGCAGCATTTGGATCATCGAGCTGTGGATATACACGCTCCCATGCATAATCTTCGGCAGGTGGGTCAATTGCCGAAATCAAGAATACAAAGGCTTCGGTAAACATACCGATGATCAACATTTCATTTGCTCCGTTCCAGTGCAAGATTTTGAACAATGCCCCTACGATTACAACTGCCGCAGCTGCACCATAGATGAAGTTCATTACAATCTGTCCGCCACGGGACTTGAGACCTTTTTTCTTTGCCATTTGAACTTTCCTTAAAGTTTACTTTCTGTTTGCCTGATGATGATTGGTAGTCACAGAGAAAGGGTGGTGTAGCCCTGACGGCTACACCTATTGAGAATCTTTACTTCAAAAGAGGGGCCAAACTTGTTAGAAGCCGCTCACAGCTCCAGAACGACCGATAACGGTCATTGCGCAACGGAATCCGATGAAGGATTTTGCAGTGTCTGAGTACTCGTAAGTACGGGTACCGTTGGACAAGAAGTAGCCAATATCTTTCCAGGAACCACCGCGAATTACTTTGCGGATCTTCTTGCCGGAGGCAGGCTCGCGGTCCCGGTCAGAGAATTTTGGATTGTAATACACAGGGTTCAAGTCGTGTGCATAGGCATATCCAGACTCTTCGAAATCGTCTTCACACCACTCCGCAGCATTACCAGGCATATCATAAAGGCCATAGTCATTGGGGAAGTATGAACCCACTGGGGCAGTGTATTCGAAGTTGTCGGCGATATAGTCTCCACGGCCAGGCTTGAAGTTGGCGA
>JANQTF010000303.1 GCA_030731845.1 Bacteroidia bacterium | reverse complement strand
CCTCAGCTCTGCTGCTTTTCCTTCGTCTTGTTGAGTTCTAGCTGCCATTTCCAGGCAGAGGCCATCATGTCGTTGATGTCGTATTTGGTTTCCCAGCCGAGCTTTTCCTTGGCGAGAGAAGAATCAGAATAGATCTGCTCCACGTCGCCGGGGCGACGGTCGCCTACCCGATAATTGAGCTTCACGCCACTGGCTTTTTCAAAGGCAGCGATGGCCTCGAGCACGGTGACACCGTTGCCAGAGCCGAGGTTGAATCGCTCATAAGGGGCGGTGTTTCGTCCTTCCATGAGATAGTCGAGGGCCAGCAAATGGGCATCGGCAATGTCGGTCACGTGGATGTAATCGCGCAGGGCAGAGCCGTCGCGGGTATTGTAATCTCCGCCAAACACAGTGAGCTGCTCCAAGAGGCCGCTAGCTGTCATGGTGATGTAGGGCACAAGGTTGTTGGGTCTTCCGATGGGCTCTTCGCCATTGAGTCCTGATTCATGCGCGCCAACGGGATTGAAGTAGCGCAATGCGATGGCCTTTACTTTATCCGTAGAGACGATAAAATCCTGGATGATGCGCTCCCCCATGAGTTTGGTCGCACCATAAGGGGATGCCGCTTCTGTGGTGATTGTCTTTTCTGTCACGGGCAGCTCCTCGACTGCAATGTCGCCATACACGGTGCAGGAAGACGAGAAGATGAAGTTGGCAACGTGATACTTTTCGCAGCAGGCGAGCATATTCACCAGTGATTCCAGGTTGTTGCGGTAATAAAACAGCGGATGCTCTACCGATTCGCCTACGGCTTTGAGAGCGGCGAAATGAATCACGCCCACAATGTCAGGATGCGCTTCAAACACTTCTTCCACGGCATGGAGATCGCAGGCATCGATGCTGTAGTTGGTCATTCGACGACCAGAAATGGCCTCAATGCGATCCAACGCTTTGATAGAAGAGCGAAGTTGGTTGTCGATGGACACGACATTGAAACGGCCTTGCTCAAAGAGCTGGATGGCGGCATGTGATCCGATGTATCCGGTGCCTCCGGTGATGAGAATGGTTGCCATAAGAAAAAATATATGAGGGCGTGATAAACGTGGAATGTGAATGTTTGGGCAAATAAACAATTTCAAGCCCGGCAAAGAGAGGGTTGAGGGGTGAAAAGCTTAGATCCTCGGGTCATCCTGACAAAATTGAACCTTTTTTGGAATAGCTTTCATTCGGAAAGGAGGAAAATCTATCTCAGACTTCCGTTTTAGGCTTGCGGATCAACTGAAATACCTTGCCGAAATATTTAGAATAAATACGAGGCAAGCTCGTGGAAAGACCATATTTGCGACAAGCCCTCAGCATTTCCCGGTTGATGGTGAAGGTGCTGCTGAGGCCTCGCGTGCTGCTGCCACCGGTGCGCATGTTCACCATGACTTCTGGTAAATATACATAGCTCCCTTTCGCCTGATGAAAAAACCGAACCATGACATCAAAGTCTGCGCAAATTTTGTAGCTCGTGTCAAAGCCTCCGTATTCATCGTAGAAGGTTTTTCGAAGAAAAAAGGTCGGGTGTGGAGGCATATTGCCTGAGAGCATTTTATCGGGATGAAAGCCTTTGCCGGGATAATACCGAACTACTTTGTCCAGCTCGGGTTCGCGCACATACACGAGATCGCCGAAGAGAGCCTCAGAACTTGTTGTCTTCATGGCCTCCACCACTTTCGACAAAATATTCGGGTGCGCATAAAAGTCATCCGCATTGAGCATGCCGATGATGTCGCCGGTGGCGAGCGCAATGCCTTTGTTCATCGCGTCGTAGAGACCCTTGTCGGGTTCAGAAACAAAGGTGTGAACGCGGTCGCCATAGCTTTTTACAAGCGCTTGTGTGCCGTCTGTGGACCCGCCATCGATGATGAGGTATTCCACTTCGGGATAGTCCTGACCGAGTACCGACTCAATGGCATCCCTCAGCGTAGAGGCAGCCTGATAGGTGACGGTGATAATGGATATTTTCATAGGCTATTGGTCGGTCATGTCGCGGGTTCTCACCGCCACCGCAGGGTTTCCTTGATAAATGATGTAGGGATCCAGATCTTTTGTCGCGACAGACCCTACGGCAAGAATGGCATGACTGCTGATCGTCACTCCCGGACAAACCACGCTTTGCGCGCCGATCCATGAGCCGTCTTCGAGGGTGATGGCTCCGAGCATCAGATCGAAGGAAGGGATCTTGTAATTGTGGTTGCCCGTGAGGAGCATGGCTCCTTGTGAGAGGCACACATGGTTGCCGATTCGCACCTCTGCGAGGTTGTCTATCCACACATTCTCCCCGATCCAGCAGTGATCGCCCACGTGCAGCCGCCACGGATATTTGATGTTGACCGAAGGTTTGATGATGACCCCAACGCCAATGTTGGCTCCAAATGCCCTCAACAAACGACACTTTAGCCCACTAAAGGGATTCCAGGGATTGAGGAAAAACAAGATGTTGGTGAAGTACCAAAGCCCTCGTTTCACCCTACTCCCACCGGGTTGATACCAGCTATTGTCGAAGGTAGAGAGATCGCTTCGGATGTTGTGGTGTTGACTCATGATGCAGAAATCGGAGGGGTGAACAAGTCGATATATTGCTCCCGCAAGGTCAAATGATCTAAAAAAGCCTGTGCATACTGTCTGGCAGCCTGAGAAGCAGCTTCAAAAGCAGCCTGATCCCACTTGGCGGCAGTAGCAAGCGCCTGCTCAAAAGCAGCAGGATCAGCCAGGGGCAGTGCCCACCCGCAGCCGTGCTGCGCTACATCGGTCCAGGGAGTTTGATCACTGAGCAAAACGGGCAGCCCGCCGAGGAGGGCGTCAAAAATGGCGTGGCCAAAGTTTTCACCATGGGTTGGCAGCACGAAGAGATGATAGTCATGTTGCTTTTCCATGATCTCATGGTGAGGAAACGCGCCCAGATGGGTCACCGTGCAGGTTGGCGGAAGTTGATTGATTTTCTGCCGACACAATTGCCAATAGGCTTCATCCTCCATGGGGCCGATCAGGTCGAGATGGACATGGGCAGTTGAGTGAGCCATTCTCTCCAGAAAGAATGCGAGGTTTTTCTTGGGCTGAATTCTGGAGACATACAGCGCCTTGAGGGAACCAGGTTCTTTGCGCGCGTGCTTGCCGAGAGGAGCCATGGTGGTGGGCGCATTTCCTACCAGGCACACTTGAGCCCGGGAGCCGAGTCGTGCCCGAATATCTGCTTGCTCTTGTTGATCGGTGGCTTGCCAGGTGATTTTTTTTTGTGCTCCCAAAAGCTTGATTCCCGCTAAAAACAAGCGCTTTTTTCGTGTTCCGTACTGAATTGCACCAGCATGTAGCATTCCGCGAGGAGCCAGCACAAGGCGTGGGGCTAATGTCTGTTTGAGGTGCCACCTGATCGGTAGGATGGTAAATGGCAGTGAAAACATGCTGTTGAGATATACCGCCTGCGGCTTGAGCCTGCGAAGCTCTGCCTCAATCTCCCGATGCCTGCCCGGCGAGGCATACCAAACATTGATCCCATCCTCCCATGTCACCCAGGTGTCCAGGTGCACAGAGGCATAGGCCGCATCATCTCCAAAATCGCGGTCGGAGGTGAAAATATGGATGTCGAAATCCTGGCGCAGGATTCTGCTCAGGTTCACGATGGATCGAATGGGCCCACCGGCTTTGAATCCAGGAGCAAACCAATCAATCATGATGACCAGAACAGGCATAGCGGAGGGGGATTAACATTGGAAGTAGATGAAGGGCGAGTTTTCATTCACTTTTCAGGTGAATAAGCAAAGCTCGAAATTCATGGATACAAGAACATAACAAGGGTCATTATTGAATTTTTTCTAACACGAACTGATCCAACAGGAGGTTGGTCCCCGAAAAGTCAAATGTTAAGAGATACAGAGCATTTGCTGGCAAGTTTTTTAAGATAGGAGATTGTAAGGTGTGCGACTGCCAATTGGCAGAGGCCTTTACCGGGATTTCTCCTATTTTCTTGCCGTCTAGCAAGACGGAAATGGTTCCGCTTGTCCCTTGGCCTCTGGTGATGGTTTGTAACCGATAGGAAGACCTTGTCCTTGGCTGAAAATGGTATTTTGCACAGGCCTGGGCAGATTCGCTGGCAAGGTAGGACTTGAACTGGGTAAAATCTGAATCACTTACCGGATCGGTTTTGAGGCCGCAGTCCTGCATAAAATCTGGATTTTCAGCTTGAAACGAAAAGTTTTCACTCCACCAGGATGGATGCCCCGTCTCATGCCAGGCATCAAGCTGGACCAAAACGGGGTTGGCGGGATTATTCAGGTTGAGCCAATATACGCTGCCCTGCCGTCTGACGGTGAACTTCATGTCTCTCCCATTTATGGTCACACGGGCTGTGGCTTGATCCTCCACGTTTCCCTTGATGTTGGAACGCGGCTGGAGCGTGCCTGCAAGAATGTATTCTGGTTTGTTTTGATGTTTGCGTACGGTGAAGAGGATGTTTGGATCCTGTGCATCAATTTCGGTCACAGCCCTGCCGTCTGTGCCTGTGAGCAGGTCACCATTTCGCAGGATCTCTTCGTAGCGACTGGTCACCGCCTGGGCATAGGCTGGCATGGCCGCTTGCCAGGTATAATTTTCTGGAAGGGGAAATTGACTGATGTTTTTTTCATGAAATACCCCAACGTAGTAGAATTCTGCTCCTACGGTGCCGAGGCACTTGAGGAGTCCCAGCCATTGAGAGGGGCGAACGTTGTTTTCTGGAATTTTATCCCATCCTGCTGCCACAAAGGGGGAAAACAGCTTATCGCCTGCCTCAATCTCTACTTTTCGGCTTATGCTGATCCATTCCCATCCGCGCCAGGGACCTTTCCATCTCTCCCAGTTTTCTGGCCAGCGCACATAAAAGTTTGGGGTGCTATAGTATTGGCCATTGATAGGCGTCATGGCCTTTCTGGCGATGTCCCATTGGAATCGATCCAAGCTGTAGGGGCCTCCGTCGATGGCATACCAGGTGAAGGTGGTGTTTCTGAGCTTAGGATGAGACAAAAATCCATCTCTGTAAGCCACTCGTAGATCTGTCTTCCAGGCGGAGGCATAATCTTCCCAATCTTGGTATGGACTTCGTGCATGATCTGCCACGACGGTTGGATCTTTGGAAAGGGCATCCTGGCCAATGGGAAGAGGATGGACTTCCCCATTTTCATTGATGATATCTACATTCCGGTTGAGTTTGCTGAGGACAATATCGAGATACTGTTTTTGCAGCTCGCCATCCTTTTCCCAAAGGTCTGTTTGGACGGAAGGACGCAAATGGATAGGCTTGGCCACAATATTCCCACTGCGATCCAGAAAGCGCCCCTGTGCGTCCTGAAGATAGTAGGTTGAAGCAAGGTCCTTGGACCTGATATTGGGGCGCGAGCCTGTGCCTCCAAATTCGTTGGGGCGAATTTGCGCCCAAAAGGTAGTAATGGCCAGTGGCCATGTGGGATTCTGGTTGGCCAAATCAACGAAAGCCTGCCCAAAGGTCGGCCCTTTTGATTTTTGCATGTCTATCGCTCTACGGCTATTTTCAAGGGTGAGATAGTAGTGCCAATTGGTTACCATTTCCGTTTGGAGTTTGCCATAGGCATCCACGGCTTGGTCCATGCGCTGAATTTGAAGCTTATATCCAGCCATATAAGCTGGACTGATCCAATTGTACAAAGGAAGTAGGGTGTGACCCGGCAGAAACCGGGCAGTGGGAAAGGACTGCAACTGCTCGATCGCCGACATGGCTACCGGTGCTTTAGGAAATTCGCGAGGGTCTGTGCCACTGGTATTTTTGGGAACCTCAGAGGGAATGGCCCGAGAAGTAACCACCCGTCTGGCCGCGAGCTGGGAGATGTTGGGTGGGGTGAGATATCGGTCATATACCGACAGACCACTGATATCTCCCTGGAAATGATTACCCACATTAGCGTTGGTGCTGAACCTAAGTGCCTGAACGCAGCTTTGGTTTCTGGGGCTACATAGCTGTCCTTTTTCTGGAACCACTACGTTCCAGGAAGGGGCTTGTTTTGCATCAAGCCAAATGGATTTTTGGCCAGTGGCTGGGTTGTATTGTATGACGAGCAAGTGCCAGTTACCATCTGACCATAGCCGATAACTCTCAACATCGGTTCCTTGAAATTCTGCTAACAGAATATGGTCGCTTGCAGCCTGGTTGGCTCCTTTGACCATAGTTCGGAAGCTGATCGCCGATGGACTCAGGTTCACTTGAAGCGAATTGTCGGATGTCCAGAACAATTTTCCGCCCTCAGACCGGACTTCTGAAGGAATTCTAAACCAACATGCCAAGGAGAAGACCTTCGGCATATTGGGGGTTAATTTGAGTAGTCCCCCTTGTGTTTCATCGAGGATACGAATGTAGGCATGACCATCTGCCGAAGCTCTGCTATAGTTTTCTTTGGCTCCGTCGAGTCTTGTTCCTTGTTGGGAAATATCCCAGGTATCGCCCAGGAAATCCCAGGAGGCCAGCGCGGCAGGTTGGGCCATAGCAAATTGGGTGAATATCAGGCTCAGAAATGCGAAGGCAACTGCCCTGGTCAGACCGATCACCTGATATTGGGAGTTGGGAGAAAAGAAATAAGAAAGGGGTGTGTGATTACGGTTCATAAATGTCAATGGCATTGAGGAAAGTCTGAGACCAAATGGCGGGAGAATACCCGCGAGCCAATTCACTACTTCTGGTACCCATTTGCTCCAGTTCTTGTATGGGCATCCTGGAGAGGGTAACGAGCGCCTGATATAGCTTATTTGGATCATTAGCTGGAACGATGGTTCCGTTGTATCCGGACTTGACCAAGGCATCTCTCGAACCAACAGCTTCTGAGACGACGATTGGATACCCCGCAGCTGCAAATTCATGCACCACCACTCCCCAGGCATCTCGTTGGCTTGGTAGTACGAATATGCCTCCTTTTTTTGCTTCTTCTGCTAATTCACGCTGTTGTAGAAAAGGGTAGTAGGTAATATTGGGTTGGTCGGGGATAGTATCTGTGAGTGGCCCCGATCCAATTAATACAAATTCCCAATCGTGGATGCCATCCTGATAAAATTGACGGGCCGCATCAATAAATAGATGCGTCCCTTTGAGGGTGAGCATTCTGCCCACATAGAGAAACCTTTTGCTGAACAAGGGTTGAGATTGCTCTTTGAATTTTTCTGTGTCGGCGGAGTAAAGACCGAGCAAAACCCGGCTATGATGAAAGCCAAGCCGGCGGGCAAATTCGAACTGAAAGCGACCCGGTACCCATATATGTGTGAAGGCCGTTTTGAGAAAAAAAGGACTGATAACACAAGCGATTCTTTGGCGAAAGGTGTTATACCACTGATTATCCATTCCTACAATCACCGGAACTCCCTGCCGTTTGATGGCTCTTGAGGCGTGTAAATAGTCCCGATCCTTCCAGCCACTTACATATACCCCTGCCGGACCAAGCTCTTTGATCCATGAAGTGAGTTCGCTTCTCGAAAAACTAGCCCGATCCTTTAACCGGATCTGATCAGTCTCTTGAAGGATAAATGGAGAGAGTGGATCGGGAGCATTTCTAACAATAACGACCTCTCTCCCGCTATCCACACTGAGCTGTCGAATACAAGCGTAAAAATAGGCTGGCAATGTTCCCAGAAGAAACAGGAAGGGAGCCCCTGGCTTGTTAGTATTCTCGGAAGGCATCATATCTTGGTTTTGTTACTGAAAGTTTGAGGTGGATTATGGAAGTAGGTAATCATGATCAGAAAGAAAATGGTGTAGGCATTGAGCGAAGAAGTAAGCCAGGTTTCGTAAATGGCCGCTAATAAAATCGCTACGAGGTAGCCGAGCATTTTCCAGCGAAGGTTTCGTTGTGCATACTTCAGTTGGGCAAAAATAAAGGTTAAAAACAACGTGGTGCCTATGATCCCATTGTTGAGCATCAGGGTGAGGTAGGAGTTCCATGTTGAACTCATCTCTCTAAACATTTGAAGGGAAGGGGGTACCAGATGCTCATACACATATTCTTCATAGGCAAAACCGCCTCCCATCCAAAACACTTTGGGAATTTGCTCCAAAGCAAAGGACCATGAAAGGGCCCTGCCGGAAGCCTCTTTGATGCTTTCTACCCGCAAGTAATCTCCTAATCCTATCTGGATTAAGAGCTGAATGAAATCTACAGAGGTGAAAAACCAAACAACGAACGGAAGGATAACCCAAAAGAAGGTGAATCGCCGGGTTCCATTTTTGAACCACCACAGAAGCCCGACAAATAGGACAGAACCGGCCAGTCCATTGCGGCTATTCGATAAGATGAGGGACAGAACAATCAAGCATACGTAGAGCCACCATTGGAGAGAGGGCGACCTATCCTGGCTAATTGAATAGAAAATGAAGTATGGGAGCCACATGATACAGGTCAATCCAATCCCATTAGGATTGCCAAATATTCCTTTGAAGCGTTCGCCAAACATCACCGCATCGGGATAAATAATCAGGAGGCCCAGCCCGAGACCCAGGCAAACAGCAGTAAAATGAAGAAGTTTTTCAAAATTTTTTGCTTCATTTCCCCAAAGCCAGTCTGCGTAAAAATGGAAAGCCACAAAACTGACCAATAAGTAGGAGACCGTTTTTTGGTAGGAAAGAAACTTGATCGGACTAAAAATGATCGTGGAAATCAGCCCCAGGATAATGAATGGCAGAATCCATAAAATCCCTTTTTGAAGGGAATATCTTTTTTGAATTAGATCCTGGATGGTCCATATAGTCAAAATCAGTAGAATGATGAGTCGGCCTGTTTTGAAAAACGCGAGCTGATAGCTCCGGCTATCGCCAAGTATCAGGATCACGAGGTAAAAAATCGCGATTTGACTACGAGATTGAAAGACAAAGTAGATCAACCCGATCGTCAGGATACAAAGGATCCCAAGAACCGGATTAATCATTCCCATTAAAAAGCAAAGCGGAATCGCAAGGCCCCATTGGAAAAAGTACTCTTTGAGAAAATCAATCATTCGTCTTACCCTGCTATTATTTTCTCCATTACCTCTTTGGTTTTCAGCCCGATTTTATCCCATGTGAATGACTCCTTGACAATCCTGATCGAGTGCGATTTCATCGATATAAGTGCCTCGTCGGTCGAGCCGATGGCATCGATGATGGCTTGCCCGAGGCTCTTGGAATCGCCCGGGGAAAGCAGCCACCCATTCACGCCATTTTCAACGAGAAAGGAAACTGCTCCTACATCGGTGGCAATCACAGCAAGGCCTCGCGACATTCCCTCCAGGATGACATTGGGCATGCCTTCAGAGAAGGATGGGCAAAGAAGCACATCTGCGGAGCTAAGTGCTGCCCTCAGCGACTCAGGGTTCTGCATGATGCCGGAATAGGACACATGGGGGAGCGCCAATTGTTTGTCCTCTGCGATAGGCCCAATAAAAGTGAAAGTAGCCTTTTCTTGCCATTCTGGATGTGCCTCAATACAATGATAAATCTCCTCAATCCCTTTTCTCCGTTCGTATCTACCCAAAAAAACAAACCTGCGTGGGGTATTTGCCATGCCCGGTTGGGGCTGCAGCCATTCAGCAGATATTCCGCTGGGAATCTCCCTGATCCTTGCCCGAGGCACTCCGATTCGTTCTTGTAGCAGGCTGGTAATTTTTCCTCCGTAAGAGAAAACCACATCGGCATCGAGTGCCTGACGCCTGAAAAAAGGCCTCAGCAAGGCGTGTTCGAGGGCCACTCGCCTCGACGGCGGTGGCTGAAACATCTCATAGCCATGGGCCTTGACAGCAATAGGAGGCATTTTCACCCCTTTTTTTCGGGCTTTCAGAAAGGCTCCTCCTGTCAGGCCTTTGGCATAGACCAGATCTACAGGTGTTCTGGACTGATAAATGGCCATTGCCGAATGTGAATATCGAGATAAGTCACGGAGATAGTGCCCCGGCAGCCGGTCCCCTGATGGCCAGGGAACGAAGATGCTCGTTATTCGCGATTTTTCTCCTTCTGTCATGCCTGTTAAGCAGTGGATATCGTCACCGCTTCCTTTATCCGTATGATACAGGTCTATTTCCACCCCCATGCCGGCGAGGGTTTTGGCCAGGTTGTAGGAGTGTCTCTGCATCCCGCCAAGGACGTAGGGACTGATTCCATCTGTAATCAGGGCAATTCTCATTCAATCAATGGCTTAGTGAACCCAATGTTGATAGTCCTCCGGATGGATCGTGGCAAGAATATCAACCGGCTTGCTCCCCGCTGGGAATTGTGTGCCCTTGGGAAAAGGAGTAAGATGATCTGTCCCTACGATGAAGAGCTGGTAATCCAGCGACTCCAGCAGATCCAGCAAATACCTTTCTCCCAAAGAGTGGTATTGGTCACAGGCAAGTGAGTACTCAACATGAAGACAAGGATGATCTCTTTTTAGGGTTTCTAATCCTCCTTTGAGCACAAAGGGTTCATAGCACTCCACATCAATTTTGCAAAATGACAGGGGAGCACGCTGCGGAAGCCCGGATACAAAGGTGTCAAGCGATTGGATTTCTACCTTATGGGTTTCCATTTCTTCGTCGGCTCCCCCTTGATAGCGAACCAAAGACCCCAAACCTGAGTTGCGAACAGGGATACTCATTTCTAGGATGTCTTGCTTTTCGCCCAGGCCTTTCAATTCAGGGCTGATGAGGGGAGCGAGCTGAGGGTTGATGGTCAAATGCCTCTTCAGTCTGTTAAAAATGGTGGGATTGGGTTCAAATGAGATAATGTGAGGCTGAGAATGTGACGGCGAATTCTCCCACAGTTTTGCCACAGCCAGGGAGAAAAACCCACAATTGGCCCCAATATCAAGGATCAGTTTCCCTGCATGACGAGGGATTGAGGCCAGTGAAATGGCCAAAAACGGCTCGCCAGCAAAAAACTTCCAGTTGGTGTATTCTTGCAGTGGGAGGTGCAGGTTCACCCCTCTTCGTTGGAAATGAATGTCATTCTCTCCCTCGTAGTATCGGGAGAGCGGGATAAACTTTTTCCATGAAGTTTTGTCTTCCCTTGCCGCAATCCATAAATCAAGACCGGTGGCTCGTTCTGCTTTCCATATCCAATGTCGAAGTAGTGATTTCATTTGATGACGTTGATTGAAGTAAGGTAAGAAAATATGGCTCAGGCCTTATGTGAAAAAGAGTGATAAAGACTAAGGTAGGTCTTGGTGACGACTTCCACATTGAAACGACTTGAGATATACAGATGGCCATTTTGGCCCATGTTTCGTGCTATTTCGGGATGGTCCAGGAGATATACCGTTGCCTCTTTGAGTGCTGACTCATCTCCGCGTGGCACCATGATGCCCCCTTTGCCATTTCCCAGCCACTCAGATACACCTCCTGTGTCAAACCCAATGACAGGCCGCTTATGAAGCATGGCTTCAGGACCTACATTCCCAAAGGCCTCAGGATACATGGAAGGAAAGATCACGAGGCTGGCACAGGCATAGAAGCGCAGCATCTCCTCTCCCGATTTCCAGCCATGCAGGGTGATTTGGTTTCCCAACTCCAGCTTGTTGATCAAGGTGGTGATTTCAGTGCGACCGATTCCGTCGCCCACGAGATCGAGGTGCAGAGCAGGCCTGGCCTTCAGCACGCTGGCAAGGGCCTTGATCATGACATCTACGCCTTTGGTTTTTGCCAATCTGCCGATAAACAATAGTCTGGGTGTTTCTGGCCAGGGCAGATCCTCAATTTTGGGCAGCACTTGTGGTGGTGGAATCACAAGCAGTTTATCTGCTGCAATTCCGCCATCTATGGCTTCGCGGCGCATGTATTCTGAGCCTACGATGATTTTTTGATATCTCTGACTGGCTTCCCGCACTTCAAACTGGGTGTTTTTCCAGTTATGCCAGAGTTTGGAGGGGTGCCTGGGAGCACACATTTCCTGATAAGTATGAACAAAACAGTGCAAGCCCCAGGGTTTTGTGCAAGGTGATTCCCGCTCATACCAATACTTGCCATGGCCGGGACATACCATCCGTGGCTCATGCATATATCGCAGGATTGGGCCAGGGAAGTACGCAAACAAGCGCCGCAAGAAAGCTGGAAAGGAGAGACCATGAATCTGAATGAGGGAATAATCCTCTTCCTCCAGAAGTTTTTCCATCTGTGCCCACATCAACTCCAGCGACG
>JANQTF010000302.1:1867-2673 GCA_030731845.1 Bacteroidia bacterium | reverse complement strand
GGGTTTCGTCGCCAGTATGCGTCAGGTAGAGTTTGTCCAAAAACACCTGGAGATAAGGCAGGGGAATGCTGAGGGTCTTTTCCTTACCGCGAATTTTATCGAAGATGCCATGGGCGATGGCCTCCTCCTCGCCGCTTTGTACCTTCACATTGCTGCTGAGGTGTTTGCCCACGCCCCGGATCACAGTCGTCACCCTATCGAGGTTCATGGGCTCCACGCGGAGTTTTTTGCGTAGCAGTTCCGGTACCGCCTGTTCGAAGTCGTAGAGGTGGCCCAGATACTCCTCGCGGATGGAGAGGATGAGCTTGACGGGTTGGTCCACCCGAAGAATGTCTCTGACGGTTTGGACAAATTCCTTCTCTTCGTCGGCAGTTCCGAGGGTGTAAAGTTCTTCAAACTGGTCGAAGATCAGATAGATAGGCTTGAAGTGGCGCAGGTAAATGGCCCGGAAACTGCGCGCAATGGAGGGCGAGGCGCTAGCCTGCGTTTCTTCTTCAAGCCAATCGAGGTCGTCGTCCTGTTCGCCGCCTGCTTCCCGAAGTGCCTTTTCGAGGGAGATGTTGAGGTTGGTACCCCGCCGGATGTTGAGCGCCAGCCAGTCGTGGCTCTGAAACTTGTTGGCCAGCCCACACTGGATGAGGCTGGTTTTGCCAGTGCCGGAGGCCCCATACACGAGCAGCAGGTCACCCTGGAAGACCATTTCGTAGAGCTGTGCAATTTCATCGTCGCGCCCGAAGAAGAACTCTTTGTCTTCGCGGGTGTAGGCGTCGAGGAATTTGAAGGGATACTGTTGCATAGGTCCGAAC
>JANQTF010000302.1:661-1857 GCA_030731845.1 Bacteroidia bacterium | reverse complement strand
GGTCCGGACTGGCATTAAAGATCGTCAAAATTCAGGGTCTCACCACCTATGCAGCGACGGGCTTCCCGGAATTGGTCCACCACGTTGTCGAGATTGAGGATCTTGCGATTTTCAGCGTTGAGCATCAGTTCGTTGTAGTCAGAGTCAGGCTTTAAAATGCCCTTTTTTTCTACCCGCACGATGCTGCTGTCTTCGAGAAAAAGATATTCGAGCGTTTCGTCGCTGATGTCACGGGACCGGAAAAAGCACACCCTGGTTCCGGGCTCACTTGTCAAGGCATTGTAGTCAATGATGAACGGAGAGAGGTTGATGTATTCATCGTATGCGTCTCCACGGTAGAGCAGCACGGCGTCGGTATGAGCGGTGCTGGGGGTGAAATTGATTCTTTCAGCATCAACATTTGCTTTGTTGTCAATGCCAAGGGCCGCATACCGGTGCAGGTATCCCGGATCTGCATGCCTGACCCTGCTGTAGCCGATGTGCTTGATAGAAGCCATCCGGTAGCAGGCGAAAAAAGGAAAATGCTCCAGAAATGCTGTAAGCTGATTTTCTGCTTCGAAGCAATCCAGCAGATTGTACTGAGCTTTATCCAGTTTTTCGTTGAGGATATTGAGCTGATCCACGCAATTGCTCAGACTGCCACCGCTCTGCAGCTTATGTTGAAAGGAAGCCAACTCAGGCAGCGGAATCGTGAGGTTTTTGTCAGATTGAAAGAATATTTCAGTCAGGCTTCGGAACAAATCGAATTGCTCAGGCAGGGAAGGCTCAAAATTGCTGTCAAGTCGTTTGGCAATGCGCTCCTGTTGGGGAACGGAGAGTGTGAATCCCTGCTGGGCGATGGCATCCCACAGGGAAGAAATCAACGCGAAAGACAACAAATCGAGGCTCCTTCCAGCGATTTGGAGACATTTTTCGATGTACTTCCGCTGCTTGCCGTCCGTCAGGTCTTCTTTTCCAATTGCGAAGAGCTTGCTGAGTTGAATCCCGATCACCCCAACGTAGCTGTAGGCGATGATTTCTTTGGCCTTATCGCTGATGCGCAACTGGCTTTCCCAGGCAGGTATGCTTCCCACTTTTTCGAGGAAACGTGCCGCGGCAAAGCTCTCCAGCCTGATGGCTTCTATGAGACGTTGGCTGAGAATTTCATTAAAGGCCTTTTTACCTGTGAAAAAACCAAAATTGGCCTCGTCAATATG
>JANQTF010000302.1:0-651 GCA_030731845.1 Bacteroidia bacterium | reverse complement strand
GAGCCGTGGATGTGGGATTCTGTGGCCATGCTTAGGAGAAATTAGCCTGGTCAATGTGGTCGATGTTATAAATCTTGTCGGCCTGCTGATGCACAATTTTTTCCACCGCGTTTCCCACTTCTTGTTTGACTTTGGCATCCAACTCCCAGGTCGATTCGATTTCTCTGATTAGTTCCAATAAGGCGAGCCGGATCTGGTTCTCCGTCAGGGTGGATTCGGCATGGGTGACGGTTCCCATCCGGATCTGCTTGCGAATCGCCGAAAAACGCCCCGACAGGTGAATCATTTCGTCCAGCAAAGGGCTGTCTTCCAGCAACTTCCCCAATTCCGCCAACGCTTCCTGGAGTCTGTTCTTTTCAATCAGCTTTCGCAGGTACCCGATCAAAGTGTTCATGTTGAGTAATTTGTGTCAACTTCCCTTCAAGATAGTGCATTATTTAATTGATCGCTTTATTTACTCGCATGTTTTAGTGTATTGTTGCGATTTCCCTTCAACCGTGCTCGACATAGCCGAAATGGTTATCGGACAACTTATCGTTTAAGAAGTATCCATTTTTAGGTCCGTCGCGGTCTTTGCGAACCCTTAGCGTCTTAGCGGGGGATTCGCCTGCGGGGAATCCCTACGGTGTTGGGGAGCGAAGATTTCGCTTG
>JANQTF010000301.1 GCA_030731845.1 Bacteroidia bacterium | reverse complement strand
CCACGGTTGCCTCATACCAGGTCCCGCGTTTAGGGGCGTAAAGCTGACCTTTCCAATCCCCTCCAACAGACTTAATATCCTTGAGCAATAGGCTACCAATCTTGGCATCGGAGTTGTTTGAGGAAATAAGTTTACCGACGTAGCTACCTCCCACTTTGGTGATTTCCACCAGGGTATTGTCTTCTCCCGTATTCCATACCCCGATGGGGGCTGTTTGGGCTTGCAGGCCTGCGAGAGAGAGCAGCAGGACAAAGATGCTTGCGAACATTTTCATGAGAAATAAGGTTAATTGAGTTAGTTTTTTCGAAAAATAGGGGGTGATCTGTGTGCGAGGGAAATGGCTGACCTTTGTTCCAGGATGAGGGTGGCAAACAGCGTTCATACAAGGGAACTGATTGAGCGGCCTCGGTGGATGTTAGGTCAACTTTTCCCACCTATTGTACTTGGGGTGAGAGGTTGGATAAATGGACGAAACAGCATCAGAGACAAGGAAACGTGCTTTTGCATGCTTGGGAATAATGCTGAAAATGAAAAAATTGGTTGAAAGAGCGTAAGGGGTTGAACAGCTGGATTATTTCACCACAAACACATCCCCGTCGTTGGCGAGGTGAATGGGACCTGTATAGGCTTTCATTTCCTGCAGGTACAATTTCCTGAAGAGCCGATTGTCTGGCGCTGGAGCTAAGTGGTTCATTACCAATCGCTTCACACGAGCCTGCTGTGCCAGATCGGCGACTTCACCCGGGCTACTGTGGTAATCCTGAATGTCGTGTACCAAGGTGGCATCCCGTTCGCGGCCTGCCTTTCTCAGCTCTGTTTCGATGACCTGCTGCACCGTCATCAGCATGACCTCATGCACCAGGAGGTCGCAGTCCCGAGCCATCTGCCCCAGCAGGGAATTCTTTTTGGTATCGCCACTCAATACCACTTTTTTACCCTTGTACTCGATGACGTAGCCCACCGCAGGCTCAATCGGTTCGTGGGCCACATCTACCGCAGTGATTTTGATGCCATCCTGCTCGAACACCACCAAGGTGGTGTTTGGGGCGATCTGAAATTCATGCGGAATACCTTTGGCCAGCGAGGTATCTATGATGCTGGGGCCGTGATGGGCCAGCCGGTATAGATTGTCGATAGCGATGTAGCCATTGGCAGCCTCCACCAGACTATTCAGGGCACTAGGCCCATATAATGGCAACTCGTGGCTTCGGCCCAACAACCAGGATCGGCTGATCAGGTTGGGCAGGTCCATCATGTGGTCCGAATGGTAATGGGTGAGGAAGATTCCGTCGAGCTCCTCCAACGGGAAGCGCAGGTTTTCGCATTGCTGGACCACCCCGGCTCCAACATCAAACAGGAAAAAGTAGCCGTTTACAAACACTGCGGTGCCAGTCTGCACCCGCTCCCCGGGTAGCGGTGTGGCCGTTCCTACCGTCACCACGGTGATGCCTTCCGTGTCCTGCGTGTAGGCAGGGGGCATGTCGTTGGTGATTTGTTTCTGGATCATTGCGGAAAGAAAGGCTTCCGTATTGCAACCTGACAGTAGGGACAGGCTAAGTACCGTAAGGATTCCAATGATGTTGCGGCGCATGAGTTTCAACGGGTGAGGGTGTTGTACAGAGACTGCTGCTCCAATAGGGGCTGATAAGCCACTAGTAAGCAAAGGGCACACAGAACCAAAGGTTGTATCAACATCAAGTGGTTCGGATTTGCCTCAAAACTAGGCGAGGAGTTCTGATAAAACCTTCCACATATGTTGACGTTTTCGAAAAGCGTTATTCTTTTTGGCTTCTGATCCGGCTCAGTTGCGTAGGGGTAATCCCTATCATAGAGGCGATCATCCGTAGCGGAAGCTTGTCCAGGAGATTGGGATTATTTTCAAGAATAAACTGGTAGCGTTCCTTGGCAGTTCCCATAGCAAACAACATCAACCACTTCCCCATCTCCACGGTTCGGTCCGCGGTGTACTCCCTCACCATGATATTCAGCGTCAGGTTGGTTTCTAAAAGAGCATTGATCGCGGGATAAGGAGCCACAAGCACGGTGGAGGGCTCACGGAAAGTAATGGCAATGGGGGTCTTCTCATTTTGTCGCACGCTGATCAGGTCGAACAGGAAAAAGCCTGTGGGCAGCAAGCGCCCCATGCGTTCCTCTCCGTTGTCTTTGACAACGACTGACTTGGCGCTCCCCGAGGTGACAAATCCGATTTCTCTGGCAATGGTATGGGCCTCTTTGAAGAATTCACCCTTAGCATACCTCCTTTCCTCAAAATTGTGCAGGATCTCGGCTATCTCTTCTTCTGAAGGGTGCTTTACATGAGCGTGAATGAAGTCTTTTAGCTGAGATTTCATTTTCTTGTGCTGTTAATAAAGCAAGGGTTGCACGAAACCTTCGGTATTTTCCCAAGTCTGCACAAGCTAATTTAGGGTATTTACCCATTAATTCTAGTGAGATGAAAAAAAGAACCTGATTGAGCAGGCCTGCAGCGAAGTGGCGGGCTTTGAGGGTGATTGGTGCCCATTTTTCAAGATTTCGTTGCACACAACTATCCACCAGGCATCATCCAATTCACGCCCTTTCACAAACCCAGATTTTGCGGGCGAATGTTGTCTTTCCTCGTTTGCTGATGCTGCAAAGATCCGAAATGCTGAATCCGGCATGGCTGATGAAGCT
>JANQTF010000300.1 GCA_030731845.1 Bacteroidia bacterium | reverse complement strand
CTTTTTCGCCTCAAGCAAAGAGATTTTGATGGCAAATTTTCATTTAGCCCACTCGTAGAGGTGAGTGTTGGAATTGGCGCAAATGTGATGATAGAACCCGTGCAGCCAAACCCAGTTTCTCATCAGGGCCTTGTCAGATTTTGGACGGATAAAGGATCTCGTGTTTCTCTTGGGCTGTATTCTCTATACGGTCAGGCAGTGATGGAACCTATTGCAATGGTAACAAAGGGCGGTCAAGAACAAGTACTTGTAGATGTAAGCGCTTTGTCATCAGGGGTTTATATGCTTGTATTGGTGGTAGGTGGAGTAAGTCACAGTCAGAAGCTCGTAGTCACACCTTAGCAACTGACCGAACATCACGCACAAATAAAGCCTGGCATTGCCTGGCTTTTTTTATGCTGTCGTTTTTTCTGTCCAGGTCATTGCATTGACTATATGCGCAGGGGATCTTGCAGATGATGTTAGAAAAGTGTTGTGTTTGTTTAATAAGTAGGATATTGCATACATCAAACAATACAAAAACGGTTATTGTTGACACAAGCTCAAGCTGTTCTTTTCTATTCATTCTTTCTCAAGTACGATTATGACTAAGTTTCACTCTCTATTCACACTGGCTTTCCTTCTTCTAGCTTCTTCTGTACAGGCTTCCCTGCCTGTGGTTATTAACAATGGTCACTATACTGGTTGTCTCTCTGGTGGAGCAACCTATATCAAAGGCGGCGAGATCGCCAACACGAGCTACGATAGTTACTACGTGTCTGAATGCTACTACGCGTCCACCACGACGCTGTCCGTCACTGACGCTGCGATCATCAGTGGGAACACGTATTCGGTTTATCTGCACTTTGCAGAGATTTGGTTTGGTGCTGGCAATTCTGCCTTTGGCGAAGGAGATGGCGCACGCGTATTTCACGTAGATGTGGAAGGAAACCGGATCCTGACCAACTTTGACATTCACGCTGCGGTGGGCCCCAGAAAAGCATTGGCAGTGAAGTATGATGTGATGGCGCTGAGTGATGGGAAGATTGACATTCTCTTTACCCAGGTTACTCAGAATATCAAGATCTCAGCGATAGAAGTACACATCCAGGGTGAGGCATCGTCTATTTCTCCTGATAATGGGGTGTACGATCTGAACGCATCCCCTTTTCCGGTGGAATGGGCTGCAATGAAAGCTGACCGTGACGGCGATCGTGCTGTGCTGAACTGGCAGACTGCCTGGGAGAGCAACAACGTGGGTTTTGAGATCCAAATGAACGCTTCCGGCCATTCTTTCAAGACTATCGGGTTTGTGGAGGGCGTAGGCACCACCCAGCAAGCAAGTGATTATCACTTCACGACAGAATCCCTTCAGCCCGGGAGATATGTTTTCCGCCTCAAGCAAATTGACATCGACGGTCAAGTCTCGATCAGCCCAAGCCTTGAGGTGGCCATTGATGCCGATGGAGAAAAACACTTGCTCCCAATGAGCCCCAATCCTGCAACCAACATCACGGAAGTGAGTTTCCAAACTTCTGGTGATGAGCATATTTCCATCACGCTCCGCAACATAGTCGGACAAACATTAGAAACCATTTATGAAGGATCAAGTTCCAAGCCTGGAATTCACAGACAAAGCGTTGACCTCTCAAGCCTAACCCCTGGCATTTACCTGGTATGTCTCTATTCCAACGGAATCACAGAAGCGAAGCGCTTGGTGGTAACAGGAAGATAGCATATCCCTCAACACAGATCGGAGAAAGGCCAGGAGTATCCTGGCCTTCTTCGGTTTATTTATTTTCCAGTAAAACAGAATGGTGAATTTGCCCGCTCAATGAAATTTGGTTAACATAGGACCATGGAAATGGGGGTAAAGGATAGAAATGCAGCCAATCACCTGGAAGAGCTCCGGGCTATTCTGCTCACCCCTGATCGGGAGAGCCAGAGTACTGTCATGGAGCGGCTTGCAGAGCTTGAGAAAGCCTTGGTAGATGACAAGGCTTTTGAAGAGCGGCTCACCCCGCATTTGGAAGCACAAGTGGTCCATTTGCAGAAAAATTTCCCCAAACTCTTTGGGCAATTTCTCGGACCAGCCATCAAGCATCAGATCGAAGAAGAGCGCGAAGTGATCATCGATGCCCTCTACCCCATCATAGGCAAGCTCATAGCCAAGTACCTCAAGGAAGAGATCAAGCGAATCTCTGAGCGGATCGATGAAAGCATGAAAGATCCTTTTTCGCTTTCTACCCTCAAGTTCCGTGCAAAGGCCCTCTTCGCAGGTGTTTCTTATCAGGAGTTGCTGTTTCGGGAAGTGACCAATCGCCACAAACTAGAGGAAATCTTCATCATCCAGAAGGACTCGGGCCTCTCCATGGCTCACTATTCCCTCAATGAGGTCACCCGCTCTCAAATGGTGGCCGGGATGCTCACCGGAATCAAAAGTTTTCTGGAGGATGCATTTCAAAAAGGAACCCAGGAACTCGACACCCTGGAGTACGAAGATTATCGAATCAAAATTTATCCTTTTCCAAGATTTTATGTCGCCACTGTCATCGAAGGATCTCCAGATCAGGAATATGAGCGCTTCCTGAAAAAGTATGTCGATGAATTTTGTGCCAAAGAACCGATTCCCGCCAGAGAAGAGGTGACCCAAGTCATTCAAGATCGTCTATCGTTAGCCCTCAAGGAACATTTTCATGGATTCAACCAAGCAAGGGATCAGTAAAAAAATTGCGCTTCTGGGAAGCCATGCCGTTGGGAAGACCTCCCTGATCAGCCGCTTTGTGACCCGTGAGTTTCCCAATGAGTATCTCACCACCATCGGATTGAGGGTAGATCAGAAAACTGTGCAGTTAGGGGACCTTACCGTGGAGCTCATCATTTGGGACATCGCCGGGCAAGACGATCCCGTGCGCATCCCTCAATACTATCTCAACGGCGCCCATGGCTACATATTTGTGGTGGATCTATCTCGGGAATCTACCTGGAGCCAAATGGATCATCAGATCCAGGTTCTCGAGGCCATGATGCCCAAGGCCAAGCGACTTGTCGCTGGAAATAAAAAAGACTTGCTTTCCGATAAAGAGCTCCAGGAATTGAAGCTCCCTGTTACCCCTGATTTTCTCACCAGCGCATTCACCGGAGAAAACGTCGATGAGATGTTTCACCACTTGGCGCAAATCCTGGTTCATGATGACGCTACAACAGCTTAAAGCGCACGTACTCGATCATAGTGCCCAGGTCATTGTTTTCCAAAAAGATGGCCTCATGGTAGATAGTTGCCACACACTATCTGGCGTGAAGAGCTGGGAGAATAAATCATTGTATGATTCTATCTCCTTGCTTCGAAGCATGCAGTTCGCCTTTTCTCATATTGGTAATGAGGAGGTGATCGATATCCCTTGTGTGGATTTTGTGCTGGAGCAGCGCCAGGGCTATTATGACTTCACTTTTTCCCTTCACCCCGAAAACCCAGATCTCGTGGTGTGGTTAGTCAAGGATCAGACCCGTGTCTATCGATATTATGCTGCTATCCAGCAAGAGCGGAATCTTCTGCGGTTGGAGAAAGAATACAAAGAAAGAGGCCAAAGTGCCTGATTTACTGCGCAAGGCTTCCCGCTCATGAGGTTGCACCACTTCTCTTTCGCCTGCCTGCCGTTTCTCCTGTTCGTTTTTTGTGACGGATAGGAGAAATGTCTTTATGCTCAATCCTGTGTTGATGGCTGATTCATCTGATCGGCAATAAAAGACCCGGGCTATTATTGAATGTTACCCCTATTTCCTCCATATTCAGCTGATGAATAACATGCAGGGGTGATGGTCCAATGCCGAAGGCGGCCCCTAGAATCTTCATGGAGGTATTCCCTGAGCTGGACATTCATTTCTCCCGGAGCTCCTTTTTTACCCAACCTACAACATGGACGGAACCGCCATCCTCTTTACCCATCAGAACTTGCTGGAACTGAGCGCTAAGACTGCCCATGGCCTGCTGCGCTATAGCAAACGATACCAGATTCTCGCAGTCATTGATCAGCACAGTGCGGGCCAGCGCACTGGAGAGCTCCTCGACGCTACCGTGCAGGATGTGCCGATTTATGGCAGCATCGCAGAGTTTGGTCAGCAATCGGATGCCAAAGCCGATTTTTGCATCATCGGCATCGCCAGTGGTGGAGGCAAAATCGACCTGGCCTGGCTCCCTGAGCTGGAGTCGGCCATTCGCCACGGTATGTCGCTGGTCAATGGCATGCACCATTTGCTGGCCGACAACCACGCCCTCGTGGCCCTCGCCACCCAGCACAACGTGGCGCTCATAGATGTGCGCAAGCCCAAACCCACCACGAGCCTGCCATTCTGGACTGGCAGGATTCAGGAAGTAGGTTGCCCCATCATCCCCGTGCTGGGCAGTGATTGTGCCGTGGGCAAGCGCAGCACTGCACGATTTGTGGAGGCCGCCTGCCTCGCACGTGGCATCAAAGCCGAGATGATCTACACCGGCCAAACTGGGTTTCTGCAAGGCGGCAGGCATGGCTTCATCTTCGATAGCACACTCAACGATTTTGTGTGTGGAGAACTGGAACACGCCATTTTGCAATGCTGGGAGCAGGAAAAGCCCGATGTGATTCTCGTAGAAGGTCAGGCTGCCTTGCGCAACCCCAGCGGCCCTTGCGGCTCCGAAATGCTGATTTCCGGCAGAGCCGATGCCTGCATCTTTGTGCATCCGGCGGGACGCACACACTATAAAGGCTGGGAAGCCTCAGGCCGCACACTCCCCCCTTTGCGCGAAGAACTGGCCTTGATTCAGGCTTACGGTGTGCCGACCATCGGCGTCGCACTCAACACCCGCGCCGTGAGTAGTGAAGAAGCTTTCCGTCTTCAGAAAATCTACCAGGATGAGCTGAAGCTCCCCGTGGCGTTGCCCCTCGAATCTGGAGTCGAAAATTTGGTAGATGCCATTGAAAAGAGGATCGGATAATTCGCTTTACCTTCACAGACTCAATAACATCTAGAACCCACTTCGCCCATGAATATCCGGGAAATTCGCATTCACAGAACTGAGCTCGGCCTCACCAGGCCCTATACCATCGCCTACCGCACGGTGGATCACTCTGAGGTGATCTGGGCGGAGGTGATCGCCGACAACGGCATGGTAGGAATTGGGGCCGCCAACCCCAGCCCCATGGTCACGGGCGAGACCATCGACGATACACACGCATCGCTGCGGAAATTTGCCAATACCTTCGTAGGCAAATCTATTTACGCCATTCGCGACCTCAGCGAGGGCCTGCTTCGCACCATGGTGTGGCCGGGCGCTCGTGCTGTGCTGGATATTGCCTTCCATGATTTGCTGGGAAAATTGCTCGACAAACCCCTCGTAGATATGTTCGGAAGGAGGCACAAAGCTCTCCCCACCTCCATCACCATCGGTATTAAGGGCGTGGACGAAACCCTGGAAGAAGCCCTGGAATACGCGGGCCGTGGGTTTCTTTCCCTCAAAGTGAAACTTGGCCATTCCCTGGAAGAAGACATTGAGCGGCTGGCAAAACTCAGAGAGCACTTTGGGCAGAAGATCCACATTCGGGTGGATGCCAATCAGGGCTACTCGCGATCAGAGTTGCAGCGGTTTTTTCAGGAAACCGCTGATTTTGAGCTGGAGCTCATTGAGCAGCCCCTCAAGTTTGACGACCTCGAAGGAATGCGCCAATTGCCCATTCATCAAAAAAGCCTCATCGCTGCCGACGAATCAATCAAAAGCTTCCAAAATGCCCTGGAGCTGATTCGACCCGAGCCAGCCTGCGGCATCTTCAACCTCAAGCTGATGAAAAGCGGGGGCATCTATCCCGCCATGCAGATCGCAGATTTGGCGCGCCATGCAGGCATCCGCCTCATGTGGGGCTGCAACGACGAAAGCATCGTGAGCATCACCGCCGCACTACATGCTGCATTTGCCTGCCCCAATACCGCCTTCCTCGACCTCGACGGTAGCCTCGACATGGCTACCGACATCGTCAGTGGCGGATTTATCCTCAAAGACGGCATGCTCATGATCGGTCATAAGCCGGGACTGGGCTTGGAAAAATTAGCAGAATAAGGTCGATTACCTTAACCGAAAATACGATGAAACAAACCTTGACATTCTTGCTCCTTGCCATCTGCTGGCTCGGGATAGTCCAGGCGCAGGAGCAACCTGCGTTGTTCGATCTCATGACCGGGTCTTTCTCCAGCGAGGCGCAAGCCGCCGCCGATTCTGATTATTATAGCATCTCGCTGCACATGTATCCGATTTGGCAAGAGAGCGGACAGCAATGGCTCTATGTAGAGCAAGCCCTCGGCTCCTTGCAAGATCGCCCCTATCGCCAACGAGTGTATCTCGTGGAGCAGATTTCTCGGGACTCCTTTCGGAGTGTGGTCTTTACCCTGGACCACCCCGAGACATTTATAGGCAAATGGGCTGAGCCAGCATTTTTTGACGCATATAGCGACACAATCCTGAGCAAGAGAGAAGGCTGTGCTGTGTATCTGGTCAAAAAGGAAGATGGCAGCTACGAGGGTTCAACCCTCGGCAATGGATGCGAAAGCACCCTTCGTGGCGCATCTTATGCCACATCAAAGGTGACAATCCGCGCACAGACCATCGAAAGCTGGGATCAGGGATTCAACGAAGCAGGCGAACAAGTCTGGGGAGCAGAAAAAGGAGGATATGTATTTGATAGAATAGAGAAGTAGCAAGCCCGATGTCAGGCCTGGGTCAATCCGTTTTTTGGGGATGGGCTCAGGCCTGCCTGTTGCGGAAGAAAGAAAATAAATATTTTGTACCGATCGGTATTTTTCTCATCTTTGATCCATTATCAAGACTGTGTCTCTCTCGCATGTCCACTACCAAATCAGAACGCACCACACAATATATCCTTGAGACCGTAGCGCCGGTCTTCAACAAGCATGGATTTGTAGGCACGAGCATGTCTGATCTGACCGAGGCCACGGGTCTCACCAAAGGTGCCCTCTATGGCAACTTTAAGGGCGGGAAGGAGCAGCTCGCGCTGGAGGTTTTTAACTTCACCGTGCGAAAAATCATGTGGAAAATGGCTGATCAGGTAAATGCCAAGACCACTGCCCGAGAAAAGCTATTCGCGATTACGGAGTTTTACCGAAACTACTATCAGCGATATATGGAGCACATGGGCGGCTGCGCCATTCTCAACATGGGCGTGGATGCCAATCATCTCAACCCAGCGCTCTTTGAGCGGGTGAAAGCAGTCATTTCAAAACTAAAGCAAAATCTCGCCACCATTTTGCAAGCAGGAATCGACTCGGGCGAATTTCGGCAGGATCTAGACGCCGATCAGATCGGTAGCCGCCTCTTCGCTATGATTCAAGGCGGCATTTTTCTCACCAACACCTTTCAGGAGCCCAGCCACTTATTTGATATGATGAATCAAATCGACCAGATGGTGGAACGCGACTTTATGAACTAAAAAAATTTACCGACACAGATACCGATCGGTATAAAATAAACAGCAAGCCCCCCAAAAGCCCATAACAGACCTTTTATCATGAGAATTGCCCAATTTTTTCTTCGAACGTATTTCCGCCTGCTCTCGGCGGTTGCCCCTGATTTGGCGGCTAAAAAAGCTGCCCTACTATTTCAGCGCGCCCAGAAGCGCAAGCTTCGGGCGCCCGAACGGGTATTCTACGCGGAGCACAGCGCCCAGTTCCTTTCTTACCGGGGAGCTGAGCTCCCGATCTTTGAATGGGGCAATCCCAACGCTCCTCTCATTCTGCTCGTGCATGGATGGAACTCCAACGCTGGCTCAATGTCGGGCATTGGCAACCGGCTCGTAGCCGAAGGCTATCGCGTCATAGCCATGGATCTGCCCGGACACGGACTTTCAGAAGCCAGACACACCAATCTTTTGGAGATGCAGCGTGCCATGCAAGCCTTGTTCGACACGCTCGGCGATACGCCATTTTCCATCGTATCGCACTCTTTTGGGTCGGCTGTAAGTAGCTTCGCCTTGGCTGAGTCTGGCGTCAAAGCTGATAAGTTGATCTTTCTCACATCACCCAATCGGATGGAGGCAGTATTCGAAGATTATCAGCAACTGATTGGGCTGGGCAAGAAAGCTTTCACCAAGTTGCTGAACATTGTTGGTCACATCTTGCGCCGACCCATACAAGAGGCTACAGTGACCAATTTTCTCAAGCACGCAGAATACACAAGCCTCCTCCTCATTCACGACCGCAGCGACAAGGTAATCCCATTTGATTATGCCGTGGATATTTATGCCAATACGGAGAGAACCAGATATTTGCCGATTGAGCAAACCGGACATTACCGTATGCTTTGGGTGGAGGATGTGATCGACATGGTCGCCGACGAGCTTGCGGGCAATCTCGCTCCAAGGTATGGCAATGCCTCGCTCGATTACCGAAACAAGCGCCAACACTAACCCTCTCACTTGTATTTGGACATGAAATCATGGTCATTCGCAGGTGAAAAGAAATGATCTCATGCGAAAAACCATTTATGAAGCCATCGGAGGGCAGGCGCTGTTGTTTGGAGCCATCGGCGTGTTAGCTCTCATGGCGCTCTTGTTTCTTGACCAAATCTATGACCTCACGCCACGCGAAATTGTGGTTGAGGCCCACGGGATGCTCTTCGATATCCTCCTATTTGGGATCATTCTCGCCGTGTATGACCGGATCACCAAGCATCGGGAAGATGTGCAGCGATATGTGGAGGAAATCGAAGATTTTCGAGGTTGGGAAGGCAAAGAGGCGATGTATAGAATAGTGGGCAACATTCGGCGTCTCAACCGCTTGGGGGTATCCAAGCTCTCGCTGAGAGATGCCAATCTCGCTGCTGCCAACCTGATAGAGGTCAATCTGGAGGAGGCAGAACTGATGCGGGCCAACCTTCAGGGCGCAAGGCTCGGGGCTGCCAATTTGCAGAAGATCAGCGGGCTGCGGGCAAATATGGAAGGAGTCTATGCCAAGGCCACAGATTTTTCTGGGGCAAATCTTCAGGATGCAAATCTGCAAGGAGCGGAGCTCATTCAGGCTAATTTGGGTAATACCATCCTACAGGGTGCCAACTTGCTTGGTGCCCACCTCATGGAAGCTGATTTGCGTGGGGCCAATCTTTCTGGAGCCGATATGCGCGGCACCGATCTGAAAGGAGCCAAAGTCTATTCAAACCAGATTCGCACAATCAAGGAAGCGGGCGGAGACGTAGGGCAGGTCATCGTGGAAGCTTGAGAAAAAATTATCCACTGACAATCTCGATCAAGCCCGCAAAAGCCAGCATCAATACCACAAAAACCACGGGAACGAACAACGTGCTCAGGCCGATTTTGATCCAAATGGGGAGTTTGTGATCTGGATCTTTATGCTGGATAGTGAAAAATACCAGAAGCCCCATGACCACCACGAGCGCAGTGGTGATGAAATAGTCCAGCATCGGAGGAAAGTGCGCCTCGTCGATATACCTGCGAATCGACATGTATTCGACCTTGCTTCGCAGATCCACAAACCCAACGGCGGTAGTAGCAAATACGCCTGAGAGGATGAAGGCAGCAATGGCGGAGGGAAGATGATACCAACGATGCTTAGTCATAAAAATACTCAAGGGTGGTTGTGTGCAAGCCACAAAGGCAAATATATTCGCTGAAAAGCGAGTGACTCTTCTCGTTTTCGAATATTGTTGAGGCTCGCCTCAAGCGCGCGTTTTTCGCGCCGGGTGAGGTGCCAGCTGAGCGAGGCAGGTTGCTCCAATCGTTCGATAGGATACTCGAATGAAATGACCTCCATCGGGCCAAAGTACCACTCTTTCATGTATTGAAGCAGATGGTCATTGGCGAGGTCCTTGGCTTCGAGCATCGACTTGTAGCCGCCGCCAATCGGCGTAGAGAGCTTGCTCAGGATGCCCTGATCTTGTACTTCATCGATGGGCTCTTCCCTGTCTGAGTCCCGGATTTGCAGCAGGACGATGCCGTCTGTGTTTTCTTCAAACCACTCCCGAAATTCAAACAGATACTTGACTGCGGTTTGTGTGCCAAAATTATCGAGGGCTCCGGCATCCATCACCTGCATGGTAGGAGTGGAGGGAAGGGAGACCACCGGCATGACAACCGGAAAAGTGGCATTCATCCGAAGGGCAGAGACGAAGTAGAGGCTGTCAGGGCGATGGTTGGCAAACATGCGCCGAAATTCAACGCCATCGGGCCGATACTGATAGTAGGCGGTAATGTCTCCCGGATTGGCCAGATAGGATACAGGCTGACTGGAGATAAAGAGTTTTCGTCCCTGATTGATGATGGAGGGAGCGAGGATCAGAGGGGCGATGACTCCCTCGGCCTCTGGCCTGGCATAATCTCCCAGCCGACGATGGGCCAGCTCTGGCAGGTTTTTGGCCACTTGCCTGTCGAACGAATAACCAGCCTCTTTGGTCATCTTCTGATCATCGATCATGACTTTGCGCGAGGGCAAAATCAAGTCAGAAAACATGCGGAAGAAAATACGGTTGAGAAGGTCCTTAGACATATTCTCCCGATATGTCCGGTCCTGAATATTGATCTCATGCCCCATGGCCCGCTGCATCTGCAATTCCCGGAAGTAAGACAAGCCAAACATGCCGCCGGAAGCACCTGTAAACAGGCGGATTTCGTCTGTCATGCGGCCACTGCTCAGGCTGTCGAGATACTGCATGATGCTGAATGTCCAGAATGCTGAGCGCAGCCCACCGCCCGAAGCGGAGACAAACACGGCCCTGGGCTTCACATCTTGCCCATATTTTTCCTGATAACGCGCCTTCCAATTGTTAAGGTAGGCCAGGGTCGCGGCCCTATCCTGCTGATGAATGGAATCATTTTGCAGGGTGGCGAGATGCTCCATGCTATATTCTACCGGTGCAGCAGTGTAGTCGATGCCAGCCACGTAGTGCTGCTCTTTGAGCCAATCCATGTCGCCATAAAAATAGATGACCCCAAACACGATGGACAAAGCGAGCAAGCCCGCCTTGCGAAACCAGAAGGTGGCCGCACCAATGGCCATCATGAGGAAGGAAAGCAGCAGCAAAAAACTAGCTCCCGCTGGAATTTGGAAAAGAGGATTGTCTTCCATTAACCCCAAAAAGGCTACAAGGGCAAATGTGACGACCTGAAGCAAGAGGAGCTTCCCGTGGTGCTGATTGAGCACTGCAATGAGTTCTCGCAAGCGGGCTTTGTCAGGACCCGTCACCTTTTTGATGCGAAAAGGAAATTCGAGATAATAATCAGCTCGCTGATTGCTCCGGATCGACTCACGGGCTTTGCCCAGGATCACCCAGCGGCTGCGGTCGGGTTTTTTCTTTTCAATCTCCTTTTCCAGTTTCTTTCCAAATCGGGTGAAAAAAGAGGTTTCGGCAAAAAAATAGCTGGCAGAAATGGCAAACACCACAAGAATCCCAACGATAAGCCCCATCGTGAGCTCAAATACGTGCCAGGAGTTTTCTGTGGCCATGGAGTGATGATAGGAAAGGAACTGGTAGAAATAAGCAGCTAGTAAGCTGCCAGGCACGATGAAATTATTATATGCCAACAAAAAGAAGGGATGCTTACAAAACCCGATAAAATGAAAGCGATAGCTCTCATTGATATAAAAAGTGATCGTGTAGGCAAAAATGAAAGAGCCCAGGGCACTTCCCACCAAAAAGGTGCTCCAGAAATTTTCTAGTCCCAGATATTCAGGCTCCAAAAAAAGATATGGACCACCAAATGATTCGCTGATTCCGCCTGAAAGTATTGCCAATAAAAAAATCCAGATCAGCAACAAGAGCTTGTGGCTATGCAATTGCCTCACCAACAGGCGAATAGGCAATGAGTACCACAGTTTTTGAAGTATGATCTGAATAGATTGAAGCATAGAGAGAAGACAGTGAGGAGACATGAACATACACGCACTTCATCGATTTTTCGTGTCGATGAGCAGTCATTTTTTACCTAAAAACCCTGTTTGTAAGATATCTCGATTTATATACGGGAGAAATCCCGGATTAGCTGCCCTGCCCTATTACGAACCTTCAAAAAACCTACACGAATATTCAACACAGTGGTCAAGCTGCCTTGCCTGATAAAAGTCATTCTGCATCAGAACCCATATCATCTTATTTGAAACTCAAGATTCCAAACTTGCCTCCATATCAATTGAAGATCCGATGAAAAAGATACTGGTTCCTACTGATTTCTCTGACTGCGCCCTCTACGCAGCCGACGCAGCTATTTCGATCGCAAGAAAGACGAGCGCTGAGGTTCATTTCTACACACGTGTTCACGTTCACCCCCTTTGGGATCAGCTTTCCGAAAAGGAGAAGATGGATTTCCCTGAGTCATTTGCCAGAATCCAGGAAACACGGAAACAATTTCAGGAGCTCCGGGAGCGATATCGTGGCGTCCCGGTGCGCATCGTCACCTCTTACTCCCATGGCGATCTTATCGATGTGGTGTCTCGTTACATCGAATCAGAAGACATCTATCTCATCGTCATGGGCAGCAGTGGAGCAGACGGAATGAAAGAATACCTCTTTGGCTCAAATGCCCAAAAGATCGTGCGCCATGCCCAAAGGCCTGTCATGGTCGTGAAGCATCCCCTCGTTAAAGATGAATTCAAAAACATCATCTTCGCCTCTGACTTCAGCGAAGAAGCTAATATTCCGTTTCAGCAACTCATACAATTTGGCCGCCACTTCGGCTCACATATTCATTTGGTCAGCATTGCCACTTCTCCTTCTTTTGGAGAAACCCGGGAAGTGCGCAAGAAAATGGAAGCATTTGAAGAGCAGTGTTGGGCATTGCCCTGTTTCATTCATGAGGTGGGAGACTACAACATTGAAATGGGGATTAGCAGCCTTGCCAACAAACTAAATGCTGATTTGGTCACGGTGGCTCATTTCGGCAAAAGCCTCGTTAAAAGGATCTTCACAGGTAGCTTGACCGAATCTCTCGTGAATCACCTCGAGATTCCGATCCTCACCCTCAACTACCCTGAGCTTGAGCCCTGGCACATGCTTCACGTCAAAAAGGAAGAGAAAATCGCATAACTTTTAGGGTGATTCAGGCCATGAATGGCGAGGCTGCTTATGCGGTCTCGCCTTCATGCCATAGATATTCCACGAATGATCCTCCCAGGCGGTATGTTCTGACTTTGCCCAACGCGCTATCCCAACAATTCTTCCAGCGCTGCGCTCACATTCTTGTCGATCCGGTTCATAATGTCGCTCGTATCAGCGGGCACAAAGGTCTGCCCGGTGAGCTGCTCATACAGTTCGATGTAGCGATGGCTCACCTGCTGCACAAATTCATCTGACATCTCGGGCATCGTCTGCCCGTCGAGGCCCTGGAATCCGTTTTCCATGAGCCACTCGCGCACAAATTCTTTCGAAAGATGCTTTTGATGCTCGCCTTTGGCTTGGCGCTCCTCATATCCCTCCGAGTAGAAATAGCGAGAACTATCGGGCGTGTGCACCTCGTCGATGAGGTAGATATCATCGTCGTAGATGCCAAATTCATACTTGGTATCCACAAGGATCAGGCCCTGCTTGGCGGCCATTTCGGTACCGATTTGGTACAAAGTGAGGGCGTAGTGCTTGATTTGGCCCCATTCCGTAGCATCCAGAATACCAGACTTGAGGATTTCACGCTCAGAAATATCTTCATCGTGCCCAATGCTCGATTTGGTCGCAGGCGTGATGATCGGCTCGGGCAATTTGTCGGCTTCCTTCAGTCCTTCGGGCAAAGTCACTCCACACAGCTCCCGCAGACCAGAATGATAGGTGCGCCACGCGTGGCCAGAAAGGTAGCCGCGCACCACTACCTCAATCGGAATCGGTTTGCACTTCAATCCGATGGTCACACTTGGGTCGGGCGTGGACACCACGTGCGTAGGCACTTTGTCCTTCACCGCATCAAAAAAATACTTTGACACCTGATTCAGCACCTGCCCTTTAAAAGGAATCGGCCTGGGCAAAATATAGTCGAAAGCCGAGATGCGATCTGAAGCCACAATCACGAGATACTTCTCAGAGATGTTGTACACGTCGCGCACTTTGCCACGGTAGATGTCGCGCTGCCCGGCAAAGGAAAAGTGGGTTTCTGTGATCGCCTGCATATAAGGAAAGGGATAAAAGGAGAATATCGGTGAATCAGGCAGCAAAGGTACAGGCTTAGGGGCAGAAATGCACAAATGTGAAGCAGAGGATTTGGAGGAATGAAGCCAGCCCAGTATCGTTCATCCTTTCTTCTATCCGTATGTCCCCTGTTTCGCAAAAGAAAAGAGTCATTCCTCTATGCAGGAATGACTCTTGTGAGAGTTGGGAACCCCCATTTCCTAAAACTTGATCAGATACTGCAACGTAAAGCTCCGCTGCGCAGCGAGATAGCCGGGCACCACGAGGTATTCGGTGTTGGTGACATTGTCCACCGTGAGGGAAAGCTGACTGTTTTCATTGAGGTTGTAGGAAGCAATCAGGTCGAGGGTCCACTCGCCGTTGGGGTGTTTTTGGCGAAAGGTAGAGAGGTCATCCACCACCAAAAATAAATATTGGTCGATCGTCTCGATGAAGCTGCGGTAGCGCACATTACCCGTGATGCCAAAGCGGCCATAGCCCACCGAGCTGCTTGCCCGAAACAATTGCCTAGGGCGATATTTTAGCGTAGAGGGTTGGTCTGACAAGTTCGGGTTGGTGAGGTCGATAATCGCAGAGATCAACTGCCGTGGATATTCGTATTGCTCCAGATTGATCTGATTGGCAGAATCAGCCGCGTTGAGGTTCATCGGGTCAAGAAGCGTGATTCCACCTGAGACATTCAGCATCCATTTGCCAAAGTTGAAAGTATTGAGCGTGGTGATCTCCACCCCGTTGATGCGTGCACGAGACACATTTACCGACGAAAATGTGCCGCCCGCAGCTGTGAATCCTGTTGCGCCAAACTCCACCATGTCGTTATAGTCCATCTGAAAAATGGCGATGTCAAGATAGCCTGCGCCTTTGTTTTTGGTGTTTCCAAACTGATATCCCTGTCGGAAGCCAGCTTCGAGCGAGTAGCCAGATTCTGATCGAATCTCGGGATTGGGCTGAATGATGATACCACCGCCCGCTGTGTTGGCGTAGCGCTCTGCCACGGTAGGCACGCGAAAGGCTTGCCCAAATGAGCTTCTTAGGTTGGCTCCGGGCCATAGCTCATAATTGAGGCCGGCGCGCATCACGGGCCGCGATTCCCGATCAAGCGTATCGATCTTCACCGTTTCATAACGAAAGCCGAGGCTTGTGGTCAATTTGCCAAACTTGCCGTCGAGTTGGGTATATACCCCAAGGGAGGTGCCGGGGTGTCGCCCCCCATAAATGCTGTCTCCATTTGCCACGGCAAAGGAATAAGTAGCGCCCGTGACCCAATTGATCCGCTTGGCGAGGGTGCGCTGAAACAGAAAGTCGTTGTAGGAAATGTAGTTGGTGTTTGATTGGCCGGAGTTGTTCCTGTTGGTGTTGCGTAGCACCCGCCCGCGATACCAGAACAAGTTGCCATTGGGCGCGAGATATTTGATCACGGGGTCCACGGCAAGGTAGGAGCTGATCTGCCTGCGATAGCCGCCCGCATCTTGGGTCGGGGTGAGCGCGCCGCCCGAGACCACCGTTTCTCCATTTACCTCTGTGGTATCAGGAAAATAGCTGCGCCAGTAGAGCATCGCCCCGCTGGAATCCACCCGTCCGCTCACATTGACCCCGAAGGTAAGGCCGGGGATGTTTTTGGGGTGATACTTGGTCATGATGAGGCCGCGAAAGCGCTCGGTATCTGTCCCTTGCCGATATCCCTGATCTTTGATGAAATCGGTTTGAAGGGTAAGGTCGAGCGCACCGATTTGACGGGAGTGGAAAATATGGGTGGAGGCAAACCACGCGTTTTTGTCGCCATCCCAGTCGATGGCCTTGTTGCTGGGGGTGCCATAAAATCCGGCACGGGTCCGGATTCTGGTTTTGGGCGTTGCGCCCGGGTCGGCGGTGATCACGTTGATCACGCCACCTAGCGCAGCTGAGCCATACAAAACTGAGCTGGCTCCTTTCATCACTTCTACCTGAGCAATGTTGTCCACAGGAATGAGGTCGAGGGCTGCTGTGCCTGCGTCGCCTGTGAGCAGGGGCAACCCGTCGAGGGTCACCATCACACGGCTCCCTACGCCATAGGCATAGCCCGAGCTTCCCCGAATGTTGATCTGCCCGTCTTGATTGTCCACCCCAGGAATCTGGTTGATCACCCGGCTGATGTTGGGCGTGGCTTGCAGGTCAATGCTCTGTGGCTTCACCACAGAGATGGACACCGTCACATCAGCTTGGCGCTGCCCAAAGCCTTTGGTGGCGGTGATCACCACGTCATTGGTGGTGAATTCACCCGAGCTCAAGGCTATATCAAGCGAGGTCGTGGTTCCTTCAACATTGATATCTTGGGTTTGTGCGATGTATCCGGAAAAACTGACCCGGACGGAGAGGCTAGGACTGGATTCGAAGGAGAGAGAGTAGCTTCCATCTTCCTGAGAAAATGTGCCAATGTTGAGGGCGGGAATGGCAATGGCGGCACCTACGAGCGGTTCTCCAGAAGAAAGATCTGTGATCTTTCCAGTGAGCGTATGTTGCGCCTGAGCAGGCAGCAATAGCCCTAGTAGCACAAGGGCGAAAAGCAGAGGAAGGCGAGTCATAGTAGATCGATGGGAGAGGAGGGGCAAAAAACCCAGCGACAGGTACTGTCGCCGGGTGTCAAGGTCTTTGTAGGCGGCAGAGTAATTACTGCCTGATCCAGGTGCTTGTCTGGCGGATCTGCCCAGATTGAGTGCTCACTTCTAGGAAGTACACCCCTGCTGGCAAATCTTGCTGCGGCAGAGCGACTTCCTGTGGTCCGGCTTGCTGATATCCCATTGCCAGACTGTTGAGAACCTGTCCTTGCGAGTTGATCAGGCGAATAGACACGGCGTCAGGCTGTGGGAGGCTATAGCGGATGACAGCGCTTTCGCCATGACTTGGATTGGGAGACACAGTCAGACCAAGGGTAATGAGTCCTTTGCGAATCGCCGTATTGGCATCTTCGAGCTTGAGGGCCGTTTTGTACACAATGGTGGTAAGATTGCTGGGCAGGGCAATGGTGAGTGGATCACAATTGCCGCTTGTGGCATTGAAGGCTCCCGGTGTCACGGAGGCATACACCACGATGCTATCGTCTGGCGATACCGCTTCGGTGGGCGTGCCCGTGAGGGTGACACAAGCGCGATTGATCACCCCCGCAGTATGATCAATCTCCCAGGTGCAGTCGGCAGTGTTGCATTCATAGGTCATGCCAGCTGGCAGGTTGGGAATAGAGTCGAGCTTGAGGCTACATAGGTCCACTTGCAACACGCCAAACGGGGCAAGGGTGACATTCGTGTCCTGCGGGATCACCACATGGATCACTTGCTCGTAGGCAAAGCCGATCGTGCCATTTGGCAAGGAGTCGGGATACAGGCCTACTTCCACATATTGGACGTCAGGGGTGCAAACCTGCGCTGAAAGCGAAAATCCAGCCATTAGGATGACGGCCAGAGAGAATATACTTCGTAATGATTGAAACATGCAGATTGGGTTTTGGATTCGTAAATGAAAAATACATTAAAAAGCCCAACAAATCGCGGTGATAAATGATTATCCATCATGAAATCAATGTTGCGTTGATGTTTTCGAGACGAGGAAAGCCGCAGATTGGACAAAAAACACCTATGCTTTACGCACCCTCAGTTAAAATTATTGTTTATTTCAACAACCAATCAATTTTGTCAGCACATGAATCGCCCCCAAATTGGAACAGCAGCCCCTCACTTTTCCCTTCCTAATCAGGATGGAGAAATCGTGAATATCACCGATTTTATCGGCAAAAAGCACGTTGTCTTGTATTTCTACCCCAAAGACGAAACCCCCGGCTGCACCAAGGAAGCCTGTGGATTTCGGGATAGCTATGAAGACTTTGTGGCTGCTGGAGCTGAGGTGATCGGTGTGAGTGCTGATTCTATCAAGTCTCATCAGCAGTTTGCCAGCAGTCGAAGGTTGCCTTTTCATCTGCTCTCCGATCCAAATAGCAAGGCTGCCGATTCCTATGGGGTAAAGAAATCCTTGTTTGGCCTTCTGCCCGGGCGAGAAACCTTCCTTATTGATAAGGATGGCATCGTGCGGTACCATTTTGCTTCTCAGCTACAGATCGGTCCACACATCAGCGAGGCGCTCATGCTGCTCCGGTCCTGGGAAAATGGATAGTTGCGACCATCGAGCTATCGTCCAGCATCGGTGATTTTCATCTCGGTGCGGCGGTTGGATGCTCTGCCGGCTTCGGTGCCGTTGTCGGCAACAGGGGTTGTCTCTCCATACCCTTTGGCCTGTAATCTTCCGGGATCAATCCCCAATTCAATCAGGGCATTTTTCACAGATTCCGCTCTCTTTTGACTCAGGCTCAGGTTGTCGCGGTCGCTGCCCACATCGTCGGTGTGTCCCTGTATTTCAATGGAAATCCTCGGGTTTCGCGTGAGAAACTGGGCCATGGTGCGGAGTTCGGGACCAGAGCCCGCGGTAAGCTGCCAACTCCCCGTTTCATAGAAAATATTGGGCAACACGATCTGCATGCCGCTTTCCAGGGGCTTCATCAGGATGGTCAGATCGAAATAGGTTTCCTCCTGCAAGGTTTTGAGCGAGAATTTTTGGCTGGTGAAAAGGTAGTTGGGCGCCTGCACATAGGCAATATAGTCGCGGCCACCGGGCAGGCTCATGAGAAATTTGCCATCACTTTTTCCTGACCTGACATTGCGAAGGGTATCATTGGTTTCGATGTCGATCACCTCAATGGCGGCAAATACAGGCGCTTTTGTGACGCTGTCCTTGACCACCCCACGCAGGAAGGTGGAAATTTCGGGTCTGACTTCCTCTGGCATCACAAAGCGGTATAGATCGCTGCCCCCGAGCCCACCGTCGCGGTCGGAGTTGATATAGCCCTCGCGGCCATTGGTCGCTACGAAGATATTGCTCTCATCGGCCGAGGTGTTGAGCGGATAGCCAAGGTTGATTGGGTCGCTCCAGGCGCCACCTTCCTGCCGATAGCTCACAAAAAGGTCCTGAGAGCCGAAGCCGGGATGGTAATCGGAGGAAAAATAGAGCGTGAGCCCATCGGCGTGGAGGAAAGGAGAATCTTCGTTGCCGGGCGAATTGACAGGCCCTCCGAGATTTTTGGCGGGGCCCCATTTTTGGCCATCCCAGGTGCTGTACCAGAGGTCGCGCGCGCCTTGTCCGTTTGGGCGGGCGGAGGAGAAGTAGAGGGTTTTGCCATCATGAGAGAGGCATGGCTGCGAATCCCAGCCTTCGCTGTTCACCTGTGGCCCGAGGTTTTGTGGCTCTGACCAGCCTTTGTCTTGCCGAAAGGAGGCATACAAATCGCAGTTGCCAACGCCTCCGGGCAGGTTGCAAGCCGTGAAAATGATCACCCGGCCATCCTGACTCATAGCCGCTGCGCCTTCGTTTTCGGCAGAGTTGATGGGCGTGCCCAGGTTTTCGGCAGGGAGCCATTCGCCATTTTCTCCTGGCACGGAATAGAAAAAATCTTCAGAAAAATCGCGGAGCATGGCCTGATATCCGCCGATGCTCTCTGGCCGGCGGCTGGTAAAGAGCAACATGCCGTTGTCGGCGGTGAGATAGGGCAGGTATTCGTGATACTGGGTGTTGATGGCGGGGCCGAGGTTTTCGGGTTCAAAATCTACCGGATGCTGGATCGCCTCGGCGGCAAAAAGCGAATGCTTGAGGAGGCTTTGAGCCTTTTCTATATCCACCTTTCTGCCCGACTTTTGATCGAGATAGGTGGCAAATGCAGCAGCGGCCTCGGCATAGTGTTCCTGGTCAAATTCGGCGAGGCCGAGGTAGTATTCCAATGCCGGATACTCCTCCGGGCGCAATTCGCGCGCTTTGGTGAGATAGGTCACGGCAACATCTGACTTATCGAGCAAAAAAGCCGTAATCCCGAGTTGAAGATGCGCTTGTGCAAACTCAGGCTCAATGTTGATCGCTTCTTCGTAGGCCTTGGCGGCCTCGCGGTAGGCCCGCCACTGCGATTGCTGCTGCCCCTCCAGATAAAATTCGAGTGCTTTTTTTGAGCTGATTCCGTAATCCTTGGGCTTGTCTTGGGCCATTGCGAGAAAAGAACTTGTCAGGATCAGGAAAGAAAGAAGGGGTCTGAGGAATGCGTGCATAGTCACCGGGTTCTTGTGAAGGGTGTGATTATTGAACGAAGAAGATCAAAAAAGTTGCATGAAAGGCTAGCCGACGAGCTGGAGGGAATGCTCTCCAGGCTCCCTCTTCCTTATTTATCCAAATAGGCCTTTGACCCGCACTGGCTGGTGAGCCTGCTGGCGTCCCGAATTGGGAGCCGACTGGATGATACCAAACTGCCTCCCTGATCGGGATCAGCCGCCACAAGGTCAAAGACTATCTGCATCTGCTGGAGCGGACCTATTTTTTGCATCTGATCAAGCCTTACTCCGCCAACACAGACCGGGCGATTGCCGTGCAGCCGAAGATGTATCTGGCCGATACAGGCTTGATCAGCCAACTGGCGCAGGTCAGCAGCGGGGCTCTGTTTGAGAATGCCATCGCGCTCCAGCTCATGCGACTCAACACAGCATCGCTGCTGGCTTTTTCAAGCATTAAGTGTAACTTTATGTCAGGAATTTTAACGTAAAGTATCACTTTATGTATGAGCGCAAAATCTATCCTGATCTGCTCAGCCATCTCGCTGAGAAAGAAGTGAGCGTTATCACGGGCATGCGCCGCGTAGGGAAAACCACAGCACTCCGCTATCTCCTCGACCAGACGCCCCATGACAACAAGCTTTACCTCGATCTCGAACGAATTGAGGACAGGGCCATTTTCACACAGAACAACTTTAGTGAGATTCAAACAGATCTCGAAATCAAAGGAATCGACTTCAGCCAGCCTGCAGTCATCGCACTCGACGAGGTGCAACTGGTTCCGGATGCGGTCTCATTTATCAAATATTACCACGATCATTTTTCGGTCAAATTCATCATCTCAGGCTCCAGCTCCTATTACCTGCGCAACCGCATCACCGAAAGTCTGGCGGGCAGAAAGCAGATTTTCGACATGTATCCCCTTGACTTTCAGGAATTTTTGACTTTCAAGGAGATAGACAGCAGCCCCCTGCAAGCCTTCCGGCTGAAGCCCTACCGGCAGTCGCTCTATGCGCAATACACGGCACACTACGAGGAGTTTATCCAGTATGGCGGCTTCCCTGATGTGGTGCTGGCAGGTACGGCAGACAAAAAAGTACGCCTCCTGAAAGATGTTTTGAATTCATATATCGAGCTGGATGTCAAGCTCTTGTCTGACTACACTGCGATAGATGACCTGTACCGCCTGGTGAGCTTGCTAGCGTCCCGAATTGGGAGCCGATTGGATTATACCAAGCTGGCCTCCTTGATCGGGATCAGCCGCCACAAGGTCAAAGACTATCTGCATCTGCTGGAGCGGACCTATTTTTTGCATCTGATCAAGCCTTACTCCGCCAACACAGACCGGGCGATTGCCGTGCAGCCGAAGATGTATCTGGCAGATACAGGCTTGATCAGCCAACTGGCGCAGGTCAGCAGCGGGGCTTTGTTTGAGAATGCCATCGCGCTCCAGCTCATGCGACTGGGTTCGCTCAGCTATTTTCAGCTCAAAACGGGTCAGGAAATAGATTTTATTCTGGACCGGCAGACCGCCATTGAGGTCAAAGAAACCCCCACTCCCTCTGACTCATCCGTTTTGGTGGCCCGCGCCACTTCTCTGGGCCTCCAGGAGACCCAGCTGATTGGCCGCTACCCGCCACGCAGCGAGTTCATGGACTTTATCTGGGGCGGCATGGTGGGGTGAGCTTGGCGGAGAAATGATCCGCAGATTGAAAATCCAATTTTCAATCTGCGGATCATTTGCCTATCTTGCTGTATGATTCAACGACATTTGGCGACCCGAATCCGCGATGCAGCCACCCAAATGCCTGTGGTGAGCGTGACAGGGCCAAGGCAATCGGGCAAGACAACCCTGTGCCGCCAGCTTTTTCCCGGATACTTCTACGCCAACCTTGAAGACCCCGAAACGAGATCATTTGCCCTCAATGACCCTCGCGGCTTTCTTGCCCAGGGTCCTAACGGGATGGTGATTGATGAAGCCCAGTATGCGCCCTTGCTGTTTTCCTACATCCAGGTTCTGGTGGATGAACAGAAGCAAAACGGGGCTTTTGTGCTGAGCGGCTCGCAGAATTTTCTGCTCATGGAGCGTATCACCCAAAGCCTCGCAGGCAGGGTGGCAATATTCTATTTGCTGCCTCTTAGCTTTCACGAACTCCAGCCTACCGATTTTGCCACAACATCTGCCTGGCAGCTGATTCTCAACGGAGGGTACCCCAGGATTTTTGATCAGGGGGTAGATCTTAATCTGTTCTTTTCCAGCTATTTACAAACTTACGTAGAGCGGGATTTACGCCAACTGATCCAGGTCAGCGACCTACAACAATTTCAGCTCTTCACCCGGCTCACCGCCGGGCGGGTAGGGCAGTTGTTCAACCAGAGTGCCATTGCCACCGAGGCCGGGCTTTCTCACCCGACAGTGAAAAAATGGTTTTCTCTGCTGGAGACCAGCTTCATCGCCTTCACCCTGCCGCCTTACTTCCGTAATTTCAATAAGCAACTCGTCAAGACGCCCAAGGTTTATTTTTACGACACGGGCCTGGCCTGCTACCTGCTGGGTATTCGCACGGTTGGTGAGTTGGAGACCCACTATGCGCGGGGTGCCTTATTTGAAAACTTTGTGATCGTGGAGGCGCTCAAAAGTTTTTACAACCGTGGTATCCGCATGCCGCTGTATTTCTGGCGCGACCGCAGCGGGCATGAAATTGATCTGCTGTTTGACACCGGTGGCCACTTGCACCCATTCGAAATCAAATCAGGGCAGACCATACAGCCTGATTTTTTCCATAATCTGGCATTTTTCGCAGGAATTTCCGGCCTTGACACCGCCGAAACCGCCCTCATCTATGGCGGTGACCTGCAACAGGCTCGCAGCCAGGGCAAGGTAGTGGGGTGGAGAGGATTTCCGGAGTATCTTGCATCTTTTCCGCAGATTGAAAGTTAGATTTTCAATCTGCGGGCATGCGGCCGCCATTTTACTCTTCCCCACACCATTCACCTCCGCCATCATACAGCTCCCCAAAACAGCCCGAACTGATCGGCAACGCATCACTGCTGCTGTGAGTGCCCGGATTACCGCTACCCGCCACGCAGCGAGTTTGCGGGTTTTGTGTGGGGAGGGCGTGTGTTTTGGATGGAGGGAAAGTGCCCAATTGGGCGAAGAAGGAGGACGGTTCTCCTGAACATCTGGTGGCGAGATGATCGTGTTATGAATTGGCCCTCTGGTCCGGGGTATTTTTCGCACAGGACCTAATCGGAAATAATGAATGAATTTTTCGATTCAAATCGAAAAAAATGAATGAATTTTTCGATTTGGCCTCAACTGGGTGTATTTTAGGAGATGATTCCAAGACTCCTCGAAGGACAAATCCAGCCGTTTATCAGTCCCAAAAAAGCCATAGTGCTCACAGGCCCAAGGCAGGTTGGCAAAACAACCCTTGTTACCCGGCTGGCAAATGGGCTCGAACAACCTGTGTTGTGGCTTACCGGCGACGACCCAGCCATCAGGGAGGCACTCAGCGGCATCTCTCTTGCCCAACTTAAACCCCTGATTGGAAACTACAAGGTAATGGTGGTGGATGAAGCCCAGCGGCTGACCAATGCAGGCCTGACCCTTAAACTGATCACAGACCATTTTCCAGAGGTGCATCTGCTGGTAACAGGATCTTCATCGCTGGACATAGCTGCTCAAACCAAGGAAAGCCTCACGGGCCGCAAGTACGACTTTACCCTGCTGCCCCTCTCCTTCGCCGAAATGCAGGCTTACCACGGGCGACTGACAGAGCATGCCCTGCTCGAACAACGCCTGATTTATGGTTACTATCCTGAAGTGGTAACAGGCGGGGTTGAAGGAGCTGTACGCCTTTTGACTGACCTGAGTGAGGGCCTGATGTACAAGGACTTGCTGATGCTGGATCAACTGAAAAAGCCGAGTCTGATTGTTAAAATTCTGCAGGCGCTTGCCTTACAGTTAGGGCAGGAAGTACAATACCATGAAGTGGCGCAGATCGTCGGGGCAGACCCTGCCACCGTAGAGCGCTACATTGATTTACTGGAGCAGTCATTCGTGGTATTCAGGCTGCCTTCCCTGAGCCGGAATGCTCGAAACGAAATCAAAAAGGGCCGGAAAATCTATTTTTATGACACCGGTATCCGGAATGCCATTATCCGGAACTTCAATCCCATGGCCCTGCGACAGGATAAGGGTGCGCTGTGGGAAAACTTCCTGATAGTGGAGCGGCGAAAACGAAACCTGTATTCAGGCTATGGGCCCAATATGTATTTCTGGCGCACCACTTCCCGCCAGGAGATTGATTACATCGAAGATTACGGTGGCAAACTGTCTGCCTTTGAGTTTAAGTGGAACCCGGAAACCTCCGCTCAGATACCCAAAGCCTTTCTGGCTGCCTATCCCGGAAGTGATCCGGCGGTGGTGCACCGGCAAAATTTTTTTGAATTTGTAGGGGCGTAAGACTGAGATAATTCGCAGATTGAAAATCAGATTTTCAATCTGCGGATGTGCTGCTACTAGTTTACTCTTTCCACCCACCATACAGCTCCCCAAAACTGCCCGCACCTGTCGATACCGCATCGCTGCTGGCTTTCCCAAACAATAAGGGTAATTTTATGTCAAAATTTTTAACGTAAAGTATGACTTTATGTAGGAGCGCAAAATCTATTCGTATCGAGATCTGAATTAGGCCAGTTTGTTGGCTTAATTTGCATGAATTACACCAATCAATTAGCTCAATCATGACTTTTGCCCAAAAAACCTGAGTTATCCCATTCAGATAGGATGACTCAGGTTTTGTCTTAGCTATCTATTCGCTGTGCGATCCTGATGAGGCTCGCCTTCTTCTTGATTTCCTATCTCAGCTCCAGCTTCTTCATGATCATCTGATCACCTAGCTTCACTGACACGAGGTAAAGGCCTTTGGAAAGTGTCTGCGGCAGCGTAACCTCAATTTTTATCCCGGGACTGAGGATTCGGGTATCAGACCACACCTCCTGCCCATTGATATTGTGAACCGCGATGATGCCCTTTCCGGCCCACGTGGCGCCGAGACTGATCTCAAAGCTGCCTTTGCTCGGGTTGGGATACAATTGCACCGAAACGTTCAACTCACTTTGGAGGGAGGCGGAGATAATATTGACCTCCCGGGTAATTGTGTCACTCCCACAAGCATTACTCACAATCTGTGTCACGGTAAATATTCCATTTTCTTCATACAAGTGCCCTGGTTGCGGGTCGGTGCTGCTTTGTCCGTCGCCAAAATCCCAGAAGTAGCTGGCAGCCCTTTGTGAACTATCCTTAAATCCTACCTGTGCGCCGGCCATGCCGAAGCCAAATCCAGCCTCAGGAATAGAGTCGCTATAGGAAATGGCGAAGGCTGGCAACTGGAAAAAGCAGTTGTTGGAGTCAAGCACATAGCCTGAGTAGCTGCCTGGTGCCAGGTCCGTCGGGTCTTCTTCATTGCTGCCATGGTCCCAGAAATAGCTGTAAGGAGTGGTCCCTCCGTCGAAAGTGAGGTCAATCTTTCCATCAAATGAGTCGATGCAATTGGCGTCTGTAGCAATTTGTGCTGAAAGCGCCAGTGGTTCGGGTTGGGTGACTTCTGCTTCGAGATTTTTCTGACACCCTTTGCTGTCGGTCACCACCACAGCGTAGGTGCCAAAGGCCAATTGGCTGCGAAAAGAATTGGTGCTTCCGTCAGTCCAAAGATACTGATATGGTCCTACGCCGCCACTTGCGCCTAGCTGCACAGAGCCTGTACTGTCGCCGTGGCAAAGCACGGACTCGATGTTGGCACTAGGTGAGAGTTTGGGGTTTTCTGTCACGGTGACGGAGGGGATAAATGCTTTGCAGCCGTTGATGTCGATGACCTCACCGCTATATGTGCCTTTGGGCAAATTTGTGGGGTCCTGAACCGAAGCGCCATTGGACCAGGCGTAGGTGAAAGGCGAGGCTCCGCCTGCCATGTTGAGATCAATGGCTCCCGTAGATTCGCCAAAACAAGCGACTTTGGTCACGTCCACAATCTGAGCTGTGGGAGGCAATGTCATGGAAAAAATGATGGTATCGTGCCCTACAAGACCTTTGGAATCGGTGACGGAAACGGTGACCATAGAGTCGATGATGGCACCTTGGGTAGCGTTGAGGAGGGTGATTTTTTGGGTAGTGGCTCCTGTTGACCACTTGATGCTATTGGTGGCATTTGCTGCTCCGGCATCGAGTTGATGGCCATTGCAGAAGAAGGCGTTGTTGCCAAGGTTGATCACCGGGGCATTGCCAATGGTGACATCGTCGAAGGCAAAGCCATCGAGGTTGCTGGAGCCATCTGAGCTGAAGGCAAAGCGGAAAAGCACTTTGGGCTCGCCAAGGAGGGCAGAACCCAATTTGGCCTGGGCACGCACCCAGCCCCCTGATCCGGTGCCTCCGGCACTTTGGCCGGACCAGCCATGGGGCTGCCCGCCGGGCAAGCTGTTGATCGTGTTGTCATTATACCAGTTACTCCCGTCTCCAAATTTTCCAACTCGCTGCCAACTGAGGCCTCCGTCTATAGAGGATTGAAGCACGGCGCCGTCCCAACTGTATTCACTTTCCCACCAGATATTCATCGAGATCACCGCCTGTGGTCCGAGCGTGGTCAGGTCAAAACAAGGGCTCATGACCCACGAGTTTTCATTGCTGTTGTAGGTGCCTGTGCGCCCGGTGATCCATGCATTTACGCCCGAAGGAGCTCCTTGTATCGTGGGGTTATTGGCATAGCCCATGGCCCAGGAAGAGTTGGTGCCGCCGGGTGTCCATCCGCCACTGCCATTCTCAAAATTCTCCTGATAAGGAAAAGTGCTTACACTCACCAGGTTGCTCAGGGAGGTTCTCATCGTGTCATTCAGGGGGTTGTTGTCGCCTGCTACTGACAATACCACCTTGAGAGAATGAGAGCCAATGCTGGAAAGATTGGCTTTGGTGGCGAAGGTAAATGAAATGGTATCGCCGGGAGCCAGGCTGCCCGGAATCAGCTCAGGCGCGGAAAAACTTCCTCCATCCACAGACAATCTCGCTGTCATGCCAGTGGCCGTGAATAATCCCACATTGCTTAGCTTAATCGAAACAGACTCCTGACCAAGACCGCAGCCATCGCCTGCCGGAGCCGTGATGCCAACGGCTTGCATATCATAAGGCTCAATGAGATAGGGCGTAAAGGTGTAGTAGCTATTGTCGCTATTGCCAGACCCGGCTCCCGAAAGCGGCACGTTGTGAGCCGCACTCACGGCAAATCCCGCGTTGGCCTGGATCCCAACTGTGGCACTGACGAGGCTGGCATTGGTGCTGCTATACAGATCCACGAGGTGGATTTTGTTGCTTCCTTCATTCAGAACAACGGCCAGATAGGCAAAACTACAAGCACCCCATTCATACGATTCCCAGCGAATCCAGAGCTGCCTATTGGGGGCAGTACCAAATATCTTGGTCTGAACCTTGTCGTTGCTGCCCGTAGGAGGCGAAATGGTGAATTGGTCCCAGAAGCAGACAATTGTGCTATCGGGTACCAGTGCTGAGGGGAGGAGACTATTATTGCCCGGAGGGGCAGAGGGGGTCATGTCAAAGGTGACAAGCCCGTTGGCACTTACGCGGAAAAAGGAAACCTGCTGCCCAAAAAATTCAAAATTGAACGGAATATTTCCTGGGTTGGACCATTGGTTGCTCAGCAGGCTTCCGCCCATGAGCTCGCTCCAGCCCACGGTATTAAAGTCAGTTTCCTGGTTGAGGCCACCGGGATTTCCTGCACCCTGATGATAGGACGCCTGATAAGAAACTTGTCCGAATGCCGGGAGGAGGCATCCCCAGCCAAGGAGGAGGATCCTTTGCAAAAATGAAAGCATCGTTGTGTATTTCATAAATAACTTGCTGAAACTGAATCATAAAAGTCGTGGATAATTTGTTTTTTCAAAATACAACTATGCCTTGACTCTTTCACACCCAAGGCTAAGGAAGGGAAAGAGGAATGGGAATAAGTTTCGCACCCAGGTGTGCCATTGACCGACTGTGGGAAAAATCTGGTTGTATTTCTAAAGAATATAGACCAGATTTCGGGTTAAATCGCCCACGAGAAATCCCGCCCACATGGATAATCAATCTTCTACCGGCACGATCCTGGTGATCGGCGCATTAGGCCAGATCGGTAGTGATCTGGTACATGCCCTTCGCCTCCGATACGGAAGCGACAAGGTCATTGCCGCCGACATTCGCCCGGCGCCAGCTCATGGCAGCGGACCATATCTGATGCTCGATGCGCTTGACCGCGAAGCTCAGATGGAAGCGGTGCGCCAACACAAGGTCCATACCATTTATAACCTTGCCGCGATTCTCTCTGCCAAAGGAGAGCAGGATCCGCAGATGGCCTGGAAAATCAACATGGAGAGCCTGATGAATAGCCTGGAAACAGTAAGGCACACCGAGGCCCAACGCCTGTTTTGGCCAAGCTCCATTGCTGTTTTTGGCCCTACTTCTCCCAAGGAAAACACGCCTCAGCGAACCGTGATGGAGCCGAATACGGTTTATGGCATCTCCAAGCAGGCAGGAGAGCGATGGTGTGAATATTATTTTGAAAAATATGGCGTGGACGTTCGCAGCATTCGATATCCCGGCCTGATCAGCTACCGTGGCAAGCCCGGTGGCGGCACCACTGACTATGCGGTCGATATTTTTCATCATGCGCTGCGTGGCGAGGCATATCGCTGTTTTCTGCAAGTGGGCACACGTCTGCCGATGATGTATATGCCAGATGCGATCAAAGCTACAATTTCACTGATGGAGGCGCCTGGCACGTTGATCAAAAATCGGTCTTCGTATAACCTGAGTGGAATGAGCTTTGCGCCAGAGGAGATCTATGCCGAAATCAAGCGGCTCCTGCCCGATTTTGAGATGACCTATCTGCCCGACTTTCGACAAAAAATAGCCGACAGTTGGCCCGGCTCCATCGACGACTCGGCGGCTAGAGAGGACTGGGGCTGGCAGGAATCTTATTCTCTGCCCGAGATGGTCGTGGATATGCTGGATCAACTCAAGCAGAATGGCGCCTATCTCGCGCCAGCACTGGAAGAGAAGCGCAGCAGATGATCGAGGCCCTCTGTGGAGGATACAAGGTGGTCGGGGTGACTGGTTTGCAGTAGCTCAGGGGAATTAAATCCCCAGGTAACTGCAACAGAGGTGACGCCGACTTTTTTTGCTGCCTCTACGTCTCGCACTTCATCTCCGATCATCGCCATGGACTGAAAAGGAATGCCTGTCATTCTCTTGATTCTACGAAGTTTGTTGGCTTTTCCGAATAGGGAGGTGGAACATTCTACGAAATCAAATTGCTCGAGATCGTGCTTCTGTAAAAAATCCCTGACATTGTCTTCGCGATTGGAAGTAAGGATACCGAGCCTGGCATTGGATTCTACAAGATGATGAATAAGCGCTGGCATTCCCTCGATGGGCTTGACGTCGTCGATCATTTTCCTAAACCCAAGCCTGGCTTTGCGTAGAAAGCCGGGAATCTGAACCCAGGTAAGGCCCGACATGTGGAGCAGCTCTTTGATGCTCTTGTGTTTGAGCTCTGCGATGATCTGCGGATCTACTTTTGGGAGACGATATTCTGCCCCGAGATCATTGATAATGCGGAGGGCAGCCGGCACCGAATCGGCGATGGTTCCATCAAAATCGAACACATACAGCTGCTTGTTCTCCATCAGTACTATCTACGGAGCTATGAGGCAAAAGTCAATACAAGTTTTTTAGAAAACAACCACGCCGAAGGAGAATCTCCTCTGGCGCGGTGTTAGGAAAATCGAGAATACAACCTGCTTTCTCCCTCATAACATAAGGCCAGATAAGAAGGGGAAGGATGATTCTTTGATTATTTGTTGGGATCTTCTACCCGATACCAATACTGGGTGCGACCCAATAAGGAAAGCCCGAGGAAACCCCGCACTTTCATCTTGTCTTTGCCTTCGAGGGTGATATAGCAGTCATACACACTGCCGTTTTGGGGGTCAAGGATCTCGCCATCGTCCCATTCATTGTCGCTGGCATCCCACTCCAGATCAGTCAAAACAACCATGCCCAGCACGGGCTTGTTATAGCGGGAATCGTCCTCGTCGCAGAGATCACAGATGGGATTGGGGTCTTCTCCCGGCAATCGATAGAGCTTGACTACTTTGCCTTGATACTTATTGCCGGATTTGTAGATCTGGACAACAGATTTGACTTCTTTGGTTTCGTCATCCACGGTTTTCCAAAATCCAATGCAGCCGTCGGCTTGTTGAGCCGATAGCCCCAGAGGCAGAAGCCCCACCATAAGGGTGAGGACGCATATCCTCGCGAGGGTGAACAGATTGGTCCCTTTCATCGTGTTAAACATTGTTATAGGTTTATGTAAGCGTTGGTAGCTAAACAGGAAGATACAAAATCTGCCAAATGAAGGTGGGAAATCGTCATGTGTGACGATTCCTTATAATGGGAGTCACTATGTCATCGTTACAGGTAAGAGAAAGCGGAATATGAAATATAAAGTTGCATGGGGAGTAGCTGCGATGATCTTGATTAGCTGGGTTTGGTCGCCCAGTGATCATGTGCAGGCAGAGGGGACCGTTGTGGAGATTGCCGAATCTCTGGTTGGTTCTCGCTATCGCACAGCGGGCAGAAGCCCCGAGGGCTTCGATTGCTCCGGGCTCACGAGCTACGTGTTTGAGCTGGCTGGGCTCAGCATTCCACGAGATAGCCGCTCTCAGGCACTACAAGGGGAAAAAGTAGAGCTGGAAGAAACACTGCCCGGGGATTTGATTTTTTTTAAAGGAAGAAACAGTGCAAGCATCGGGCATGTAGGCATTGTGGTGGCAGAAGCTGGCCAGGAGGTGATTGTGGTTCACGCCTGCCGCAGGGGCGTTGTGAAAGAAAAGATATTTCAGTTGCAGTATTATCGAGATCGCTTTGTCTCGGTTCGTAGAATGTAAGAAGAATGCAAGAGCTCATGATTGACCTTATGGAGAGGATGATGTACCTTGCTTCTGATTCTGTGAGAAGAAAAGCAGCGGAGGAGAAATCGTTGTCGGGGAATTGAGCGTTGGTTCATATTTCCCATCATTTTTCAACAATCCAGCTCCTTTACCGTTACAACATCATCAGATTAGCATAAGACTTCCTGCATAGGCACCAACAGCTGTTTTTGAAACTTACAGTTATTAACCTTTGGAGATAAGCTCGGAAGATCGAGGGCGGGCCGCACTCCTTCGGGAGCGTTCAGTTTACTGGCAAAGCGGATTACCGAGATGCTCTGGCGTCTTCATCCATGTCTTACTTGGGGTTTCATTAACCTCTGGTGTTTGTGCAGGTTCCTCATAGACAAACCCCGTGACATTGTCACGGGGTTTTTATTTAACAGAAATTTATTCATTTCTGGTAAACTTTTACGATGTTCGCCCGTTAGTTACGCTCGTAACCAAAAAATGGAGCAAAATACATCCTTTACACCGAGCCGATCCTTCGCCAGCCTTATCGGGATGATTGGAAAAGCCATGGCCAAATCTCTTACCGAGCGAATGCGAAATGCGGGATATGAGATGAACATGGAGCATTGGATTGTGCTTGTTCACCTCTGGCAGGAAGATGGGCAAAATCAGGCCAAGCTTGGCCAGATCGCTGGGCGGCACAAAACCGCCGTAACCCGCGCCATCGACAATCTGGAAGAGCTAAATTACGTCTTGCGCGTTCCTGATCAGAACGACCGCAGGAACAAACTCATTTACCTCACCAAAGCAGGAAAAGAACTCGAAGCCACGCTGATGCCTATGGCACAGGAAACGCATCGGGAAGCCCTCGCAGACATTCCAGAGGAAGAACTGGCCCAGTGTCAGGGCATCTTACGTAGGATATTGACAAATGTAAAGCAGCACTTATAGTGTTTTTCATATAGTTACAACTGTAACCGAACCTTCAACGCAATTACTTTATACATGAGATCGGCAATCGTTTCGCTCGTATTATTTCTCCTGATCGTCGCCGGAGGCATCGGGATCTCGAGCAGGGTTTCTTCGCAGAAGCAACCTGCACCCAAGCTACCCGCTATCGCTTCTGTGACACAGGTATCCTATCTGCCCGTGAAAAACGGCACCTATCCTGCCAATGTGGAGGTGAATGGCAGGCTCGTAGCACGTGACAAAGTTGAAATTTTCTCTGAAGTGGGTGGCACCTACCGTAGTGGTGGCAAGCCGTTCAAAGAAGGGGTCTATTTCAACAAAGGACAAGTGCTCATCAACATGGCCGACCGCGAGTTTGCCATGAACCTAAGGGCGCAAAAGAGTTCTCTGATGAATCAAATCACGGTGTTGCTTCCTGATCTGAAGTCAGATTATCCTGAGAGTTTCCCCCGATGGATTGCTTATCTCGATAGCATTGACCTCGACAAGGCGCTCCCCGAAATGCCGACTCCTGCTACAGACAAAGAGCGCTATTTCCTCACGGCCAAAAACATCTATAACCTCTTTTACTCCATCAGGAGCCAAGAGGCCCGGCAGGCCAAGTACTTTATTTATGCCCCTTTCAGTGGCAAGGTATCTCAAAGCAACATCACAGAGGGAACCCTCGTGAGAGTTGGGCAAAAGCTCGGAGAGTTTTTTAACACCAACTCCTATGAAGTGGAAGCTTCTGTCTCTCTCCGTGACCTTCCCTATCTCGCCATTGGCAGTCAGGTAGATCTCCGTTCTGACGATATCGGCGGCAAATGGTCCGGAAAAGTCCTCAGAATCTCTGATGTCATTGACCCGCAAACGCAGACCATTCGCGTGTTTATCGGTGTGAGTGGCAATGGCCTCAAGGAGGGAATGTACCTCAATGGTACCGTAGCCGGAGCAGCGCTCAAGGATGTGTTTGCCATCGACCGCAAACTGCTGATGGATGACAACAGCGTGTTTGTGGCCATGCCTTCTGATGCGGCCACCTCGTCTTCCGATTCCGAGAAGTTTTTGCAGGGGGCTACCCTCAAGCAAGTATCGGTGGAGCCCATTCAGTACTCCGATGACATTGTGCTTGTGCGCGGTTTGCAAGATCGTGCATGGTTGGTCAATCAGGCCATTCCGAATGCCTATGATGGCATGTCAGTCTCTGTTTTTGAAGCCGAATAGCCCGAAACAACCCATCTTAGAATGAAACAACTCATTACCTATTTCATCAAATACCCCATCACCGGGAATATCTTGATGGTGGTTATCTTGATTTTGGGATTCCTGGGGCTCAACAACATGAAGAGCACCTTCTTTCCTGAAACAGAAACCAAACTCCTGGCTGTGCAGCTTGTGTACCCTGGTGCCTCACCCGAGGAAATCGAAGAAGGGGTTATCAACAAGATTGAGGACAATCTCAAAGGCCTCACGGGCATAGACCGCGTATCATCTGTATCGCGGGAAAACTCGGGAGTGGTCACCGTTGAGATCAAGCGTGGATACGACATTGACCTCCTGCTACAGGATGTGAAAAACGCCGTGGATCAGATCAACTCTTTTCCCGCCAACCTTGAGCCGCCCGTTGTGTTCAAGCAGGAGTTTCTCACCGTAGCACTCAACTTTGCCATTAGTGGCGATGTGGACCTCAAAACACTCAAGCGATACGCCCGCTCGGTAGAGTCTGATCTGCTCGGGCAGCCGGGTATTTCCAAAGTTAGCCTCAGTGGCTTTCCGGATGAGGAAATCGAGATTCGCGTGAAAGAAAATGACCTCCGCACCTTTGACATTACCTTTGATCAGGTAAGCAGAGCTGTAGCCAGCGCCAACCTCGAGCTCACCGGTGGCACCATCAAAGGAGAAGACGAAGAAATCCTGATCAGAACCCGCTCCAAAGAGTATTATGCCAGTGCCATTCGCGATCTCGTGATAGCCACTAAGCCCGACGGTCGGCAGGTATATCTCTACCAGATTGCCGAGGTGCGCGATCAGTTTGCCGACAACCCCAGCGGATCTACCGTCAATGGCAATCCCTCTGTTTCGATCAGTGTGAGTAACACCATTGATGAAGACCTCCTCACCATCGCCGATAAGGTAAACACCTATGTCGCAGAATTCAACGAATCTCACGCCGATGTGCAGGCTACCGTTATCAACGATGGATCTATCCTGCTGCGTCAGCGGATCGACCTGCTCAGCGCCAATGGCCTGATCGGTATGGTTCTCGTGGTGGTTTTGCTGGCTATGTTTCTTCAGTTGCGCCTCGCTTTTTGGGTTGCCCTGGCCATTCCAGTTTCGTTTGCTGGGATGTTTATGATAGGCGCAATGGTTGGGCTACAGATCAACGTTTTGTCGCTCTTCGGCATGATCCTCGTGATTGGTATTCTTGTGGATGACGGGATCGTGATCAGCGAAAATATTTTTTCTCATTGGGAAAGGGGCAAAGACCCGATTGAAGCAGCGATAGACGGCACCATGGAAGTGCTTCCAGCCGTGACTTCTGCGATTCTCACCACCATGGTTGCTTTCGGGATGTTCTTTTTCCTTGACGGGATCACCGGAGACTTTTTCAAGGATGTGGCGCTTGTCGTTATTCTCACACTAGGTTTTTCCCTGTTAGAGGGAGCGTTGATTTTGCCTGCACACGTAGCGCACTCCAAGGCACTTACCCGCGAGGAAAACAAGACCAATACCATCGTAGATAAAATCCAGACCGTGCTGAGCAACTTCATGGAATGGATGCGGGTAAAGCTCTATGAGCCCCAACTGCGAATCATTTTCAAGTTTCCGCCCTTGGGCCTGGCGATTCCGTTGGCGCTGCTCTTTATTTCCTTCTCACTCATCACTGGTGGGCTTCTGAAAACCACCATTTTTCCGGTAATCGAAGGGGACTACATCACGGCCAACATCAAAATGCCAGCAGGAACCCCAGAAGAGGTGACCAGAAAATGGATGAATGAGATCGAAGATGCCGCTTGGAGGGTAAATGATCGCCTCAAAGCCCGTCGCCCTGACGGGTTGGACGTTGTGAAAATCGTCAACAAAAATCAGGCGGGAACCACCTACGAAGGAAATATCCTCATCAACCTGATTGACAGCGAAACCAGGCAGCAATATCCGCCCCAGGCTTCTTCGCTTTCTATTGCCGACTCCATCAAGAAAGAGGCCGGCATCATTCTCGGTGCTGAAGAAGTGAGCTATACCCTGGCTAGCCCCTTTGGCAAGGCCGTCTCTATCGCACTTTTTTCCAGCAACCTCAGCGAACTGGAAAAAGCCGTAGAAACCCTCAAAGACAGCCTCAATGAGTTTTCAGACCTCAGAAACGTGGTCGATAATAACCAAAGCGGGCTGCGCGAGCTCAACATCACCCTCAAGGACAAGGCCCTTATGCTTGGCCTCAATTTGCAGACCGTGGTTGGGCAAGTGCGTCAGGGATTCTTTGGCGCCGAAGTGCAGCGACTCCAGCGTGGGGAAGACGAAGTGAGAATCTGGATTCGCTACTCCGAATCCGACCGGGCTTCTATCGGTGACCTCGAAGACATGCGCATCCGCACCGCCAATGGCGAGTCATATCCACTATATGAAATCGCCAACATCGCTCCCACTCGTGGCGTGATCGCCATCAACCACCTCGACGGCAAGCGCGAGATTCGTGTGCAGGCAGATGCCGCCTCGGCTGATGTCTCTACCAACGATGTGCTCACCGAAATTGAAAATCGGCTGCTTCCCGAAGTACTCGCCTTGTATCCCAACGTGTATTACTCGATGGAAGGACAGGTGAGAGACAATGCCAAGACACAGGCTTCTGTGGCCAAGGTTGGCCCGGTGGTACTGCTCATTTTCGTCGTGCTGATCATGCTCACTTTCCGCTCCGTGAACCAGACCGTCGCTGTGCTCGCGATCATCCCATTTGCTCTGATCGGCGTGTTCTTCGGTCACTGGATGCTCGGCAAACCCTTCAGCTTTATTTTATCTGGATTGGGGGTGCTTGCACTCATCGGAATCATGGTCAATGATGCATTGGTATTGGTGAGTCAATTTAATATGCTCATCAAGGAGGGGAAATCATTCCGCGAAGCGCTATTTGACGCTTCCTCCAGCCGCTTTCGCCCGATTGTTTTGACCTCGGTCACCACCATCGCTGGATTGGCACCGCTGATTTTGGAGAAAAGTCTTCAGGCGCAGTTCCTGATTCCTATGGCGATCACCATCGCTTTTGGGTTGGCGGTTTCCACCTTGCTCGTATTGGTTACGCTTCCTTCTTTGCTCATCATGCTCAATTGGTACAAGCGAGGAATCGTGTGGTTGTGGGAAGGAGAAAAGCCAGACGCGACCTCCATGGAGCCTGCCCTCGAAGATCGGAAGAAGTACTTTGCTCTGTGGACCCTTGGAACGGCGGCCTTGATCGGCCTTCTGCTGTTTCTTGCAAACATCCCCAATATTTTTGGATAATCTGACCCATCTGCTCATGAGACATACACAATTTTCCATCATCTGCCTGAGTCTTCTTGCCATTTCTCTTTTCGGAGGAATGGGGAATGCAAGCGCACAAGAGCTACTAAGTTTGGATCAGGCTATTGCCAATTCACTTCAGTACAACTACGCCATCCGGATCAATCAGTACGACATACAAAGCGCTGAGTCCGATGTCTATCGCGGGAATGCCGGGTTGCTTCCTACCCTCGCTCTCCAAGGTGGTGCCAACTACAACAACAACAATGCGGAGGTAGATGTGGTTGCCGGCACGGATCCCACAACTGGTGCTGCCATCATTGAGAAAGTAAGTGCCAATGGCGTAGAGACGTCTTCTGCCAACCTGGGCCTTAACCTCAACTGGACCGTGTATAATGGTATGGCAAACACCCGCCGTTATCAGCTTCTCGCTGCCAGTGCTGATCTCACCAAGGAGCAAACCCGCACCTTGGTAGAAATCAATATTCTCTCCGTTGCCAACGCCTACTATCAACTGGCCAGGCTGGAGAAAAGCTATCTCCTTCAGCAGCAGAACCTGGTCCAATCAAAAGAGAGATTGGCTTTTGTGCAAAATCAGGCAGAGTTTGGCGTGGCCACCTCGCTTGCTGTGCTCAATGCCCAGGTAGATGTGAACACCGACTCGGTGAATCTGGTAACCACCAGCATGAGCCTGGAAAATGCCCGCCGGAGCCTGAACTACCTCATCGGATCTGATCTCGATGAAGAAACACAGGTTGACCTCAACGTAGAGTTTGGCGAGGTTCCAGAGATAGATGAATTGGAAGGTCTTGTAAAGTCAAACAACGCGTCTATCCGCACAGCAGAGCAAAGCCGACAGCTGTCACAACTTTCCCTCAACATTGCAGAGTCTGGTCACTACCCAACGGTAAGTGTGAATGGCTCGTATGGGCTAAATTATGCCAACAACGGTCCATTCAGCTTTGCTCCCAGAATTTTCAGCTATGGATTTGCCGGCGGCGTATCGGTAAATGTGCCGATCTACAGTGGTAGCCGGATTAGCAACGGAATTCAGAAAGCCGAAATCGGTGTTGCCAAGAGCAATTTGCAGGTATCGCAAGCACAGCAACAGGCGCTTCGCGATCTGCGAAATGCGTATTATACCTATCGCAACAACATCGAGATCTTGCGGCTCCAGCAGCTCTCAGTGCAGGCGGCGAGCGAAAACTTTGAGCGCACCAAGGAGCGCTTCGAGCTTGGACAAGCCACAAGCATCTCCTTTCGCGATGCCCAGGTGAACCTGCTCCTCGCAGAAAATCGCCTCAACGAGGCAGGCTATGATGCCAAGCTCAGCGAGCTAGCCCTGCTCCAAATCACAGGCAGCCTTCTGCCTGAATAAGGCCGGAGCCCCCAGTCGCAACACTCGCTGATTCACCACAGAAAGCAGAGAAGCATTCGCAGCAGCCAAGGCGAACATCTTCCCGCTTTCTGTGGTTTTTTGTTTATCTATCTTTGTCAAAATTTATCCATCTTTTTCGCCATGGCTCACACGGCTCATCTGCTTCGTCCGGTCTTCACCCGTCGTCTTGCCCAACAACTCACGCAGGGGGCTGTGCTCAATCTCGCAGGCCGCGAGGCCGACGGCGTCTCCCGCCTTCTCGATGATCTCATGGGCATGGAAGTTGCCGACCTGCGAATTCTTCAGGTGGATATGCGCGAGTTTGTGAATGGAGCCGATGGGTTTGTGAAAGGAATCAGCCAGGCCCTTGGCTTTGAGGAGCCCGCCCAGGATTTTGAGGAATGGGTGGATGCACTCCAGCTTCACGGTGGAAAGCTCTGCCTGATTTTGCATCACTTTGATGCTGTGGAGCGCGGAGAAAGCTACGGATACGGCGAAGCATTTTTCGCGACCCTCAATCGCTTTTTTCTCATTCCCAACCTGTCCTTGATCGTGGTGACCGAACAGCCACTCGAAGCCCGGCTCACCGATCTCGACAGTTTTTTCGCCCAGTCGGACTTTGAGCCGGAGCTGCACAAGTTGCCGCCACTGGGGTTCAAGCGATATCAGGAAGAGCTACATCGCCAGTTCCCGGCCTGGAAGCCAGATCCTGCCATCATCATGGCCATTTTCTCTCACCCGACTCCCTATCCTTTTTTTGAATACGTGCTCACAAGGCTTCATTCTCTTGGGCAGGCTAGCCCCCAGGTATCAGAAAAAGTGTTGAAAAACTGGCGGGCAGATTTTGATGGGAAATAAGCACTACCCTCTGCGCACGTCTCCGGCGCGGCGCCAATCTTCGCCAGCATCTCTCACCCTGCCAAGGGCAAATAGGGCTTCTGCCCGAATGCCATAGGCTGTCAGATCCTCGGGCCGAAAGGTCAAATAGTTGCTGATCGCCTCTACGGCGATGCGCCATTGCTCAGCCGAGCTTGCCGCCAACGCCAGGTTCCACCAGGCCGCAGCCTCTTGCGGGTATCGCGTCGCCAATTGCTGAAAAGCCTCCAGGCTCAATTTTTCCTTCTCTGCTTCCTGATAGGCAAGGCCCAGTCCCAGCCAGGCATCGTAGGAATCTGGGCTCGAACGCGTCGCCCGCTGAAAATCGGCGATGGCCTGCTCTGCCATGCCTCTCGACAGTGTGAAAAACCCGCGCTCGATTCGGGCCTCTGCCCACTTGCCCCGAAGCAATACCATCTTGTCGAGCCATTTCCCCATTTCTTTGTGGGAGCAAGGAACGGCTTTCCAATGCTGAATCTGCATCCAGACGGCGGGGCTGTGGTCGGGATATTTTTCCAAAAAATCACGGAGGGCCAGTTGCCATTTTTCGGTATTGCCAGACAGGTGCAGCGCTTGCACCAGCCCCCAGACCGGGAGCTGTGCATGTGGCATCTGCGCCACGAGATCTTCCCACAAAGCCACCGCATCCTCATGGCGGGCTTCTGCCATGGCGAGCCAGGCTCGCAGGCGAGCTGTCTGATCTGGAGGAAGTACCGCGTTCGAAAGTGCCAGGGCCACGGCCTCGGTGTCGCCGCTGAGGAGCAGTGCCAGGAGCCTGAGGTAGGTGGCTCGTGTAGCGAGGCCAGGCCGATGAGCTGTCTCTGCCAGCAGGGGCAGTGCTTCTGCTGCATTTCCCTGCTCAATGAGCAAGGAGGCGAGTAGCAATCGCTTCTCAGGCCCTAAATCGGCAGGATTAGCTTTTTTGAGTAGGTCGAATGCGCGTTTCCGATCTCCGGTTTTGAGGTAGGCTTCGAGAAGCAGGAGCTCCAGTTTGTCGTCGGGTGCATGGGTTTCCAGGTGCCGCTCAATGATGGTGGCGGCCCGCTGCACACTGCCTTCTTTGAGCCAGGCAAAGGCTTCGGCGGCTACGATGCTAGCGGGATCTTCTCCCTGTGCGTTGGCAAAGGCATCGGCGGCGGAGCGCCATTCCTGGGTGCGCAGCAGCAGGCGGCCGTAGTTGTTCCACACAAATCCCGCGTGGCTGTTGAGGCTGAGTGCCTCGCGAAAGGCCCACCGAGCCCGGTCGAGTTCGCCGCTGAGCACGAGTGCGCATCCGAAATTATTCCACACATTCACCTCAGACAAGCCGCCATGAATGGTCGCGCCAAAACAGCGGGCTGCAATGGCATATTCGCCCTGATCGAAGGCGTATTTTCCGGCTTCCCAATATTGCTGCGGTGTGGGGTTCATAGACGAATGCGTTGGGTGAATCTACGCAAAAAAGACAGAGGCAGCCGCCCGGTTTGGACTGCTGCCTCTACATCTTCTACTATCTGAGCGGTGTAAACTTGTTATTCAACCAGGGTCATCTCGTCGATCAAGTAAGAGGCACCGGCAAATTTGTCGATCACAAAAAGCACGTAGCGAATGTCCACCGAGATGTTGCGGCATTGGTTGATGTCGTAGTTGATGTCGCTCATGGTGCCTTCCCAGCCGCGGTCAAAGTTGATGCCCACGAGCTGCCCGTCGCCGTTGATCACGGGACTGCCGGAGTTGCCGCCGGAGGTGTGATTGGAGGCGAGAAATGCGACCCGCAATTCGCCATTTTTTCCATAGCGGCCATAGTCACGATCTTCGTTGAGGGTGATGAGCTTTTGGGGCAAATCAAACTCCCGGTCGCCGGGGATGTATTTTTCCACGACGCCGTCGAGGGTGGTGTAGTACTTGTAGGTCACGCCATCTTCAGGCTTCATCCCTTCGGCTTTGCCATAAGACACGCGGAGGGTGAAGTTGGCATCTGGGTAGAAGGTCTTGTCCGCGAAAACTTCTCGCTGCGCCTTCATGTAGGTGCGGTGCAGGGCTTCGATGCGCGTTTCGAGGTCATCGTATTGACCATAGACAGCGGAATATGCCTGAAAAAAGCTCATCATGAGCTCAAATGCAGGATCGCTTTGCACGGCAGCGGGGTCAAAGTTGTCGATCAGGGCCTCAAGCTTTGCCTGGTTCATGAAGGCAGAGTTGGCAAATAGCCAATTGGCGTAGGAAGCATAGTCGCCGTTATATTCTTCCTCGATGGTGTTGAGGATGGTGGGGCGATAGCTCGTGGGCACATCATCGTGATACATTTCGAGGAGACTGCCTGTGAGCTCTTTGTCGATGGGGGCATAATAGTTTTTGAAGAAGTTCTGAGAGAAGGTTCGCAGTTTTTCTTTGGCTGCTGCCTGCTCAGTCTCGTCGCTCGACCAACTTCTGGTCGCTTCCAGCATTTTCTGACTTACCCGAATGAATTCCAGTGCGTAGCCCGTTTCGCCAAAATACTCTACGGCGACTGTGAGTGGCCTCACTTGTTTGTACAACTCAGCGTAGTCGGAGAGGAGGGAGCCATAAGCCATTTTCCAGTCCGCTCGGCTATTGACCAGGGCCATGAACTCCTGCTCATAGGCTTCCTTTTTGGCGATTGCGTCGTCTCTTTCGAGGCCTCTGATTTCGCCTTTCCACTTTTTCCAGCCGTTGCTGATGCCGCTCTGCTTGGACGCATATTGGATTTTGACGAGGGGCGAAGCAGCCATTTCGCGGTCAATGACGCGGAGGCGCTCGTCACGTGCTTTGATGCGAATCGGGTCGGTTACATTCATCACCATTTCTACCCCAAAAGAAGGGAGATATTCTTGTGTGCGCGCGGGGAAACCATAGACCATGGTGAAGTCATCTTGCTCCACGCCTTTGAGCGAAACAGGAAAATAGTGCTTGGGCTTGAGGGGAATGTTCTCTTCAGAATATTCGGCGGGCTTGCCGTCGGGACCGCTATAGACGCGAAACACGGAGAAGTCTCCTGTGTGGCGAGGCCACACCCAGTTGTCGGTGTCGAAACCATACTTGCCGATGGAGGAAGGCGGAGCTCCTACGAGGCGCACGTCGAGGTATTTTTCGAGCACGAAGAGGTAGTATTCGTTGCCATAATAAAATGGCTTGATCTCATATTCGTAGTGAGTGCCCTGGACCGCGGCGTCTCCCACTTCCTGGATGCGCATTTCGATTTTTTGGGCTCTTTCAGCTTCTGTGAGATCGGCATCGAGGCCATTGAGAATGGCAGCGCTCACGTCTTCGATCCGCACGATGAAGGTGACGCTCAGGCCGGGATTGGATAGCTCTTGGGAGCGATTCATGGCCCAAAACCCGTCTGTGAGGTAGTCGTTTTCCAAAGAAGAGTGCGACTGAATCTGGCTATAGCCACAGTGGTGGTTGGTGAAGAGGAGCCCATCGGCGGAGACGATCTCGCCGGTGCACCCACTGCCAAACTTCACGATGGCATCTTTGAGGGAGGACTTGTTGGCGGAATAAATGTCTTCTGCGGTGAGGCGCATCCCCATGGACTGCATGTCGGCTTCGTTGAGGGTGCCAAGGAGGATGGGAATCCACATGCCTTCTTTGGCCTGCAAGCCCGGCAGCAGCATGACGATCGCGAGAAAAGCGAGAGTGATTTTTTTCATGAGCGAATTACTGGAATCAGATTGAATTGGGAAAATACGCAGGAATGTTTAAAAGTCCTGCATAGAGTCTTCCAGTAACGCTTTTCTCCCGACGAATGAGAGCTGGGATGCGTGAATTAAAACAGCATGGAGTAGTGCCAGGCGATTCCCTGATGGATTGTGCGAATGCTCAGGGGGAGATCTTGTCCGAACCACCGGGGGTCAGGAAACTCAGTTACGGGTTGGCGGCGATAGCCCAGACCAATGACCCACTCTATGTTGCTGCGAGTGCGATATTTGATTCCAATGCCAGCTTCGGTCATGAGGCCTCCCTGAAAATTTACATTTCGCCAGCCTGAAGCTACGCCCGCGGCATAGCCCACTTTGCCAAAATAGGTAGGAGTCACTCGTCCGGGGGTGAGATCGCCGGTGATATTGGCAAAGATCGGCATGGCTGCCCCTCCGTCATACCCTTCGATGCCTACGCCCGCCCCGACGCCCAACAGGTAAGAAAACCGATAATTGAGCGAATAATGAAGACCAGCGCCAAGGGCAGTACCTCCCCATTGCGATTCGCGTGGATAAAACTCTGCGGATACCTGGTTCACAAATCCATGTGTTTTTACCTGGACGAGTTTGCGGTTTCTGTTGGTGTAATACTTGATGGAGCGATATCGGTGCGGCACGGGCACGATCTCGGCTATGTCTCTTTGAGCAAGCACGAGAATGCTGCCCCCTACCATCTCGATGGTGACGATGGAGTCGGGAATTTGCTGAAGAATATCTCCTTTATACTCTGTGCCGTCGCGCATCAGAATTTTTGCTTCCCGGGCTGTGGTGGATTGTGCCCATGCAGAGGGAGTGCTCACAAGCATCGCGACACAAAAGAGGATGGATAGAAAAGTGGAAGACTTCACGGTGAATGATCCGGTTAAATGGTGAGCGATGTCAGAAATTGGTGCCGAAGGTGAAGGTGATTCTGCGATAGTTTCGCGTGCCGCTCACCAGAACTGCTTCTGGAGGATTAGGCTGAGTCCAGACCCATGGGGGCGTTTCTTCAAATTCCTGATAAGTATGGAGCCATTTATACCCCAAAGAAAACTGAAGGTCATATTTTCTGCGCGTTCTAAAGGTAAGGCCTCCACCCACATGGTAGGTGAGCCCCCCATTAAACACCCGGTGATTGGGGCCCCGGTTGGCTGCCAGGCCATATCCTCCTTGCATGAAGTAGTGCGGCGTGATTGGTTTGGGAAATAAATCTCCTCGCAGCTCTGCCTGAAAAGGCAGAATCAGCCCCGCCTGATAAGGATCCATACCCGTAATGACGCCCGTTTGGAGCCAATGCTTCCAGCGGTAGCCATACCTGATGGCTATATGAAGATTGCTGTTGGTATTGTTGCCCGCAATGCTCACTGCGTTTCCTCTATACCATCCCGGAGAAGTTGGGTAAAGAACCGGAACTACCTTGCCATTATACGCTACTTTGATTCTTGTGTATCGGGATGGCTCAAGCGCTACCCGATCGATCGCCGTGGTGGGGAAATGAAAAACAGTTCCATCAAAGGTTTGGATGGTCACAGACTCGCCAGGTACCTGCTCTGTGATCGTGCCCCGAATCATGCTGCCATTCTTCAGATAGACCACATCTTCTTCTAATGTCTTCATTTGGGCCTGTAGCGAAGCCGGCAACATTAGGATGAATATCAGAAACCCGATAAGGGGGATGATTTTTGACTTTTCTCGCATGGATACAGATCAATAAATTGCGATAGAAACGGGGATTTGCGATATTTCAATATTAACAGCGAAAATCCGACTCCCCGACCAGCGTTTTCAATCATAATGACGTCTTCGATGGTGTAAACGCTGCGACAAACACAGGAGCAGCTTCAAACAAACTTTTTTACAACAAACAAATCAACAGCAAAATCCTATTTATCATGAAGGTAAACCTAAGATCCTCAATGTTGGCCGCCATGGCCTTCCTCGCACTGGGACTCAGTGGATGTGTGGAAGACTCCTGCGACCTTACCTACAAACATGCAGTGTACGAACCCATCTACATGTCTCAAGATGAGTTTGTGAACTCCGTCGGTGTTGTGTCTCCTCGCAACGTGGTTTCTCCAGGCAAAATTTACACAAAAGATGCCATTCTCCTGGTCAATGAACTTGGCGAAGGGGTTCACATCTATGACAACAAAAACCCAAAGAATCCACAGTCACTCGCCTTCCTCAATGTTCCGGGAAACTATGACCTCTCCATGAACTGCGACATGCTCTACCTCGACTCCAGCACCGATATGCTGGTGTTTGACATGAGCGACCCAAGCTCACCAAGACTTGTCAACCGCATCGAAAATGCTTTCCCCTACATGGCAGAGTATCGTGGATACCAGGCCGACCCTTCTCAAGGCGTGATCGTGAAGTGGAAAGAGGAAATTCGCGAAGACAAGTACGATTGTCAGGTGGGTGTGCCTAACCTCTGGCAGCAAAATCAGGTGGACAATACCTGGGATGTGCAGTCTGGCAGCAACAACACCCGTACCGTGAACCCTGCCGTACCCGGCAAAAGTGGCTCTATGTCTCGCTTCACTGTGCTCAACGATTATCTCTACATCGTAGGACCCAGTGAGCTCGATGTGTATAATGTAACAAGTTGCGATCAGCCTTTGGCTGCCGGAACACAGAGCCTGAGCGGTTTCTTCGGTGTTGCTGAGATGATCACCTCTCTCGATAACCTTCTCCTGATTGGTTCTACCGGTGGTATGTCTATCTACAGCGCCGACGATCCGACCAATCCTCAGTACATGAGCACATTTGAGCATAACCGTGCTTGTGACCCTGTAACTGCTGAGAATGGCATCGCCTATGTGACCCTTCGCAACAGCCAAGACTCTCCTTGTGGTCCTTTCTGGAACAATCAGCTTGATGTCGTGGACATCTCCAATCCATCATACCCAAGATTGCTCAACACCTTCTCTATGTACAACCCACACGGAGTTGGCATTGATGGCGATCTCCTCTTCATCGCCGATGGTGATCAGGGCCTCAAGATTTTTGACGCATCTACTCCTTCTGAGGTAGGTCGTAAGGAGCTTGCTCATTTCCCTGACATGAATGGCTACGATGTGATTGCACTCGACGGCGTTCTGATGTTTGTTGGAAAAGATGGCATTGCCCAGTACGACTACAGCAACCCCAAAGATATTCAGCTCCTGAGCACCATCATGGTGTATGCAGAATAAGCTGAATAAGACTAGATCACTTGATATCATACAAGAAGGTCTGCCAATTGGCAGGCCTTTTTTGTTTATCCCCCCACTTCCCAATATTTCCCTTATTTTTGCCACCGATCTAAAAAAACCTGAATATGAGCCTGGTAGTAGTTGGATCAATGGCTTATGACGCCATTGAGACCCCTTTTGGAAAAACAGAGCGTGTTCTTGGTGGTGCCGCCACCTACATCGCATTGGCCTCTTCCTATTTCACGCACCCTGTCCAGACCATTTCGGTGGTAGGATACGACTTTGCCGAAAGCGACATCCAAATCATGCGCGACCATGAGATCAACCTCGAAGGCGTGCAGATCAAAACAGACGAAAAGTCTTTCTTTTGGTCGGGTAAGTATCACAATGATATGAACTCGCGCGACACCCTCGTCACCGAGCTCAATGTGCTGGGAACATTTGATCCCATCGTGCCTGCATCCTACCAAGGCTGTGAATATCTCCTGCTCGGCAACCTCTCTCCAGATGTGCAGCGCCTCGTGATCGAGCGCCTCGACAAGCGCCCCAAGCTCATCGCCATGGATACGATGAACTTTTGGATGGATATCGCTCTCGACAGCCTGCATCAAACCATTGCGATGGTGGATGTGCTCATCATCAATGACGAAGAGGCGCGCCAACTCACAGGCGAATATTCTCTCAAGCGTGCTGCTAAAAAAATCATGAGCATGGGCCCGAAGTTTGCGGTGATCAAAAAAGGCGAACACGGTGCCCTCCTCTTTCATCAGGATGAGGTGTTTTCTGCTCCTGGCCTTCCATTGGAAGAAGTATTTGACCCCACTGGCGCAGGCGACACATTCGCGGGTGGCTTCATCGGCCATGTTGCGAAAACCGGCGATGTGAGTTTCGACAACTTAAAGCGTGCCGTGGTCTATGGCAGTGCCCTGGCTTCATTCTGTGTAGAAAAATTTGGACCAGAGCGCCTGCTTGGGTTGAGCCCAGAGGTGATTGAGACCCGGGTGAATCAATTTGTTCGCCTGGCTAATTTCGATCTCACTTAGGAACCTCCTGATGATGTCCTCGACCCAAGCGCCTGATACGCTGGCGGTTTTCGATTTTGACGGCACCCTCACCACGCAAGACAGCATGTTGGCGTTTTGCCACTATGTGGTGGGTCCACGTAATTATGCGCTTGGGTTGCTGAGGCTAGCGCCTTTGCTCTTGGGTTTCAAGTTCAGGTTGGTGTCGAATGTGCGAGCGAAAGAAGCCTTTATGTCTGCTTTTCTGGGCGGAAGATCCATAGAAGAGTTGGAGCGATATGCGCAGCGATTTTGCGAGGAAGTGCTGCCAACAATCCTGAGACCCGGCGGGTTGGCTGCCATTGATGCCCATAAGGCATCGGGCCATGAGTTGCTCCTGATCACGGCTTCGCTGGAGCTGTGGGTAAAGCCATGGGCCAGTAATCGGCAAATCCCTGTGCTGGGGTCTGTTGGCGAATATTCAAACGGGATATTCACCGGAAAACTTACAGGAAACAACTGCCACGGGCCAGAGAAGGTCCTGCGCTTGCAGGCCTGGCTTGGCGGCAAGCGCCCTGCACGGGTGATCGCCTACGGCGATTCTTTAGGAGACAAAGAGCTGCTCGCCTATGCCGATGAAGCTTTTTTCAAGCCCTGGCGTGTGAAATAAGTCTGGTCAGGCTCTGTGTTTTCCCTGATGAATGCTATCTTTTACCTCTGGTTCTACAGCTCATTTTGTTTGCTATGCTCCCTTTTCGAATTGGATTTGGCTATGACACCCACAAGCTCGTCGAAGGTCGCGACCTGATTCTGGGAGGAATTCGCATCGACTACGAGAGGGGGCTTCTGGGGCATTCTGATGCCGATGTGCTGCTCCACGCCATCTGCGATGCTTTGCTTGGGGCGCTCAATCTCCGGGATATTGGGTTTCATTTTCCCGATACCGATCCCCGATATCACAATGCCGATAGCAAAGTGTTGCTGCGCGACACCTATGCACTGGTGAAAGCCAAAGGCTACCGACTCGGTAATCTCGACAGCACCGTGATTGCTGAGCAACCCAAGCTCAATCCTCACATCCCTGCGATGCAGGCCGTGATTGCCGAGTTGCTAGAGACCGATGTGGAGGTTATTTCCATCAAAGCTACCACCCACGAGAAGACCGATGCTGTGGGCCGTGGGGAGAGCATGATCGCCCAAGCCGTAGCCTTATTGATGAAAGTTGAATAAGGATGTTTTCTCTTCTTTGTAGATTGTCCTTATGACTCAGTCACTCCATTTTTCTCTATCTACCTCCTCGATGGCTAGCCATCTGGGAATCCTGAAATGTTGTGGCGTTTTTCTGCTATTATTTTTCTGCTCGGAAGCTGATGCACAGGTGGCAGGCTATCTGGGGCATCGCAGTGTGCTGGGAGTGGAGCTGGGCGTATTCCCCAACCTTTGGCAGACCCTCCAAAACGAGCAACCCATCCGCATCAATACTCAATTTGGCTTGCAGGGGGAGCGGGTAGTGACGCGCGGCCTTGCCATTGGGGGACATGTGCAGGGATTTGTGGTCGGGCGTCCTTACGCCACGACTTCCTCAGCCGGAAGGATGCAGATGCAGGGCTTGCAAATTGGGCTGGATATTCGGGCCTACACCTTTGCCAGAAAAGGCAACGTCCCACCCTTGGGGCCATTTCATCGGTTTGGGGTGTCTTTTGTAGAATATCGGGTAAAAGACCTGGATCAACAATATTACCCAGACGGCAGAGAAAACCTTGGCCATTTTCAGGCAGCGCTTCTGTCATATACCATTGGTGCCCAACGTGTGATTGCCGATCGGTTCACGATCAGCGCAGGCATGCGCCTCTCCTGGATGGTTGCTTTTTCGCCTGCCACCTTTCCCTCTCTGGACACCTATATCTGGGATGCTAGCGTAGGACGGCTACGCGGTTTCTTTGGCGGGCAGTTCGTATTTGGAAGCGGAATTCTATTGAAGTAATAAGGAGTCGAGGGCTTTGGCCATTTTCTGTGTAGTAGATTTTCTGGTGAAGGGTGAAATATCCCCCAGGCATGTCATAGGGTCCCCTTTTCGGTATTGTTGATACCATGCCAGGATGATTTTCTTCATTTTCTCCTTGTTGGCAAAATCACAGACCTCACCCGCCTCACACTGGCGAATCACCCGTGCGGAGTCGCTACTCTCGGGCCCAATGCAAAGGATCGGCCTTCGAGAACCGAGATATTCGTAGGTTTTTCCGGGAATGTGGCCCATGGCATTGCGCACATCGTTGATCAGGAGAATGAGGTGCCGTGCCTGGGTGAGATAGGTCAGAGCAGTGGCGTGTGGCACATAGTCGATGCGCTCGGCGAGGTCGAGCAAGCCATTTTTCTCGAGATCCCGAAATACCACGTGATCTGTTTTCCCGACAAAGCGCAGTTTCAATACCTCGCTCATGGCTGGAATCTCCTGAATTAATTCTCCAAAAGCTTCCCAGAGAAGAGGGCTATTTCGGTCGTCGTTGAGAAAACCGATGTAGTTGAATACGAAGCCGGGTTCTGGATCGGGAGGCGTATCGGGAAAATCTTCCTCGTCAAATCCGTTGGTGATGACCTCGACGGAGGAGGCACCCAGTTGCCGAAATTCATCGGCCCAGGTCCAGGTGACGGTGCTGAGTTTGGTGCATTCGTTGACCACAGATGCTTCCATCTTGCGATGTCGGCGATCTGCCCATGAGCTGAGCATAAGCTGATCGTAAAAGTCGATATTGGTCCAGGGGTCGCGAAAGTCTGCGATCCATGGCAGGCCCGTTTTTCTGTGTAGGTTGCGCGCAATCATGTGTGCCGTGTGTGGCGGCCCCGAGGAAATGATGGCGTCAATTTTTTCTGTTTTCAGCTTGTCAACCAAGAAGTGGGTCGCTGGCTTAATCCAAAAAGCACGGGCATCGGGAATGAAGAAGTTGCCGCGCAACCAGATCGAGAGCTTCTGGGTGAGGCTCATGCCTTTTTCTTCATTCATGAAACCAGAATAGACCTGCTCTTTTTTTCCCTGACCTGTGAAGCGCTTATACACTTCGTAGGGTTCCCAAATGTCTCCTTTCCAGACTTCCTGGTCATCGGGCACATCTTGGAGCAGGCTTTCATCTACGATGGGGTAGGCAGCATCTTTGGCGGTGAAGACCACCGGCTCCCAGCCAAACTCTCTCAGGTATTTGACCAATTTCAGCACGCGCTGCACACCTGCTCCGCCGCTCGGCGGCCAATAGTACGTAATGAGAAGAACCCGCTTCATGGGGCAAAGGTAGAATAAAAATGAATGATGAAACTTTTCTGGCGAATGCGTTTCTTGTAAGGGAAACATGTCAACAAATAGATTCTGATATGAATGCAATCACTCGTTTCTCTCTGGTTTTGTCCATCATTCTTCTTTTGGCCCCGCTGTCGCAAGCCAGCCAAATGAGGGCTTTTTCCGGCCTGTCTTCCGTTGGAGAAACCACACCTTCGAGATTTGCGGATCAAGATGCCCGGCAAGTCAGTAAGCGAAAGTTTTGGCAGAAACGCGATGCCAACGCTGAGAGCCGCACCGGGCTGATTGCTCTACTCTCCTCAGGTCTTGGTTCCGCTACGCTCCTGCTCACCTTGTTCCTGACTGGTCCACAGATATTGGCGATGTTGGGCACGGCATTGATCCTTGCTGGAATTGGCCTGGCGATCTACACGCTCGTGACCCAGAAAGGAAAACCGCGCTCCCGCGACTGGAAATTTGGGCTCACTGGCTTGCTATTGGGCGCTCTGCCCTTGCTCTTCGTTGGGCTGATCTTGTTGGGCTTTTATCTTCAGTGATTGGCAAAAAATGAGAAAGGTGTATGAAGCTCTTCGCATTTTTCGCAAAAAAGACTTTGTCTGATACCTTGAGCAGTCTTTTTTCGCATTTTTTGCAAAAAAAATGAAGGCAACTTATGGCAAAGCCATAAGGATAAGGCATCGCAAGCCGATAGTTTTGGATTAGTGGACATACAACGGAAGAGGAGGCCGCCCGGCTCATTTCCCAGACGGTTCGCTTGCATCAACTCTAACCGCATGCCTATGTCTATCTCAAAAGTTATACTCCTGTTATTCTGCCTTCTACTTGCCACACCATTGCTGCAGGGTGCTGAGTCTGGTCGTATTGCTGCCTCTCAAACGGTAGTTGAAATGTCATCCGAAGTATCTGCGCTTCCTGTAGAAAGGCCACAGAAGCGGGGTCTCTTCCGCAAACTCAAGTCTGTGTGGGAGGATGGTCAGAAAGGATTGATTGCTTTGATTTTATCTATTGTGGGTAGTATTCTGCTCGTCCTGCCATGGTTTGGGATCGGTTCCCTGATTGTTATAGTGCTTCAGACACTGGGATTACCGCTGCTTTTGGTAGCCTTCCTCTTGTCTATTGTCTTAATCATTAAGAGCCATGGGGACAGATCTTCTTATGACAGGAAACTCGGTATAATAGCCTTATTAGTTATGGCTTTGCCGCTTATCCTGCTCAGTTTATTCATCCTGTCGTTTGGAGCTTGATTTGTTCACCTAACTTGTTAAAAAATGAATCCTAATGCATTTTTAAGCCTTATGCTCATGATTTGCATGAGTTACCCTAACCAAGGGTTGAAGGGTAGGCAATTTGAAACAGATGTAGCGTCCTTGCCATTTCAAAGCGTGTCGAATGTAGAAAGCGAAAGCTTTTTGCCTGCCCGAGGGGAGAATGACAAAACAAAGCATGATCAATCCTTGGAGGATGTGCCAGGCAGGACCCTTGGCGATATTAGTTTTGTGGCTTCTGGTATCGGATTGTTGATACTGGGAATTGGTCTGCTTACGCTCTCTACTATTGGGTCTTTGGCTTTTTTGGTTCCAGTGGCCATTTTATGCGGATTTGGATTTATTGGCGGATTTATTGCCAATTTGAAGCAGAGAAAACATCATCGAAGCGGTGCATGGAAGCGAAGCGTGGCTGCAATGATCATGGGAGTCGTTCCGTTTTTAGTGGTTGTTACCTTGATCGGAATTTTCATACTAACCTATAGTGGCTAAGGACTGTTGCTTCCTTGCCCAATCCCTCGTACATTTTCCTCATGGAAAATCTCTCGCCATTTTGGCCCGCTGGCTTAGGCCTTCTCATGCTCATCATTGGCTATCGGGCAGTGCGCAAAAAGCGCATCCTGGGAAGTTCTGGGGAAGTCCGAGGCGCCACCGATCCGAGGTTTTACCTTCGGGTTGGTGGTTTTTGGTTGGCGGGGTTGTTCATGATGGTGTTTGCAGCGATGAGCTTTCATCGCCAATATGGCTGGGTGAGCCTCACGGTATATGTGCTCTTGCTGTGTCTGTTGTTTTGGCTCATGCTTCGGTTTAGTCTGGTGAGAAAGGGGATAGGAAAGGCCACCGTGAGTCTTTTTAACCGAAAAAAAAAGGAGAAGCGGAGCATAGATCAGGAGCCGGATCAGGGAGATATCTCCACGCCTCAACTGTGGGCATTGGCTGCCGCTGCCTTGCCTGGTGCTATGCGTGGCCTCGACTCAGCGTCGCTAGCGGGTAGAAGCCTCAGCTCCTCCAATGAGCGCCGTGCGCAAAAATGGCTCAAAAATGAGTGGGAAGTGGACGACGCGGAAGAGCTGGAAGAGGTGCAGGATTGGCTGATCGAGACGGGGCACCGGACGGAATTTTTTGATGAAATTCAGCGATTTCGCCTCTTTACTGAAGAATATACAGCTGGCTTTATCCATCGGTTGGAGACCGGGCAGGAAGAGGCACAAACCCCCGATGAAATCGAAGAAATGAAAGGCCGGCTCCGGCTCGTGGCCGAAAAGGGGCAGTCTCTGACCGATGTGGGGTTTCTAGCCTGGGATTATCTCCGCTATCTGGATAATTGCCGGGCTGGATACCTGGCGGGATTCCTGGAAGAAGACGAAGCCTGGGATGCCATGCTCGGAGCGAGTCAGGTCTTGCAAAGCCGATACGACTCCTGGGAGGAATGCGGGGAGGCATTTTTGATGGCGAGAGAATACTGGTCCACCGTTGAAACAGAAAAAGACGGCGTAATGTGGAGAAAGGCGTTCCTGCAACTACGGGAATCTCCCCAAAGCCCATGGCGTGAAATCGACTGGGCACTCCCGCTATACAAGCGTTAAGCCTGTGGGACAAGCCGCTACCTAAATTCGTGTTTTATCTACAGCTTTTTAGGACAATGGCTTTCCGAAATTTCGCTATCCGAAGAGAATCCTCTTTATTTGCGTTTAAAAATCATCAGGGAACCCGAGCCGGAACCCCTTGAATTAGGTTCATCTTGTTTCCTTTTGTGGCAGAACAATGGAATGCGGCATATCGTCTGCCTGCTTCCTGTTTTTTAGAAAAACAGGAAGCAGCGAGGCGAGTAACAAGCGATTTCCGCCTTTTTGCCCAAGAATTAACCTCAATTTCCTCTCTTCGCCCAACATATCCACGCACCTCCTGACGAGATCATCACAGGAATCAACCCTCACCTTTCATGGAACAAGTGATCGCCAAAAAAGCCCTTTCCAATCTCACACCTGCCTCACTGGTTGAAAAAACAATTCTGCTCCATCAGGGGCACCTCGCCAGCACAGGCGCTCTTGTGGTGCAAACCGGTGCCTTCACCGGGCGCTCACCCAAAGACCGCTTCATCGTCAAAGATGCCACCACAGAGTCTTTGGTGGATTGGGGCCAGGTAAATATTCCGATCAGCCCGGAATCTTATGATAAGCTCCTGGCCAAAATGAAAACCTACATGGAGCAGAATCAGGAGTTTTACTCCAGAGATGTGTTTGCCTGCGCCAATCCCAATTATCGACTCAAGATCCGTGTCCTTACCGAGTATCCCTGGCAGAATCTCTTTGTTTACAACATGTTTATTCGCCCCAACACCAAGGAGCTCGCTGGATTTACCCCCGATTGGACCGTGTATGCCTTTCCTGGTATGGAGGCTGATCCTGCTACCGATGGCACTCGGCAGAAGAATTTTGCTGTGATCAACTTTACCGAGAAAACCGTACTCATCGGTGGAACCGCCTACACTGGCGAAATCAAAAAAGGCATCTTTTCTGTCCTCAACTTCCTGCTGCCCACTGCCAACAATGTGCTGCCCATGCACTGCTCTGCCAACGTAGGTACCAACGGCGATACGGCCCTGTTTTTTGGGCTTTCCGGCACAGGCAAAACCACCCTCTCCAACGACCCTGAGCGTAGGCTTGTGGGCGACGACGAACATGGCTGGTCCAAGGAAAGTATCTTCAACTTTGAGGGAGGTTGTTATGCCAAGACCATTGACCTCTCCGCCTCCAAAGAGCCCCAGATTTTTAGTGCGATCAGGTTTGGTGCCCTGCTTGAGAATGTGACCTTTAAAGAAGATACCAACACGGTCAACTACGAAGATGGCTCCATCACGGAAAATACACGGGTGAGCTATCCGATCTATCACATCGAAAACATCATGTATAATTCTCGGGGCGACCTTCCTGAGAATATCTTTTTCCTTACCTGCGATGCTTTTGGGGTGCTGCCTCCCATCAGTCGCTTGACCATTGAGCAAGCGATGTATCATTTCCTCTCTGGTTACACGGCTAAGATTGCAGGTACAGAAGAGGGAGTCACCGAGCCGGAGGCAACCTTCTCTACTTGTTTTGGTGCACCCTTTTTGCCACTGCGTCCGACCGAATATGCCAAACTACTCGGAGACAAACTCAAAAAAGGGAACCAACGCAGCGGAGATGGCAATATCAACGTGTGGCTCGTCAACACAGGCTGGACAGGTGGTCCACATGGCAAAGGCTCCCGGATCGACTTGTCATACACCCGTGCGATGGTGAAAGCTGCCCTCACCGGCAGGTTGGATCATGTGGAATATCAAACTCTGGACCTATTTAACCTGGACATCCCGAAAACCTGTCCCGATGTGCCTAATGCGATCCTCAATCCACGCGACACCTGGCGCAACGAAGAGGACTATGACAAGGTAGCACTCGATCTGGCCAAGCGCTTCATCAAAAACTTTGAGAACTACGCCGCCCACGCTGGTGCAGACATCATAGCAGCAGGCCCAAGGCTGTAGGCGCTATGTGCGTGAGGAAGATCATGTCTGAAGCGGAGCATTTCCAGTGGAGATGCGCGCTTCGGGCATGGTCTTTTTTTGTGTCAAAAAATGTTAACGAGGGGAGTTCCCGAGCAAAGACGCGCTTGCTCTCAATGGTTCAACACCTTGAAAGCGGTTTTGAGCAATCAAGGCTATGCTCAGGACATATACAGGTATGGCTTCCAATCGTCTCTCACCTGCCCGTTGAAGCTACTAAGAAACATGACAAAGCTGGGGCGAAAGGGTTCGTACTGAAGGCTTAGCCCAGCTTGTTCGGGAGTGAGGGAGCCCTTTTGGCTGTTACACTTTTGGCAGGCAGTCACGAGGTTATCCCAGGAGTCGCGGCCACCGAGCGATTTTGGGTGAACGTGATCAATGGTGAGGGCATCTTTGCTACCGCAGTACACGCAGCGGTTGTTGTCTCGTTTAAATACGTTGTGTCGGGAAAGGTTGACGCGCTTGTAGGGGAAATGGACGTAGCGATACAGTCGAATGATAGAAGGGAACTTATAGTCTTTGTTGACAGATCGCAGCTTCTTCATTGGATGATGAGAGAGCATTTCGGCTTTCTGCAAAACGACAAGGATGAAAGCTCTCTCGGCGGAGCAAACACCGATTGCCTGATAATCCTGGTTCAGTACAAGTACACTTTCTCTGACAAGCATTGTCTCAAAAATGATCGGGCTTCCTAAAGGGAACGACCCTGCGGTGATGGGGTATCAAAAAAGGTGGATTCACGAGGCCAAGCATGCATTTTTCTATGTAAGCAAATCCAGTCATGCTGGAAGCTACATGTAGCGTTTTACGCTTACGTAAGGGGAAAGTTAGGAAATTGAAAAATGATGGCATGACGTTCTCTTTCCAAAAGGTATGGGTAACACGCTGATTGATAGCGGTTCCAATGAATATCAAGTTACGGAATTTTAGGAATATCCGGGCATTTGAAAACTGATATTATGCTTGTAACTTAGTCCTCCAACTTCTTTTTTTATTCACTTCCACACTTCTTGCACCATTCAGGCCGCCACTCGTGGCGGCCTGTGGTTTTTTTGAAAGAAACTGGTGGAGGTGAAAACTTTTTTCCTATCTTTGCAACCCGAATAGAGCGTGATGGCAATTGACAGGACGTTTGAGCAGCAATATTCTCTGGACATCGCGATGTTGGTGCCAGGGAAGCAAGCCGAATCCTTTTCGCTTGACCGCGCGTTTTTTGAGCATTTTGATTTTGGACTCAGTCAAGACGGCAACGTAAAAGCCGAACTTGAGATCGTGAGATATCCACAACACTTTGATGTAGTCTTTCATATCAAAGGCAATGTGAAAGTGGAGTGTGATCGCTGTCTTGAGCCTTATGACCAACCCATCGATTCTACTAACAGGATCATTTACTCCTACGATCCCAATCAGCAGTTTGAGGATACGGAAGTGATTCAGATCAACGAAGAAGACTCGGAAATACCGGTTGCTCAGGATCTTTACGACTTTGTCCATGTTTCTCTCCCGCTGCGGCGAGTACCTTCCAAGAAAATTCACATCTGTGATCCTTCTGTGTTGGCGGTGCTTGGACTTGATGCCAACGGTAAGCCTCTTCCAAAAGAAGAAAGCGAAGACGACATCGACCCGCGCTGGGAAGCACTCAAAAAGCTCAAAGATTCAGAAGAAAACAGTTGAACACAGGTTGCACCTTATAATACATTGAACGATGGCCCATCCTAAACGGAAAATATCGAAGACTCGTCGCGACAAGCGCAGAACTCACATCAAGTTGAAGCCCACGGCTTTCTACATTGATCCACAATCTGGTGAGGCGACTCCCTACCACCGTGTGTGTGTCCAAAGCGGTTACTACCGCGGACAGCAGGTGATGGAAGGAAAAGAAGAAGCATAGTCTTCTTCCCTTTCCCTTCGTTTTTGCACCAATACTCCCACAAGTAGCGCTCTGCGGATCAGCCATCGGCTCCGTGGATCATCAGCTTATTCTGTGAGTATTGGTGTTTTTGTGTTTCGGATTTCCGATGTGCCATCAAAGAACATGAGTCATCCCTGCGTTTTGGGGTGGCTCATGTTCTTTTTTGTTTTCCGATGGGCTAGGCCCATCGCCGACGGATTGTCCACTTTCTCTGTCCTGACTTGCCCATGCAGAGGCATAAAAAATAGGCTGCCTAAGGAGGCAGCCTATTGAGTATTCGTGAGTTGGTCCTTCATTGGCTATCTCGCCATGGCGAAGGTGCTCTGTTTTACTTTGGCTTCAAATTCTGAGCGGAAGCGGGTAAGCGTATTTCTCACCGGCCACGCAGCAGCATCGGCAAGGGCGCATACCGTTTTTCCTTCCATGTTGTCGCAGAGAGAAATGAGCATGTCCAGGTCTCTCATTGTGCCCTGACCCGAATCGATCTTCTTGAGGATTTTCACGAGCCATCCGGTGCCTTCGCGGCAAGGGGTGCACTGCCCACAAGATTCGTGGTCATAAAATTTAGACACCCTGAGCAGGAACTTCACCATGTCGGTGGTTTCGTCGAGGACGCACATGCCTGCGGTACCGAGCAACGTGCCTCGTGTGCGCAGAGAGTCTGCATCCATCGTGATTCCTTCGATCATCTCGGCGGTGAGCACTGGCACGGAACTTCCTCCGGGCACCACGGCCTTGAGTTTTTTGCCGCCCTTGATGCCGCCGGCTACGGTGTAGATCAGATCGGTGATGAGCATCCCGGAAGGAAACTCATAGACGCCGGGCCTGTTTACATGGCCGCTAATGCCATAGAGCATAGGCCCAGGCTGATTGGCAGCGCCAATAGATTTGTACCATTCAGACCCATTGCGGATGACATAGGGCACATGGCCAAGGGTCTCCACATTGTTGATCGTGGTGGGCTTGCCCCACAGACCCACCTGTGCTGGAAATGGCGGCTTGGATCTTGGGTAAGGTCGCTTTCCTTCGAGGGACTCCATGAGGGAGGTTTCTTCCCCACAGATATAAGCACCAGCACCTTTGTGCAGATACACGCCGATATCTACCCCAGAACCCATGATGTTTTTGCCGGCATATCCTTTTGCATAAGCCTCATCGAGGGCATTCTGCATGATGTCGATCCAGTCGGCGTATTCTCCGCGGATGTAGATATAGGCAGCATCCATTTCCATCGCGTAGCAGGCAATGATGGCGCCTTCGATGATGGTGTGTGGATTATACTCAAATAATCGACGGTCTTTGCAAGTGCCTGGCTCCGACTCATCGCCATTGCAGGCGAGGTAGCGCGGCAGGCCTTCCTGCTTTGGAGGCATAAATGACCATTTCAGGCCAGCGTTGAAACCAGCGCCTCCTCGGCCACGAATGTTGGCGTCTTTCACTTCGTTGACTACAGTCTTGCGATCCCATTTGGGGTCGGTCAACACGGCACGAAGTGCCTGATACCCTTTTCCTTCCTTTTCATACACCTCAATTTTGTGGAAATTGGGGATGTCAGGCAGCAGGTTTTTTTGATATGTTCTCCAGTCTCCCATACAGGATAGGCCTTTTCTTACTTGGCAGTGAGATGATGGGGTGAAAATAGCTGATTTTTTTGCCGTTGACAATTCAGAATCTCAACGAATGCGGAATATCTGCCAAAGCTGCACACGTTGTGCTGTATTTCGCATGATTGGATCTCTGCATCGCCCTAGTATGTGACAATGATGCCTAAGGTAGGCTGCACGATTCCAAACTGATTATCGAGCAAATATGTTTGATAACGACTTGGGTCGTTGGGATCGACCACAGGTTGCAGGTTGTCATCTCTCACGACATCCACAAATGGCTGGCCTTGGAGGGTGTTGAAGTACACATTTTGCACATCGAGAAAGAGGTTAAAGCTCCAGTTTCGGAAAAACCATTTTTTATCAATTCGCAGATCGAGTTGATGGAAATCGTTGAGTCGCTGCGTATTGAGGAGATTGAAATCGGGTACAGCAAGGCCTGATACATCCCAGTTGCTTCGCAGGCTGGAGCGGAGCTGATCATTGGGGGTAAATGGCGAGCCAGTCGTAAATCGCCATTTGGCACCGAGTTCCCAGTCTCCTTTGAATTTTTTGCCTGCTGTGAGCGCCACGATGTGGCGACTGTCCCAGGATGAAGGCACAAAAACGCCGTTTTTGTCCTGAAACTCACTCCAGCCGAGGGTATAGGCGAGAATGCCATAGAAGCCCTTGTAGAAGCGCTGTTGAACCAGGATCTCCATGCCATAGGTGCGGCCCTCATTGATAGAGGCCACTGCCTCGTTTCCCACTACGCCAAAGTCTCCGCCGATATTGGCCAGCGAAATGGAATCGCGCAGCAGGAGTGGGTAGTTTTCGTAGGTTTTGTAATACCCTTCGATCGAGATACGGGCATTGTTGGGGGCATCGTAGGCAAATCCAGCCACCACGTGACGATTGCGGATGTAGCTTACGTTTTTGTTCACCAATTCATCGGTGTCTGTGTCGCGATATCCCAGCACAGTGTAGGGAGGAAGCTGATAGAAAATGCCGGTGTTGAAATTGGCGCTGAGCTTGGGCGTGATGGCATAGGAAGCTGAGAATCTTGGAGAAAATTGTTTCCATAGCTTCTGCATTTCCTCCGAATAGCTATTGCCGTCCATCCGGGTGCCAAGAGAGAGGGTCAGGCGATCCTTGAGCAAGGATTTGCTCACTTGCGCAAAAGCGCCATACTTATGAAAATCGAGGCTTGACTCGAAATCTACCACCCCAAAGGGTAATACCTGATAGGTGTCGTTGGTGTATTTGGCAAATTCGTAATTCACCCCGGCATTCAGCTTCCAGCCGTTTTTGCGGGCAGTATATTCTATCCGAGCTTTGTTCTCGATTTCCTGAGAAATATAATCGAGGGTAGGGCTGAGGTTCTCATCATTGTTGGGATACTTGAAGGTGCGGTTGTTGAGCATGTTGCGCGATGCCACCACCGTCCAGAAGCCTCGATCGCCAAAATACTTGTAGGTCGCTCCGATGGTGTAATTCCATTGGGTCTGCACAGGAAGGTAATTGAGAATGTATCGCTGCTCAGCAGTGCTATCTGCCCCCAGGTTGAGCGAAAAATCATCGAGTGCTCCCAGGCTGATGATGTTGATCTCGTGGCGCTGCCCCAGACGGATTTTGTGCTTGTACTGATAGTCATTATAGGCTGGGAGAAATGGCAACGCCAGTGCTTTGAACAACAACTCCAGATACGATCTGCGCACAGAAAACAGGAAGGAAGAATTTTCGCCCGTGGGGCCTTCCACCGTCAGGGCCAGGTCGCTTGGGCCCACGGTGGCAGTGAAGCCAAGGCGATCGTTGCGCGCCTCACGCTGCCGAAACTCAAACACAGAGCTGAGTGCATTGCCACGATTGGCGGGAAAAGCGCCAGAGTAAAAATCAACCTCGCCGATAAAATCCACATTGATCAAGCCTACAGGGCCACCACTTGCGCCCTGCGTAGCAAAGTGATTGATGTTGGGCACCTCAATGCCGTCTATATAAAATCTATTTTCGTTGGGGCTCCCCCCGCGGATGAGAATGTCATTCCTAAAGCTCGGCGTGCTTGCCACCCCCGGCAAGGACTGAATCACCCGGGAGATGTCGCGGTTTCCGCCAGGATTACGCTTGATTTCACTGGTGCTAATGGTGCGCAGTGACAAGGGCGACTCCTCAATTCGCTTGAATGGCGTAGCAACTATGTCCACCGAATCGGTGGTGATGGTGGATTCCCTCATGCCAAGCTCTAACACATAGGGCTTGCTGTTGCTCACCTGAACTTCATACGCGACAAGGTTCTCGTAGCCACCATAGCTCGCTTGCACATCATAAAGCCCGGGCGGAATCTGGGTGATAGCAAATCGACCAAGACTATCTGTAAACGCACCAAGGTTCGTCCCCACCAGCTGAACAGCTGCAAATTCGAGCGGTGCATTGCTGTTTTCGTCATACACCCTGCCACTCACGGTGCCGGTTTGCGCCTGGAGTAGATTGGCCAGGATCAGCATGGCTGATAAGATCAAAAAGGGTCGAAATAGCTCGCGCATGTTTATCAAACAATTATATAAGGAAGAAGGTTGATGAATGTCTTGGGTCCATTGCTGAACATATTCCGGTTGAATTTGTTTCGTTATTGAGGTAAATTTTTGGTAAACTGTTACGAAAACGAATAAATATGCAGCGAGCATTGCCCTTGTTGAAGCAGTTAATGGAGTTAGTAGCTGAGTTTGATGGAAAGGCAGCGGCCAATGAGGTTCACCTTCCCGGCTTTATTCACTGGCTTCTTGAGCGAAATAAACTGGAACAGGACCTGTTATTTTCAGAGCCTTCGGCAGAAATTATTAGTTCGAAGGAAGAAAAAAGCGGCATGACGCCCGACAATATCCTCACGATATTGCTTACTTTCTTGTTTCGGTATGCCAAGCACTACACCAAAAAGGCGCTTGAAGGGAGTCCGCTTTCTACGCTGGATGACTTCACCTTTTTGCTTACCCTCAAATATCAGGGAAGCATGACCAAATCAGAGCTCACCAATCAGCACATGTTGGAGATCACTTCTGGGATCGAGATCCTCAAAAGACTGAGCAAGCAGGGCTTCATCGCTACTTTTTCGGACCCTAATGATGGCCGGTCCAAACAGGTGGCCATCACCGAGCAAGGTCTCGAAGTGGTGGATCATGCGATGGTGAACATGGAGAAGGTCTCTAAGATCGTAGCGGGTAACCTTGGACCTGCCGAATTGGCGCAGTTGCTTCCCTTGCTCACGCACCTCCATGGCTTTCATGCTGAGATTTATAAAGAGGACAAAAAGAGCGAATTGGGTGAAATTTTTGATAAATACCTGGTTCGGGAGGCTTGATCAAGCGGCTTTTTATGCCTGAGAGGGGGAATGCGGATCTTCGGCTGAGGGCTTCAGGATCACGGGCGATTCTTCTTCATTGAGGTGAATGCTGAGCTCTCCGGTGGATTCTCCCGTACGCATCTCGGAAAGGATCCTGGCGGCACGCGCTGCACCTGAAGTGATTGCTTCATTCAGGGCTTTGTCGGGTGGCAGGGCGCCCTCCGGATTGATCGGTGGAAGGTGAAAGTGAATGTGCTGCTCAGGCCCCGATGAAATATTTGCCTGAGGTGCTGTGAGCCCTGAGGCCATGCCCCGCACCAATTGTTCGAGCTTTTTCCAGCTTTCGGCGGCTTCTTCTTCTTTTGTCGAAAGCGAAAGTTGGCTGAGTCCTCGCTGCACCTCCTGCATAAGCAGCACGAGCATCCCGGCTCCGCCTTGGAGCCATTCCTCGGAGCGCTCCAGGTCTGTTAGCCTAAATGTGCTTCCTAATAATTGGATGAGTTCTTGCCCTTTGTTTGTGACATCGAGGGCAGCATGTTCGGTTCCCAGTAATTGGGTAGCCGAGCCAAGCCATCGATGTAAGAGGTCTGGCAGCATGGGCTCCGTGCCAGCCGACTTACCTGGCGAGGGGCTGCTTGCTTCTTGCAGCATTTTCTGAATGCGGGGAGACAGACTCGGTCTGTCGAGGGTATTTCGCCCGGCCAGATCTCGCTGCTCGGGATTGGCGCCTGCTTCGAGCAAGCTTTTCACGAGGGCCACTTTTGCGTCTTCTACCGCCGCCATCAGGGGCGTGATTCCGTTGCGGTCGGCCAGATCTGCCTCTGCCCCAGCGGATAGAAGCATCCGTCCCAGCGTTGTATTTCCCTCTTTCACTGCGATCAGCAGGGCTGTTTCCCCAAGTGCATTGCGCTTGTTAATATCAGGATGGTACTCCAGCAAATGCTGAAGGAGATATTTATCGCCGTGAATGACCGCTTCCATGATGGCCGTCCTGCCTTCCTGATCAGTGAGGGCCAGATTAGCTCCAAGTTTCAGCAAATGAGCAGTGGTTACAGTGTCGCCCTGACGCACGGCTACACACAGAGCCGGACGACCTTTTTCATCCCTCGCATCTGCCGAAACTCCCAACTCCAACAGGGAGGAAATCGCCGCGGCATTCCCTATTTCTACTGCCCTGATCAAGCCAGCTTCGTCGCAGCTGCCAAGGGTTCTTGACAACTGTTGTTTTCGCCACCAAATGCGGATACCGGATGCCATGAGCTGGTATTGTTGATAGAGTAGGTGTCAAAGATACAAAATTTGACGCCTCTGATTTATCCCTCATTGCCGATCGCGAACGGCAATGCCTCCCATGTCTTCTCTTTGTCTGTATTTGTGACCCAAAAGTGCCGCCCCGAAACAGGAAGGGGCCACTGTGAGCTAAGCAGGCAGGCAGCGAAGGAGGAGATTTCCGAAACTACATCGATGGGCATTTCATCTGCTGCTGCAAGCATCACTGGCCCGGGCAGGGAGTGGCCCATGGTCATCAAGTAGCTAGTGTGATAGGCAATATTGATGGCTGAAGTTTCGGTGTTTGGGGTCGAAAGTCCATGTGCCCCGGCTCCAGGCAGATCGAGGCTCATGGCCTGGTGTTGCCAATGTTGGTTTGCTTCCCAGAGATTATCGAGCAAATGAAGGGTTTGAACCAGAGTTTGTTGTGGATCCTGATGGTTGAAAAGGCTGGGACCTGCCACGGCATGCTGATGGTTGTGACAAAGGTCGCGAATGGCCTCGAGTGCTCGAATCATCGATGTGTTCATTACAGAAAATGAAGGAGCAAATGACTTCCATGGACTATTCTGGGCAATCTGCTCCCACAACTTTGCCCAGGCTTGCCAGTGTCGCTCTATGTCTTGTGCCAAGCTCAGGATGGCATGGGATTCTGCTGCGATGACCTTGAGCTGGGGAAACCATGCCTGGGCTAGCGTTGCTTTGCGGGCCGCGATGGCCGCTGATTCGAGGGATTCAAGGGGGTCTTCCTCTTCCGAATCAAATATGGCGAGCCATGGAAATCGCCCCTGCCAGGCTTCTCCTTCCCGCCTAGATGCAGCAGATTCCAATTCCCACAGACGAAACCGCTTGATCCAGGTTGCAGTATCAAGCGCTGAGACAGCCGTCGATTGCGGGGCTGGGCGGGGCATTACCTTGGCCTTGATCCAGCTCTCCAGGAGCTGATCATGGTGTTGCCAGCGGTCAAGTACCTCGCTGGCATGCACGCGCGCTAGTTCTTGCGCTTTTTCAGCCTCGGCCAATGCGGTCAACAACTGCTTTTTCTCTTTTTTCCAGCTACTAAGAAGAGAACTAAGCTTGGCGCTGGAAAGCAAGGTAGGATTCTCCTGATTGAGCCAGGCTTGCCATTGCAGATCGAGATCGTGGAGTTGCTCCTGAAGTGCTGCAAGCTCTTTGTCCTGTGAGTTAAGATCATATTGCAAGAGGAATCGGGTTTGTTCCCATGTTTGTCGCCGATGGTGGCGAAGGTCTTTGTGGCGCTGCCGTAGTTGGCCGAGCTCGCGCTCATGTTGTTGCAGCTCATATTCTGCTTGCTGTATGTCTTTCTGCACAGGGCGGGTGCGCTGTCGATACCGTGCCTGTAGCAATTTTTCTTCATGCTGACACCGGATCTGAAACTCTGACAATAGCTTCTGGGTCTCTGCCACTTGCTCCTCGAGGTCTGGTAACAGATCCGCAGACATGGCCTCGGGCTCAGGGAGGTCATCAAGATTGAGCCGAACACCAAAGAAGAGGTCGTTGATTCGATCAATACTGGGAAACATGCCTCGGCTAGCTAGCAATTCAGGCGCGAGGACTTTTCCCGGTCCTTGCTTCCAGTCTGGGTAATTCTTGTCCAGCCAATGGCGCAGCGTGTTTTGAGGCCGGCGGGCCTCGGCGGTCAAGTCTTTTAATTTTGCCTCTAATTCTTCTTTTAGCTCTTTTAGGCTTGAGTGTTCTTTCTGTTGAGTTGCCTCTATTCTTGCTGCCTCCGCTTCTTTTTCCTTTCGGATCCAATCGAGTTGGAGGCGTGATTTTTCCAAGGCAGCGAATTTTCCCGGCAATTCTTTTTCCAATTGCCTCACCCGGAAAATGATGCTCGATTCCTCTTCAGATGCCGCATCATCAAAGGGCTGAGATAGCAGATGAAGCGTTTTGAGCTGTGCTGCCTGGGCGCTGCGAAGCTCCGCTTCGATGAGCTTGCGGGCCTGCCACCACAGGGCTGGCTCTGATCCCGCTCCTGTTGGCTGATCGGTCCCGGCTTGTGACTCCTGGATCTGCCACTCCAGCCAACCCAGTCTGAGGGAGAGGCTGTCGAGTTTTTCGTGAAGGGGGAGAAGAGCTTTCTGAGCCTGATGATTTTGCCGGGCTATTTCGCCTTCCTGGAGATGTTGTTGGTAAATGGCTGGGCACTGAGACATTAAGAATGCCTTCTCTTGATGAAGGCTTTTGGCGGTGCTCTGCCACTGCCTGAGCTGTGGCAAGGAGATGGCTGCTTCTTCGTCACGGAGGAGCTCGACCCTGTGTTGTCGATAGGCTAACAAACGTTTATGCACATCTTCTCCCAGGTCTATTTGCCTTCTGACAGTAGCAGACAAATAGGCTTGCCAGGCAAAGGGAGTAGGTTCGGGCCGATATCTGAGTGCCTGCAAGATGTGGGGATGAATGTGCGGAGAAAGAAGGAACTCAGGCGTATTGCGTTTGGGTTTTGTGGCGCTGCTTCCATTGAGCCATGACAGCCACTCCTGCTCGCCCCACATGATGGGACTCGTGCGCCGCCCCTCTGCCTGCAAAGCCTCTATCCACTCGGCAAGAGGCGGAAGGATTTCCCCTTTCCCCCAGCTCGATTCGATGCTGCCTTCGATGAGGAAAGCCACGCATTCTCCTTTGGCTACGCTATGCACAGAGCAGAGAGCCTTCCCTGCTTTGCTCCATTGATATAGGAGATAAGGAGTCTGGTCTTCTGTGTCGAGGAAGGGCTCTGATTGAGGAAGATACCAATGAGTGAGGAGGGCGAGTAACTTCTCCTTGCCCTGTCCTGCCGGGCCAGAGAGAAAGAGGGAATCATCGAGGTCGTAGGTAACCGGAGCACCAAACCCTAAGAGCGTGGCGCTAAGTAGTTTCAAGGGGATTGAGGCAGATTCAGGATAGGCTGTATTGCTGATCATATCTGAGTTCAATTCGGTCGATGAGTTGTAGAAGGTAATCGAATGCCGAAAGGACACGGTAGTGGCCATCGGTATCAGCTTCGAGGAAGGTGTCTTTTTCTAGGAGGCGAAGAACCTGACGAAGTTTTTCTTCGGAGGATGCCCCTGCAGGGCGGAGGCTCAGCTTGTCGAGGCGCTTCATGAGATCGGGTTTTCGTTGGCATTGTTCCCATACTTCTTTTGCGCTAAAACCGAGGCCTGGACCAAATCGAGGGTTGTAGGCAAGCAAAAAGCTGAGCAGGTCGAGTTGACGCATGACTTTTTCCATGCGCTCTTCCAGGCTCTCGCCCCGTTCTGGCCGAGAAAAATAATAGTAGCCATTGCCGCGATGGAGATGAAGGTCGATGACGGCGAAGTAATCTCTCAAGGAGCCCTCATGGCTGCTGATGACCTCGTAGAGGTGCGTCTGCATGGGGTCTTTGCTATTGAGGCTAATGAAATGGCCCTTGCTGAGGAAAGTGAAGATATCCGATGTTTGGGGAGGAATACGCATGTGACTCGCTTTCTCCAAAAATAATGGTTTTGCTAATATAAATAGCATTTTTGATCACTTTTTTCTACATTTATTCTTCATCATGCACTTCTATTGATTGTGGGGCTGTTTTCATACCAAAAGGTTTTCGATATTCGTTTATCTCGTGATGCCGATACCCCCGGCACTCGTTTGATTACCCCCAAACGCCTACAGGAACATGATCCCCTTGCTCAAAATCCTCCTGATCGCACTGCCCCTTTGTGCGAGTCCCACAACCAATACGTATGGTCAGGGAATTCCAGAAATTTTTGGTGTGAAGCGTACCCCGGATAGCCGGTCCTGCGAATTGCCGATTATTTACTTTGTGTCGGGCACGATGCAGCTCGAATCTGGCTATGAACAGGAGCTGCGCTACCTCGCTTATTTGATGAAAAAATACAAGCGAATGGAGGTGAAGCTCATGCCCGATGTGCCACCCGGTCCAGATGATGTGGCGTCTCGCCTTCTCTTGGAAGAGCGCTTGTCATATATGGTGGCCTACATGGAGCAAGAGTTTGGCATCAAGCGGAAGCGATTTATCCGCGAAGAATATAAAGACATCTCGCGTGGCTACGAAGCTCCCTTACCACCACCGCTCCCCATCGAAAAGCGGCGTGTCTTGTGCGAATGTGTCTGGGATTGAGCCCTACAACAGCTCTCTGATTCGGAGATAATCTACCTGCATGGTAGATTGCTGCCCGATGTAGAAAGCGATCTTGTTGCCAAAGAATGGCTCAAATTCAAAAATTTCCTGATACTCACCGTTGAGATAGATGTGGTAGAAGGTTCCGGTTTTTCGGATGGTGAGTACATTGTAATCATCTGCTTTCACGCGTGGACTTTGCTGGCCTAGCACAAGACCTTCCTGCCAATTGCCTGCTAGAATTGAGCTGTCACGAGAAAATCCGAAGAAGTACAAATCGCTGCCGTCGTTGCCACCCCATTGGAGTAAGGCCGGACGCTCCCCACTCGCGAGTTTAATGCGTGCTTCGATTTCGAAATCTTTGTCGGTGTCGATGAGCACATTTTTGGTGAGGAAAAATGCGCTTGTCTCAGACTTCGATTCAAAAATAAAATCGCCGCCTTGAATGGCCGTACGGCTGTTGGTGCTGTTGCCCAAAGGCCAGCTATTGCGGTTATCCACAAATTCATCGATAAAGATGTTTGCGCCATAGCTCGCAGAATTATAGGCTGGCTGATTGGTGGCCCAATCTGGTGCAGGGGTGTTTTCGTCGAATAATTCGTCGATATAATAATCGCGCTTGAAGCCGTTAAGAATGCCTCCATAGACCTGCTCTCCGGTGCTACGCATGATGGAGGCTATGTTGCCATTGGGAAGCTCATTGTCGCGATGCAGGCGATTGAGGATGCAGTGGCCCAACTCGTGGAAGACGAGGATCTCGCGGTGGTAGAGGTTGTTTTGCCAGTTGAAAGACGTGGTGTCGAGCTCGATGCGGGGTGTAGGATTGCTGGCACTTTGGAAGTGACAGAGTCCGGCGGCTTCATTGCCTTTGCCGTCGTCGAGGTCGGTGGTAAACTCCACCTGAAGGTTGGAAATATCGAGTTCAATGCCGCGCTTGGCAGCTTCCATCTCAAATGCATCCACATAGGGCTGAATGATGGCGGGCACCTCATAAAGATCCGGCGTAACAGGATCAGGGCGACATGCTACGAGCAGCATAGGTAAAACCAGAAGGGCACAGCGGCGAATCAGGGTCAACTCCATAAATGGTACAACCTTAGGGATGAGGGCACAAAAGCTTTTTGAGGAGGCATCAGATACTGCCTGCGACGGACATTTTAGTGAACCGCAGCTCTCAAGATACTCAATAGACGAAGTTACGGACCAATCGTTTATTCCTCCAGATCATTTTTTCGAATCTATAACGAAGAAAGAGAGTCAATTGATGCCTTGATGGTACCAAGGAAGTAGGATGGAAGCATAAAAAAGCGGTTTTCACGAGAGGTATCTCTTGTGAAAACCGCAATTAGATGTTTGTTGCGCACAGAGTGCGTCACCGTTGAGATTACTTCTTGAGCAGGTCGCGAATTTCGGCCAGAAGTACTTCCTCATTGGAAGGAGCAGCCGGAGCTTCCTCTTCTTTCTTCTGGGTGTTGTTATAGGCTTTGACAACCATGAAGATGACGAATGCCACAATCAGGAAGTCGATGATCGCCTGAACAAAAATCCCAACGTTCATGGTGACAGCAGGGGCGGTCACTTCTCCAGCGGCGTCCATAACAGCTTCTTTGAGGGTAACGACAAGGTCGGTAAAGTTGACTCCACCGAGCGCCATTCCGATTGGCGGCATGAGAATGTCATTCACAAACGATGACACGATTTTTCCAAAGGCACCTCCAATGATCACGGCTACGGCCAGATCAAGGATGTTTCCCTTCATGACAAATGATTTAAATTCTTTCAGCATGATGTTAGCAGTTGTTGGTGTGAGAAAATAGGTTCATGCGCTAAATGCGCAATTTTTTTTGGAAAATCCAATAGTGAGAAGAGAAACAAGTTATCAGGTCACTAATGGCTCGTGCATTTTTTGTCAGGTCGTCGCGAGGGGGTTTTCCCTTTGTGAAAATGCAGCCACTAGCGCTGGATTGCAGGAAATCAGGGCTGCCCTGTTTCCCTTATTTTTCCTGCTTGATCGGCAGAAACGCCCGATTCGGGGTAATTTTTTTTCTTGGGCGAAGCTGCCCGTCAAGGGTGCAGCAATGTCTGTGAAAATCAAGGTACTTTTGAGATGGTCTCACTCGACTAAGCACGAGCAGACAGATCATTTTTCCAACACTCAACAAACACCTTTCCTCATGAATCTTAGAATTTTTGCTCTTATAATCTTGGCATCTTTGCTAGTGTCTTCCTGTGTTTCCTCTAAAAAATACAAGCTCAGTCAAAGCCAGTTGGCGGCTACTGAGCAAATGGTGAAAGCCAGAAATACCTCTATCACGGGATTGGAATCGCAGCTTGCGGGTTTCAAAGCCCAGGTAGCGACCCTCACTTCCGACACAGCCCAACTTGGGACTCAGATCAGAAAGATCAGCCAGGAGAAAGCTACGCTTCAGCGAACGAGCAGCTCCAATCAGCAGCAACTATCTGCCGAACTCCAGCAAAAGCAGCTTGAAATAGATCGCGCACAAACCCTCCTCACTCAAAAGTTGAAAGAGCTTGCAGAGAAAGAAGCGCTTCTCGCTACCCAGACTCAAAAGATCAACGAACTCAACGACCAAATCGATCGCCAAAAAGAGGCGACCGACAACCTGCGTGCCTCTATCGAAGAAGCCCTCGTGAACTTTAGTGCCGAAGAGCTCACCGTAGAAAATAGAAACGGCAAAATCTATGTGTCTATGGCTGAAAAACTGCTGTTCAAATCCGGGAGTGCTGCGGTGGATCCCAAAGGTGTGACTGCCCTGGAGCAATTGGCAGCAGTGCTGGCCAAGAAACCAGATATCTCGGTCATGATCGAAGGGCACACCGACAATATTCCGATCAAAACCGCCCGATTTGATGACAACTGGGACCTGAGCGTCATTCGTGCGACTGCGGTTTCTCGTATTTTGATGAAAAAAGGGGTCCCTGCTGAGCGGATCACCGCTTCTGGTAGAGGCGAATTTTTTCCCATCGCTGCCAATGATACCCCCGAAGGCCGCAGCAAAAATCGGCGCACCGAGATCATCCTGAGCCCTAAGCTCGATGTACTCTATGAGTTGCTGCGCCCCTAAACAGCCATTCCATTGATTTCTGAATCCGTGGTGGTGGCTGGTAAAAAGTTCTTGTATCTTTGCGGGCAAAACAGATCACATCATTATGGAGCTCCTAGACGGCAAAATGGTCTCTCTCACCATCAAGGACGAACTTAGGCGAGAGGTGCAAAGGCTCCTCGATTCAGGTAAACGTCCGCCTCACCTCGCCGTGATTCTGGTTGGCGATGATCCTGCCTCCAGAACCTATGTCAAGGGCAAACTCCAGTCCTGTGAATATGTGGGCTTTAGCTCCACGCTCAAGCGCTTGCCGGCTTCCATCACGGAGGAGGAACTCCTCCATCAGGTGCGCCGATTCAACGATGACCCCGATGTGGATGGGATCATTGTGCAGATGCCACTGCCTGATCACATCACCCCACAGCGTGTGACCCAGACCATTCTGCCTAGCAAGGATGTAGATGGATTTCACCCGGTGAATGTGGGGCTGATGACGCTGAATTTTCCCTGCCTCATGCCTGCCACGCCTTCGGGTATTCTCGAGTTGCTTGATCGCTACAACATCCCCACCAAAGGAAAACATTGTGTGGTGGTAGGCCGCAGTCGCATTGTGGGGCGTCCTACCTCCATCATGATGTCGAGAGGAGGACAGCCTGGCGAAGCTACCGTGACGCTTTGCCACAAATTCACCCCGCCAGAAATGCTCCGGCAACTCTGTCCTCTGGCCGATATTGTGATTGTGGCCGTAGGCAAGCCCAACCTCATCACCGCAGATATGATCAAAGAAGGCGCTGTGGTGATCGATGTGGGGATCAATCGGGTAGAAGATCCCACCCGGAAGGCAGGTTTTCGGCTTGTGGGCGATGTCGCATTCGATGAAGTATCACAAAAAGCCAGCTTTATCACGCCAGTGCCTGGCGGCGTAGGGCCCATGACAGTTTCCATTCTCCTAAGAAACACGTTGGAAGGATACCTTCGTCACCACCATGCCCTGGGCGACTTTGCGCCTTCAAAGGAACCGAACGAATAGGAAAAAGATGAGGATAAAAAAGCAATGGGAAGCATTGTGAGTGGGAAATAATATTCCGACATTAGGAATACTTAGAAGCCCTGAGCAGCAACTCCATGTTTGATACCCTTATCGACCTACTTTTTATAGGAGCCGCAGGTTTTTCTGTATGGCAGCTATACCGGGCCAGTGCCCGCCCTCTTTGGTTGCTGTTGGGATTTCTTGCCTGGGCGGCGTTGCAGGCATGGTTGGGGCACAGTGAATTTTATGCGGTAGATGGGGCCATGCCTCCCCGATTTGTGTGGATGCCTGGCCCTCCGCTTCTGGCAATTTTCCTGCTCTTTGCGCTTCCTGCCGGGAGGGCATGGATGGACAAATGGAATCTTCAGGCCCTTACCTGGGTCCATGTGGTGAGGGTGCCTGTGGAGTTTGTTCTCTGGTATCTCTATGTAAAAGGCAGGATTCCGGAACTGATGAGTGTGGAAGGCGGAAATCTTGATATTCTTGCAGGGCTCTCTGCGCCCGTGATGGTTCAACTCAGCTTTTATGCAGATCGGCGCATCGGTCGGTCCTGGTTGTTTTTGTGGAATATTCTCTGCCTTGGGCTGCTGCTGAATATTGTGGTGCGGGGTATTTTGTCAGCGCCTTCTCCCTTTCAGCAATTTGGACAAGAGGTTGAGCACTTTGCGCTTATTGATTTTCCCTACACCTGGCTTCCATCGGTCATAGTGCCGATTGTGATGCTGAGCCATTTGGCGGCAATGAGGGCGATCTGGCTTCAGAATCCTCGTTCTGTGTCGTAGGTCAACATAGTCAGAGGGAAGAAATGTGTGCAGGCAAGGCAGCATTTGCTCATCGAGAAAGGGGGATCTAGAGAAAAATTGCATCTGCCGATCACTCTGCCTAATTTATGGATTCATTCACGCAATTTTACCCGCAAATCATTCCCTCATGCCTGCATATCCTGTCCTCAATATTCATAAGTGGATTGAAGAGCATCGCCATCTGCTCAAGCCGCCTGTCGGCAACAAAGTGGTGTATCAAGGCACCGACAACTTCATCATCATGGTGGTAGGTGGGCCCAATCAGCGAGACGATTACCACTACAATGAGACAGAGGAATTTTTCTACATGCTGGAAGGGGACATGACCCTCAAGATTCAGGAAGATGGAAAACCCGTGTCGATACTGATTAAAGAAGGGGAGATATTTCTGTTGCCAGCAAAGGTGCCACACTCTCCACAGCGAAGCGCCGGATCCATTGGCCTGGTGATAGAGCGCAACCGCGATGAAGGCATGAAGGACGGCCTGCTCTGGTTTTGCAGAAACTGCAACAACAAGCTTCACGATCAATATTTTGTCCTGGAAAACATTGAAACTCAGCTAAAAGCCGCGATTCAAAACTTTTATGCATCGGAAGACCTCAGAACCTGCAGCAGCTGTGGGACCGTGATGCCAGTGCCTGAGAAAATGAAGGCCTGATTTATGGGGATAAAAAACAGCTTGAGCTAGCAGTCAGGTCACAACCTGCGGATCTATGACGGTGTCGAATAGACACATAAAAAAACCAACTCATGGAGTTGGCTTTTTTATGGTTGGCTACAGCTTTTCCGGGCTAGGGAAAAACGATGGGCGTTTAATAGTCAAGAGCAATGGCTGGTGAGGCTGCTGACAGTATATCTAAAAGAGTTACAGTCATCCTTTGTAACGGTGAAGTGTACGTTTGGGTTGGCTCAGGGTTTCCATCTGTAGATTTATGTCTATATTCATGAAGTATTGCCCCTGAGAAGGAAGTTTGGTACGAAAATCGTTGTTATATAGTGCTTGATCTTATTGATCAAGCCTATTCGTCCTTGTCCTCCCTTCTGTTCCTTTTTCATAACCCCCCATTTAGAATCATGGCTTCAACCCAGAACATGAATCCTCGCACCATGACCGAGGATGATTGGAATGAAATTATCGCCTCGATTGAGCGCGAAGAATGTATCATCGTGCTAGGTCCAGGTGCAATCCTGGACGAGAAAGGCAATTCGCTTCATGACAAGCTCACAACCTTGCTCTCTAAAGAAGTAGAGACGGAGGTGCCCAGAGAACAAGAAAAACTGTTTTACCTCGGTGATGCCATCACACAAAAGCGTGGCTGGAGAAAATTGCTCTCCGACCATGTGAAGGAAGCTTTTCAAGAAGAGGCTCCTCACCCGATGTTTGGACAAATGGCGCGGATTCCTTTTCACTTTTACATGTCTCTCTCGCCAGATCATCTGCTCAAAGCCGCGTTCGAATCTCAGGCATTGCCTTGCCAGTTTGCCTACTACAACTACAAGGAAAATCCCGAGTTTGCAGGCGTGCCGAGCAGCGAAAATCCAATGATCCTGAACTTGTTTGGATCGATGGACGACGACGACTCCATGGTGCTCACCCATGACAATCTCTTCGACTTTCTCTTCGCGATTCTCAGCACCAAGCGGCTTCCGCTTCAGGTGAAAGAGAAAATGATTTCGGCCTACAATTTTGTGCTCCTCGGCTTCGACTTCGAAAGCTGGTATATCAAAATCCTGCTGCGCCTCTTTGAGTCGCATCGCAAGGAGGTTTCCTATGCTCACCCCTGGAACCAAGCCCGTCTCACGCCAGATACCCGCTTGTTTTTTCAGCAGAAATTCAAAGTAGATTTTGTAGAAGATGATGTGTCGGAATTTATCACACAGCTCTACATCCGATGTGAGAAAGAAAACCTCCTTCGTGAAGGAGGAAGCTCGGCTGGAGCAGCTCCACAAAGCCTCTACGACAGAGTGGTTGCCTACATCAAGCAGAGCAAAGTAGATGAGGCGATCGATATGCTCGATAAGCAAGCGATGGACAAAGGAGACAATGATCTCTTCACACAAGTGGTGATGATGTCGCGCCGATACAATGGCCTGGTAAGTAGCCAAACCAAAGGAACCGTGAAGCATGACGATGCAGAGATCGAGCTGAATCAGATTGTGAATGGCCTCTTGGGTATCGCCGAAAGCCTGAAAGAAGAGTGACCCTTTCAGGCAAGTTGCACTTCGGTGTCATGTTTATTCTCTTTTTCAATCCCCCCTGTTCATGAATTCGAACTACCGATATCCGGGTGTCAAGCCTTTTAGCCAGGCAGATTCACACCTATTTTTTGGCAGAACACAAGACATACAGCAACTTGTTCGCTATTTGCGAACTGAGGAATTGGTTGTGATGCATGGAAAATCTGGCCTGGGAAAGACCTCTCTGATCCAGGCAGGCGTGATTCCTCAGCTAGAACAAAGCTCACGCAAGGTGCTTCCCTTTACGCCGCTCACTTTCCGATTCAATAGCTACAACCCGAGAGATCCTAAAAATCTCCCGCACATTGTGGAGGCTAATATCAGCCGGGAACCTAGCTTTCTGGATAATCTGCCAGTGAAATATATCTCGCTTTGGCAGGCGCTCAAGTCCCGGCAATTGCAGGAAGGCGCTCCGGCAAAGCCACAGGGTTATTTGCTGATCTTCGATCAGTTTGAAGAGCTCTTTACTTACCCCGACGACGAGGTGGATGCCATTGGCCACGACCTGGCAGACCTATACAACCGTGTGATGCCTGCGGAGGTAAAGAAGGTGCTCCGCAGAGAGGAAATGGTAAATCCGGAATTGAAAGCGCAGCTCGACAAGCCCGGCATGCGAGAGTGGCTAGAAGCCCCGGTGCAGATCAAGATGCTCATGGCCATTCGCTCGGATAAGTTCAACCTCATGGATCGGTTGTCGCCATATATCCCCGATATTTTGCTGAATTCGAGGATTCTGGAAGCATTGAATCGCGAGCAGGCCGATGAGGCCATAGAAATGCCAGCTGCGATGGCAGGGGCGTTTGAGTCGCCTACATTCCGATATTCTGCGCAGGCACGCGACAAGATCCTGGACTTTCTCACGAGCCACAACACGAGAAGGGTAGAGGGATTTCAGCTTCAGATTCTTTGCCGAAACATCGAGGAGAACCTGATTAGCTTCGTGAAATCGGGCGGGAAGAAAAGTGATCGGCGTATCAAGATCATCAAGACGCCGGCAGATGCCGGGGTGGAGTATGAAGTGACGGACATTGATGCCGATTTTGGCAATATTCTGCGCCATTACTACGATGAGCAGATTAACAAACTCGATGGCGAGGAAGAGATCCTCCTGGCGCGAAGCTTCATCGAAGATGAACTCATCGCCGATGGCAGGCGCGTGAGCATGGACCGCGCGGCCATCAAGAACGCGGTGAGCGATGAATTGCTCTATAAGCTGGAAAACACCCGCATCATTCGCCGGGAGCCCAACAGCATGGGTGGCTTTAGCTACGAAATCAGTCACGACACCCTGCTTGACCCGGTGATGCAGGCACGGGAAGAGCGGGTGTTTAAGCAGTCGGAACTACGCAAACAGCAAGAAGCGCAGGAAGCCATTCTAGAGCGCCAACGGGAGCTCGAAGCCGAGCGCGAAGCCCAGGAAAGAGAGCTGGCAAAAGCCCGTGCAGAAAAGGCAGAAGTGGAAACACAGCGTGCCCTGGAAGCCGAGAAAGCAGAACGAAGAAATAAATATTTTATCCTGACCCTGTTGGTGCTTGTTCTCATCATTGGGACAGTTGTGACACTCTCGCTAATCAGAGAAAGTAAGCAAAGCGATATGCTAGAGGCCAAAAATCGCGAGCTGATTGCGGCGCAAGACACCCTCAAGCAACAACAAGAAATCCTACTGAAGCAGTTTGATGGGAATCAAAGCAAACTGGACTCCGTGCTAAGTGTGAATGCCAGTTTGCCAGCGGAGCAACAGGCTGCGCTGAGGCGGGCCGCCAACTTCCAGCAAATAGAGCAGAGCCTCAAGGATTCGCTTTCTGGCTTAGAATACAAAGCAATTTTGCGCTATAATGAGCTCGTGATTCGGCTCAATGTGTTTCCATCAGGGGTGTATCAAGTCTCGGAAGCCAACCGGCGGTTTCTGGAAAGAATAGCTGCTATCCTGCAAAAATACCCTAATTACCTGATCGACATTGAGGTTCACACCGATGATAATGGTGCTGATGGCCAGAATGCCATCAATTCCATTACCCGGGCTTTGGCCGTCATGGAAATCATGAACCCAGTTCTTGATCCAGGTGGCAAGTCAAAAGCTGATCGTGATCCAGGTCGCCTGTCTGTGTCGGGGAAGGGAGAAGCGTATCCCATCACACCAGGCAATGACAACGAAAACCGGCGGGTGGATATCGTGGTCAGGGGACGTTGAGGAGAAAAGCTCTGCCAGACGGTGAATCTGCTAAAGATCCTCTTTATGCTCTTGGGGGAGCATTTTCCCAAATTCATCCCACTTGTATCCCTTTTGAAGGAGAAAGCGGATGAGCTTATCACGATTGGTTTCGCGGTATTCGCGCCATTTTTTGTCGATGAGCTTCTCCAGGGTTTGGGTAAATTCTTCGTGGGGAATTTCGCGGGCCAGCGTAGCAGAAATCATCTGCTCGGGGATGTCGCGCTGCCGCAGCTCCTGCCGGATTTTGAGGGGTCCCCATTGTTTGTGAAAAAATTTGCCACGCACAAAACTCTTCACAAAGCGCGCCTCATCCCAAAATCGCTCGGCCTCCAGATGGGCCATCCACGATTCCCACTCTTCCTCAGGAAGCTCCCATTCTTTCATCTTTTCCTCTATTTCCTTCCTGCACCGATCCTGATAGGCACAGTAGGCATAGAGCTTTTTCAGGATGGTCGTATCTTTCGCGGGCTCCTTCATGCGAGAAATTTCGTTGTTAAGAAGCAAATGAAAAAATAATACCTTGCCCTTCACAGTTTATTATATTTGTACGAGCAAGACTTTTATCTATGAATACAATCCGTCCTCTCGCCATGGTGCTGAGCCTCGCGCTGGCCATGCCTCTCCTCTTCACAAGCTGCCGCAAGTATGCCGATGGCCCTACCATCAGCTTCCGGTCCAAAGAAGAGCGTATCGCCAACAATTGGGCTGCGACATTCGTGTTTCGCAACAACATCGACGAGACTGCCCGATACGAGTCTTTTAATTTTACGTTCATCAAGTCTGGTGCCTTCACCTGGACGGTGAAGCCCGCAGGAGCTACCGAACCGGTGATTCTCACCGGTACCTGGGAGCTGGCTTCGGTCAAGGAGCAGATCAAGCTCACCTACTTCGATGCAGCTTCTGCTGAGGTACGGTTGCTCTACATGGATATCCTGAAACTCTATGAAGACGAGATTTGGCTCGGTTTCATCAGCGAAGGAGACCAATACGATTTGAAAATGTTTCCATTGTAAGGGCAGTTTAAGCCCCATATCACAAGTCAGGTCATCCCAATGGTGTTTGGGGTGACTTTTTTTTGCTCAAGTCGAGCCATGATAAGACTTGGTTGCCATCTGTGTGGAAAACCCTGTGGAAAACCTGTGGATAAGCCACTTTGGAGGTGGGTAACTTTGTGGACAGCGATGAAAGAACGACAATCACAATATCCCTATTGGTTCAGCATCCCGATTCAATGGGGGCAAACCAATGTACATGAACACGTGCCCGCCGACCTGATCTTGCAGTGGGTGGAGAGTGGAAGGGTGCCCTTATTGGAAGCGTTGGACCTTCTTACTTTCGATGGAAAAAAGCCCGGGGTGATCCTGGGAAAAACCGAGCTGTCGATCTTCGAGCCTTGCAATCATCCCGACCTCATGCACATTGGCACCCGGATTTCCGATATCGGACAGCACACATTCTCGCTGGAAACCATCATTTTCAGTGATCGCGATCAGCGAATCAAGGCACAGAACCTCGCGGTCCTGGTGCTATACGACTATGCTCACAACTGCAAAATGGACATTTCGCCTGATCTCAAACGCCTCATGAGGCCTTCTATGGAGAAATGAACCCTTCATTTTTTCCTTTTGGGGGCATGCCCCTTCTGCACACTTCTGCTTATCTTCGTGTATGAAGATCCTTTATCCTGTGCTGATTGGCATCATTACGAACCTGTGGCTGCTTCCCCTACAAGCCCAGGAAACCGATTGCCGGCTCAACCTTGCAGAATTGACGCCCATCATTCTGCGCTTTAATCCCTATTTCTCTAACCACCAATGGAGCCAGGAAAACAGGATGGAGCTTGCCCGCCTGGGAAGCAACAGGTTGCTCATGATCACACAAGATGGCTGCAAGCGCCACCACACAGTGCTTACCCTCGTGATCGACGAGGTGCTGATCAAGAACAATCCACAGTTCTGGATCGATGAGAGCAATAGCATCATGCGAAAGGTATTTCACGACAGACCCGAGTATCACGAGTTTGGGGCCTTATTTGAAGATGCCTTCGCCGAAAAATTTGTCATGTATGGCCTCTCCAACCGCTTCAATTTTCCTATTGGTACCCGCAATTTTATTTGTGAGGTGATCTACAGGCAAGGCGAAGGAGCGAGAATTATGATCGAAATGGTGGAGTATATTTTCAAAGAAGGAGAAAATCTGCGCCGCAGTGACACCCCCAGCGAAGACGACGATGGATGGATCGGACAGCAACGGCCATAATAGATCTGAACGATGAAATACCTGAAACGCTTGCTCCCACTCGTGGCATTGGTCTTTTGCATAGTCATGCCGCTGAGTCTGGCAGCACAGTCTGTGACATGGACTGTGCGAGACGTATCTGACTGGAAGCCGCTTGGCGGAGTGCTCATTCAGGTAGTGGATGCCGACACACTCACCATCGGAAAGACCAATGCAGAAGGCCGGTTTTCTCTCGTGACCCAGGCCAATCCAGGCCAACGCCTGCTGTTTTCCTTATCTGGGTATCAAGCTCAGTGGGTAGCCTGGGAAGGAGGTGCGGAAACCAATGTGCAGGTACTCTTGGAGCCTCGCTTGTATTCTTTTGAGGAAATCGTGTTCACGGCCAATAAATTTGGGGAAAACAAAGACGACCTCCCTTTTCAGATTTCCGTGATTAAGCAAGCCGATGTGGTGATCAACAATCCCTCGAGCTCGGCCAACCTGCTGGAGCAGGCGGGCGTGTTTGTGCAGCGCAGTCAGGCTGGTGGCGGCAGCCCGGTGCTGCGTGGCTTCGAGGCCAATCGGGTGTTGTTGGTCGTGGATGGCGTGCGGATGAACAATGCGATTTATCGCTCCGGTCATCTGCAAAATGTGCTCACCATCGATCCGGATTTGCTGGAGCGCAGTGAGGTGATGTTTGGTCCCGCCTCGGTGATGTATGGTAGCGAAGCCCTCGGTGGGGTGATGCATTTCTATACCCGAAACCCCAGGCTCAGCAGCAACGACAAGCTGAAAGTGGACCTCAACGCCTATGCCCGTGTGGGCAGCGCACAAGGCGAACGCAGCCTGCACTACGACATGAACGTGGGTGGAAAGCGTTGGGGCGTGCTGAGCAGCATCACCTGGAGAAGCTTCGGAGACCTACGCGTGGGAGATCGTCGGCCCGCCGATTATCCAGATTTTGGCAAGCGCGACAGCTTCGTGACCCGCATCAACGGCGTGGATCAGATCCTTGCAAATGATGACCCCAATGTGATGACTCCCAATGGCTACGAGCAACTGGATCTGTTTCAGAAGTGGTATTTCATTCAAAACGATCATCTCTCCCACACCCTCAATCTGCAATATTCCACAAGCTCCGACATTCCTCGATTTGACCGCCTCACCCAAACAAGAAATGGCCGCCTTCGCTACGCTGAGTGGTACTATGGGCCGCAGGAGCGGCTCATGATTTCCCACCGATTGCTTCACACTCCCGCCTCGGGGATCTATGACCAACTCGCTGTGGTCACTGCCTATCAGGATATCGGAGAGAGCCGCCATACTCGCAGCTACCAGAACCCATGGCTCGATCATCGCGAAGAATCTGTGTCGGTTGCGAGCATCAACCTCGATGCCCGAAAAGAAATAGCGGGCAAGCATGAGCTGGCCTACGGCGCGGAGCTGTTCTGGAACGGCGTCCAATCTTCTGCTTATTCGGAGAACATCGAAACCCAGCAAACCAGCCCCCTCGACACTCGCTATCCTGATGGAGGAACCAAGGTTTGGTCCGCTGCCGCTTACCTCACGCACCGCTGGGAAATTTCCCCTCGATGGACCCTGACCGATGGCCTTCGCTACACCCATTACTCGTTGCAATCGACATTTATCGATCAATCTTTTTTCCCTTTTCCCGAAAGCGAAATTTCTCAAATCAATCAGGCGCTAAGCGGCAACCTGGGCCTTGTGCATCGCATGAGCAACGATTGGCGCTTTTCAGCGCTGTTTTCCACAGGCTTTCGGGCTCCCAACCTCGACGACATCGCCAAAGTATTTGACTCGCAGCCGGGCAATGTGGTCGTGCCCAACCCCGGTCTCAAACCAGAATACACCTACAACACCGAGCTGTCTGTCGGGAAAAAATGGGGAAAAATGCTTCAAATGGAGCTTACGGGCTGGTACACCCTCTATCGCGATGCCATTGTGGTCCGGGATTTTTCGGTGAATGACCGAGATTCGATTCTCTATGACGGGGTGCTGAGCAAGGTGCAAGCCAATGTAAACGCCAGCGAAGCCCTGATCTATGGCTTCACGCACAGCACGCAAGCGCAGTGGGAGGGGCTTCAGTTTCGCCACAGCATCACCTGGACCTATGGTCAGGAGCTAAGTGACGACGTGCCTCTCGATCACATTCCGCCCTTGTTTGGGCAGGGCGAGATTCGCTACCGCATGGGACGGTGGCAGCTCATGACTCGGGTGGCCTACCAAGGCTGGAAGCGATTGGATCGCTATAGCCCGCGCGAAGAGGGAGACGCCGAATTTGCTACGCCGGAAGGCTGGGCCGCATGGGGCCGCTGGGATGTAGGTGGCACCTACACTGTGAACGAATACTTGCGGCTGCAACTTGGGGTGGACAATGTGCTGGATCAGCATTATCGCACCTTCTCTTCCAGGATTTCTGCTCCGGGAAGGAATATTTGGATCACAGCAAGAATGTCGTTGTAAGGAGCCTCAAAATCAGATCACCCCTTTTTCCGGAAAATACCCCTTGTAGGGCTTGAACCAGTCACGGATGTCCTTGATGTCCTGCTCTGCGTCGTCAGTGGGGTAGAAAGGCTCGCTGAAAATCACACTTTTGGTGTGATAGTCGAGCGCTACGCGAATGATGGGCACGTTTGCCGCTTTGGCAATGTAGTAAAAGCCAGTTTTGAAGGTGTTGCCAGCTTTTCTGGTGCCTTCGGGCGCGATGCCAATGGCAAACTCCTCATGATTATCGAAGATTTCCGCTACTGCCTCTACGTGGTTTTGGTTGGGCTTGCGATTGACGGGATAGCCGCCGAGCGCCCGAAAGATCCAGCCGTAGGGCGGGCGAAAAAGCTGGGATTTCCCCATGAACTTGGCCGGCAACTGCCAATAGGCTCTAATGGCGAGGCCGAGAAAGAAGTCGCGATTGCTGGTATGTGGCGCAATCGCCAGCACATACTTGGGCTGCGTGGGACGGGGCCCGAGCATCTGCCACTTATAGAACTTGAGGTAACACCAACCGAGGGCTTTTGACATAGGGAAAGGTATGGATAATGCGGAAACAGTAAGTTAGCATCTTCTGGAGGAATGAGACACATTTTTTGTAAAAAATCGGCGGGAAACCGCTTGGGGAAATGGTTGAGTTGGTGAATGAGGGAGAAAGGCTGACAGGATTTCAGGATTGCAGGATTTGCAGGATGAGGAAGAAATGGTTGAGTTGATGAATTTTTGAGAGAGGAAAGAAATCACCACTAAGACACTGAGGTCACAGAGAATCACAGAGAAAACACGGAGCCTTAGTGAACCTTTGTGTCCTTTCCGCCTTTGTGGTGAAAAAAGAGGATGGGGAAATGGTTGAGTTGATGAATTTTTGAGAGAGGAAAGAAATCACCACTAAGACACTGAGGTCACAGAGAATCACAGAGAAAACACGGAGCCTTAGTGAACCTTTGTGTCCTTTCCGCCTTTGTGGTGAAAAAAGAGGATGG
>JANQTF010000299.1 GCA_030731845.1 Bacteroidia bacterium | reverse complement strand
TTGGCTGCCATCCTGGCAATTTTTCTGGCATTCAGCAGATCAAAAAAGCCCCAACTGCGCTATCTCGCCTCGGTGAGCACCCTCACTGCCTGGGCGCTGATGTCGATCGGGACGTTTATCTGGATGATGCCCAAGCTCGGCCAGGCAGGTTTGCCAGTTGTGGAGGCGATGCCTGTGGGATTGTGGCCCATGCCAGCGTTTACGCCAGCCGCCACAAGTTGGTGGGAGACCTTGTTGAATGTGCTGGAAGACAATGCCGTCTGGATCGGGATGGCGTGGTGCATCGGCTGCCTGCTCACCGCCACCCGATGGATGGGCGGACAGTGGTTTCTCAATCGCATTCGAACGAAGTATTCGCAGCCTATTACCGGAGAATGGCGTGCCCGCATGGAGGGGATGGCCGATCAGATGGGCCTGCACAGAACCATTGAGCTGCTGGAAAGTGCCAAGGTGCACGCCCCGATGCTCGTGGGCTCGCTCCGGCCAGCCATTCTGCTGCCCCTCGGGCTGATCTCCGGCATGGATCCCCGCCAAATCGAGGCCATTCTGGCTCACGAGCTGGCTCACCTGCGCCGCTGGGATGATGTAGTGAATGTGTTTCTCGCCTTCATGGAGTCCCTCTGGTTTTTTCACCCGGCCTATTGGTGGATCGCGGGTCGGGTGCGCCATGAACGTGAGCTCTGCTGTGACGATATGGCGGTGCAACTCTGCGGCAATCCGCTGATGTATGCCAAAACGCTGGCCCAGCTTGAAGCCCGCCGTGGACCAATTCCGGCTGCTGCACTGGCTATGCAAGGACATGAAGGACCTTTATTTCAACGAATTAAACGAGTAATGATGCCAAACACAAAAACTCCCTATTCCTGGCCGCGATTCCTGCCCGCCGGGATGGCTATTGCCGCTTTCTTTATCATCGGCTGGGTATCTCCCAAAGAGTGGGTCGATGACTTTGCTGCTGAACCTATGCTGCTTGGGCCAATCACCATTGGCCAGGATGGTCAAGGGCTGATTCCCCAGCAAGAGTCCTCGCCGAATGAGCCTGTCAAAGACATGGTGTGGACCAGTGATGAGGAGTCTGCCCCAGAAAGTCCAATCTATTTTCTCCAGAGAATGGCTGATTTGCGCTGGAATCCACTTTCCCTCGTGATGTTTGTGGATTCGCCAAAGCCTGCACTGCCCCAAATGCCAGCGATGCCAGCGATGCCAGCGATGCCAGCGATGCCAGCATTGCCTGCCATGCCTGCGATGCCAGTGCTGCCTGTGGCACCGGCAGAATGGACCGAAGAGAGTCAGGCCAGATATGAGCGTGAAATGGAAGCCTGGGGACAAAAAATGGAGATGGAGTGGGCTACCAAGATGGAAGGCTGGGGCGAAAAAATGGAAGCTTGGGGCCAAGCCTGGGAAAACTCAGACGCCATGAAGGAATGGGAAGCGAAGATGGAAGCCTGGGGCGAAGCCTATGCCGATCAGCCTGATGGCATGGTGGATGAAGTGCTCGAAAGAAACCTGGAGCTCATGGAGCGTCAGATGGAGCAGGCCGCTGATCAGCGCGAGCGCGCCATGGAGCGGCAGCAGGAAGCCATCGAAAGGCAGCAGGAGATGCTCAATCGGCAGGTAGAGCAGCAGCAGGAACAGGTGGAGCGCCGACAAGAAGAAATGGAGCGCAGAAGTGAGGACATGGCTCGCGCCATGGAAGACCGCTCCCGTGCCATGGCTGATCAGCAAAGGGTCATGGCCGAGGGTCGTGATCGATTCGGAAGGAATGAGGAAGGGTTTGGTCATGGATTCGGAAGGGTCGAAAACCGTAATCAGGAATTCAAAAACCAACTCGTGCGCGATGGTCTCATGAATGAAAACGACTCACGCATCAAAATCAAAACAGACGGCGACACCCTCAAAATCAACGGAAAATCCATGACCGGCGGCCCGATCTACGATAAATATCGCAACCTCCTCGCCTTCTCCTATGGCGTGACCTTCTGCGATGGTTGCTCTACAAGCATCACCGTGGAGGTGGAGTAGGGGGCCGGCGCCTTGATCATAAGCCCGTGGCGTATTGCCATGGGCTTTTTTTTGGCTCATTTTCCCTAATTTATTGGATCTGGTCTCCGGTGATGAGTAGGATCGACGAGACGTAGCAGGGTACTTTCGTCTTGGCATGCGGCAAGAAGAGGATTGTGAAGAAGCGCATGAGGGCAGTATCATGTATGGGGGGAGATATGCTCATGTCCGAAAGCTGTGGTTCGTCACAAGGGCATAGCTGTCGTCGTCGAGGGGCAGATAGCCCTGTTCGTAGCAAAAATAATAGACATCGCCGCGCTGGGTGCGGTGTTGGTGGGTGAAGTAGTGGAAGTTGAAGCCTTTGGTGCGGAGAACATCGCCGCTGATGCGCGTTTTGTCTGTCGGATTGAGGGCGCGGAGGATGCGGTAGTTTTTGCGCAGGACGCCGTTGACTTGACGAAAGAGTTCGCTGGGCGGCGCCTTCTGCCGGTTGTGATAAGTGGTACGGCATTGGTCGGAGCAAAAGCGCTGGTCGATGCGCCCGTGAAGGGTTTCTCCGCATTCTAGGCAATGTCTTTCTTTCATGGGAGTTGGGCGTTTTGAGTTGGGGGTTTTGGGTCATAGCCGTTCGGTTAAGAAAGGTGTCAGTCGCGATGCGCCTGAACTTTTAGCTTGATTTTGCTATTTCCGGCCAAAAGTCGAAGCGCGTA
>JANQTF010000298.1 GCA_030731845.1 Bacteroidia bacterium | reverse complement strand
CATGTAGGCTGCATTGAGCTGAATGACAGTCGGATCAGCGGAAACATTATGGACCAGAGAGAGGGTCTCAAATCGAATGCCTTTAGTGCCTCCTGTTTCGACATACTGGATGGTCACATCAACATATTCTCCTGCTGGCACCTGAACCGAGCCACTGGTAGAGAGTGAAACGCCGGTTTGGCTAACGATAGACTCAACGATGAATTTTGAAGGATCTGAGAACACCAGATTAGATACCAGCAACGTAGCAATCCCTGGATTAGAAATTCTCAGAACATTCTTGTCGTGATAGTCGTGGGTAGTCACAGTATTAATTCTGTGGAAGACCATCACCTCATCAGAAGGGAAGGACACCTGAACATCATCTTCCCCCAGGATTCTGTTTTGAATGGCAATCTGTGCACCCGTCGAAACGAACGGTGACACATTTCTCACAATCACTACAATATCCTGGAAATCAAATCCTGCGATATGTTCCTCAGTAGCAACCACATATGCATTGGCCTCTCCTGGGAGGGGATATACCCGAATGTGATGCGGAAGATTCCCGCTGAAAGTATTGAAGGCGTCTTCTGAGTATAAGATACGATTATTAAAGAATGGCCATCTGTTGAAGAACCCAAATACAGCTGCGTTTGGATTGAAGCTCATTGACCCATTGGCAATGGCGTTTACAGTCTGGCCATTGGAAGCAGGAGAATTTCCGATGGTAAATAGCTCCTGATTATTGCTCGGATTACCAGTTTCGTACCATCCAAAGGCTGTGATTGGGTTACTGGCAGTAGGCCCAAATACACTCAGCACTTCAATGGTAACTGGATTCGTACCATCAACTCTTGTGAAAGCTTGTGCCGCAATCTCATCTCCCAACAAGGCAGCTGCATATGCTGAACTGTGGATGATGTTGTTGGCAGGATTGTCATCTCCAACAGTGATGGCCCCTTCTCCAAGGTGAGCATCCAAAATCCATTGGAGAGATGGCTCGCCACTCGTCCCAATTCCGCGTAGGTCTACCGTCTGAGTGGTAGCTCCTGGCGCTGAAATGGTGAGCGTCGCAAATTTTGGACCTGCAGAAGTTGGAGAGAAGACCACATTGGTGGCATTACTCGCTCCACCTGCCAGAGTTGCGATGGTAGAAGTTGTCAGTGAAAATTCTGCGGCATCATCTCCACTCAACGCAAGCTGCACATTGCCTAGTGCTGACCCACCAATATTCCCTACAGTCACGGAGAATGTTTTGGAGGAATTCACCGCGGTGTTTTCGACAATTTTATCCGGCGTGACAGTCAATTCTCCAGGAGAGCCGACACCGGGCTTGAGGAGAATAATTTCTGAGGTTCCGTAATCGGAAACATAAATGTTACCGGTAGTGACATCTTCGGTGATATCCAACGGATCCTGAAAGCCAGTAAATCCAGCAATCCCAATCTTGTGCGTCAAGATGTCTCCGTTTGGCCCATCTGGAACCAACGCAATCAAGTCACTACCGCCACTATATCTACAGACCAACATGGCGCCTTGCAGGTGCCCACCGTTGGAGGCGCTCTTGTATTCTAAGATCCCGTTAGGGGATTTGTTGAATTCAAAATCGAAAGCAAACCCACGGTAGTTGGCATCCGCTGGCAAGGTAGGATCATAATCGGCTTCATCGTCAAAGCCTCTGTTGAGCACATATTCTCCACGGAGTGGATTGGGGTGTCCATAGTATCCCAAAGGATTGGCAGGATCTACCCTGAATAAAAAATCTCTCTGCGTCTGGTTGGGACCAATAGCCGGAACGACAGGACCATTATAAAAGGTGCCGTCTATCCTGCGAGTGCCAGTGACGGAGGCAGGAGACAGAGAGCCTCCGGCAGTTCCATTCGCGGCGATGTAGGCCTGTCCATTGCTATGCCAGACGAAGTCGTAAGCGTTTCTGATTCCAGTAGCATAGAGCGTCAATGGTACATTATTCCCATAGGGGTTATAAGTTCCATCACTCATCGTTGGGCCAGTGCCAGCAGCATTGATCACCGATTGGACCATGGAGGTCTGCGCATCCAAAGGCAGAGTAGCCGGCAACAAACTGAGGTCCAGACGCAGGAATGCGGCAGTCAGCAATCTTTCCGGACGGTTTCCCCATCCCCCATCTGCAGCTCCACCAGCTGAGTTACTTCCCTGCAGGAAGTACAGGACATTGGGCTCACCGGGCCGGAATTCCATGCTATTGGTGAGGTGGTCACGAATCGACCGGGGTAGATTTGTGACGAGGAGTTCTTCTGTTGCCAAATCTGCCCCGGATAGTCTCGAGATTTTGCCATCCCACTCTGGTGCATTGGAAAGTCCAGCAGAACAGTGAGACACATAAGCGATTAGGTTTGAACTTGTCGCTGTAGGGTCGAAGGTAAGTCCGACCGCAGTTCTGGAACCGGCGTAGGCCGTCTTCCAGCCAACAAGTGTTTCTTTGGAATTAAGTGTGCCATCAATAGCGATGATCCAGCGATGAATTTCTCCAGAGATGGTAATCCCATAGAGCTTGTCATCCGGACCGACCGTGAGGGTTGTGTATTTTTCACCAGAGGCAACGACCCCACCATTAATAAACGCTACCTGATCAAGGTCACCACCGCCACCTACGACGGTCGCTGTATCGGTATGAAATACCGCAGAAAATGGAAGGATCTTCGTACCCGTAAGATCTTTCACACCATTAATTACATAGCGATAAGATGTGTTGGCTTTCAACGGCGAGGCCGGGGTGAAATTGATCGCATCGCCTCCACCAGTACCATTCACTGAGCCTTGTACAAATACATCACCGTTGGCGGTGATTTCATAGAGTTGTACAGTGCCTGAGGTAATCGTGGGATTATCGATACTTGTAGCGCCGGAAGCACTCGTATTCGGAAGATCAATAAAGTTGGCCGAAATAGAGGTCGAAGTACTAACATACTCACTCCCATCAGCAGGAGTGGATTCTAATACTATCGGTGCAACGAGTCCATCGGTAGATTCTATGGTAAGGGATTGAATCTTGGTATTGTTGCCTGTGACGCCATCGATGGTGAGTTTACCGTCTGTCACAGTCACATTTTTTGTGCCTTGCCGCGTCCCGAATTCTCCGACATTCCTCACCAGGTCAATCACTACTGTGCCTTCTGCTCTGACGATGTGATGTGCAGGATTTGGCCCTTCAGTCTGAGCATCTCCCACCTGAACAGTGATTCGATATTCTCCATTCGGAAGAGCTATCTCCCAGGCTCCGTCTGGATAGGAAGCTCCACGGTTTAGGTGAAGTAAGGTTTCGCGCCAGACATCTGCATCGGGGGTTGGGACTCTGTTTCTACCAAGAGCCGTAAGATCAACAGGCGCATTCGTCAGAGGATCTACCCATCCATAGGTAAGTCCATTAGACTGTAGTCCATAGGCTAGTCCATAGTCTCTTTCCCATCCTGAAGGTGCAGCGGTAAGAGAATCCGAGAAGTTGAAAAAGTATTGAATGCTCGGAGGTCCGAGCACTGAAATTGGAATTCCACAATCATCGGGCTGCCCATTTTGATTCAGGTCTTCATAGATGAGGACATTGGAAAAATATGCATCTCCCACACTTGGGGATGCATCATTGTCACAAACGAAAAACAGGTATTCCATCTGACCAGTGTAATACTGACCTACAGGGATGGAGTAATGTTGGTAGTTTCCTGCTCCCGCGTAGTTATTATAATCCTGAACCACACCACTAGCTGCCGTATTCTGTGTTCCATATAATTTGAAACGCTGATTGTTTGTGATTGTCAGATCCGAATTAAACCCAATGGCATGCTCTTCTCCTTCCTGCGTACTCTTAAAGTCAAACTCGATCACTGTGTTGGCAGTGATCATGTATGACTGATCAATCGCTTTCCAGGCATTGTCTTCAACCAGGAGTGTGGCCTGGTTGTCCAGGACTGTCGCAGTCCCGTTGTCCTGGGTTCCTGCATAGGGATGAATGATCCCACTAAATAGTACAGGAGGACAGATTGATTCAGCAATCAGGAAATCAAAATTACCACCTGAAGAACCGATCGCTGTCAAGCGGACAGTATTATTTCCACCCTGGAACGTAACACCAACAGTGGTTGTGTCCCACGTTTGCCAGGATCCCGTGGAAGGGAATGACATAGAAGGATTTGCTACGACACCATTCACCTTCAATTCAAGTGGCCTGTCTGCACTGGCACCTAATTGATAGACGAATGAGAGGGTAACGCTTCCTGCGTTCACTGAAGGAATGGTCCATTCAATGTAATCACCAGAAGCACTTTGGAAATCGGCATAGGGTGTAGAGGCACCCTGGCCAGAAAAGATGGCTGGCCCAGAGAGGACAGCATCTTCAGCCTGATATACTTGCCCCAACAGAGAAGGAGGGATCAGGAATCCTATCAGCAGTAGAAAAACAGAGATTGTTGCTTTGAGTATGCGGGGTAGGCTACTCGTCAGCTTGAATAGAATCATTCGGTGGAATACTACAATGGGTAAAACTAGTAGAAACTCAATTGGACAGTCCGAAAGTTCGGACTACTCAATGCAAAGATTCATTTAGTTTTTCCCTGTTTATTTCAGACAAGCCTTTTTGGTATGTAATATTGTATGAATGGTGAGTTTTTATCACCAAACGGAAAGGAGCCAAAATGGGCTATTTCCGGAAATTATTCCTTTTACGCGAACTTTGAGAATAGTAGTGACCTGGAATGAGATATGTAGTCTGATGTAAGTTTAAGTCGTTAAGATTGTAACCAAATTGACTTTAAAATGGTTCTTTACGATTGCTGAAGTAATTCCCTCGCATTCTCCAAAGCTGAAGTAGTGGGTTCTTCCCCACTCAGCATCTTAGCGATTTCGATGATTCTCTGGTCATGACTCAGGGCTTCCACGGTGGAAGTCGTCATGTTATCTTCAGCTACCTTCTTGATGAAGAAGTGTGATTGTCCTTTGGCCGCAATCTGCGGCAGGTGCGTAATGGAGAGAATCTGAATTCTCTCCGCGAGCTGTTGCATGACCTGACCTACTTTGTTGGCAATCTCTCCGGATATTCCGGTGTCGATCTCATCAAAGATGAGCACAGGAAATTCCGACTTATCAGCCAGGGCAGATTTGATGGCAAGCATCACCCTTGATACCTCTCCGCCGGAGGCTACCTGCGCGAGCGGTCCAGCGGGCATGCCGGGATTGGTTTGAATCATGAAGAAAACCCGATTGAAGCCGCTGACTTGTGGCTTCAACAGCTGATCTCCTACCGTGATAAACCCTTCTGGGTGTTCTTGTCGCTCTACAGCCACTTCAAATCTGGATTTCTCAAATCCTACCTTCCTGAGCACGGAAAGGATTCTTTCTTCCAGCATGGGCTTGGCCTGCAAGCGTCTTTCCTCCAGGGTCAAGCCGGTTTCGGTGAGGGTGCTGATGGCCAACTTGAGTTCTTTCTCCTGTTCTTTGATCCTTTCTTCCAATGAGGAGAAATCATCAATTTTGTTATGTACCTCGGTGAGGAGATCGACGAGTTCGCGTCCATCTCGCTTGCCGTATTTCATCTTAAGCTGATGATAGGTTGCGAGTCGCTGCTCGATGAAAGAGAGCCTTTCGGGATCGGACTCCACACTATCGAGCAGTTTTTGAAGATTCATGGCGCTCTCTTTGAGGAGCTGCCCCACTTCTTCGAGCCGCTGCACCTCTTCTTCGAGGCTGGCACTCACGGTCCGCACTTTTTTGAGGGGCTCAAGCACCGAGCTAAGCGTCTGATAGACAGATTCGTCCTTGTTATATAGAATCTCGGCACCGCCCCCTACGGCTTCTCGTACCTCCTCCGAATGCTGGAGTAGTTGTAATTCCTCTTCCAGTTCTTGCTCTTCATTGGTCTTAATGTCGGCCTTCATCAAGTCCTCTTGCTGAAATTTGAGGTATTCCAGTTGTTGTTTGGCATTTTTTTCCTGCTCTCGAAGTTGCTTGATCTCTTTGCGAAGGCCATCGCAGGTTTTGAGTTGAAGGGCAAAGGTATCTAGCAACGGAGCATTGTCAGCGTAGATGTCGAGCAACTCTCGCTGTTTGTCCTGATTCAGCAGGGATTGATTTTCATTTTGGCTATGGAGATCCACCAAGAGGGCGCTCATCTCCTTGAGCACATCGAGGGTGACGGGTGTGTCGTTGATAAAGGCCCTCGACTTTCCGCTAGGGCTAATTTCCCTCCGGATGATGAGCTCTTCTTCGTCAGAGTCGAAATCATCAAATCGCTTGAGCGAAAGCCGGGTAGCAGGCGAAAGCTGATGGAAGCGAGCCTCTACCACACATTTCTCTTCCTCTCGAAACACAACCGAACTGTCGGCACGCTTGCCCATGATGAGCCCGAGGGCGCCTACGAGCAAAGATTTACCTGCGCCTGTCTCCCCTGTGAGGATGACGAGGCCGGCAGGAATGTCAATGGCTACTTCTGAGAAGAGCGCATAATTGCGGATGTAGAGATGGTGCAGCATACTTGATGTTCCCGAATGCCAACAAAGTTAGCATTTTTCATGAAATTTCTTATCTCGATCTGAAATATGATCATCTTCGTACATCTATCCATAGATTTTTTGTGAGAAAAAGCATCTTCAATGCTCCATTGTTTTGACTATCAGGCAAATGCGCTCCAAACATTTTCTGTGTTTTTCCAGTCCTGTATGTGTTATCTTTTCATCTACATCCGCTTTCTGTTTCTTTTTTCAGTAACGCAATAGGCTTATGAAGGCATCTGCACTCCTGTTACCTCTCTTTTTTGCTGTCATGTTTTTGCATCAGGGATGTGATCAGCAATCTCCGGCAGATGCTGCTATTCAACCCACTCACTGCCAAAATGGGATCAGGGATGGCAATGAAGAACGCACCGATTGCGGAGGAGATTGCCTTAGCTGCGCGCCAAGATTGGGCTGTGTGGAAGAGGAGAACTATGGAGTGTTTTCAGAGGGCCTTGAGGGTAGCGTCACCTCTGTGAGCTGCGATGCAGAACATGACGAAATCATTGTGAGCGGAACCTTTGGAACCATCGTCCTCCTCTTTCATGAGAATGACTTTCCAGAATCATCCAGGAAATACACCCTCGACAAATGCGGCTTTCCCGAAGATCAATATGTGTGTGCAGGAATCAGGCTCAAAGCCTATCCGGGACTCACTTTCTACGCCCAAGGAGGAACATTGGGTGTATTTCGGGAAGGGAATGACTATTCCTTTACCTTTTGTAACGTGTTTTTTGCCAACAGCAACTCTGCTGTGAGTGTGCACGGTTCGGCAAAGTTTTCCTGTGATTAGGAATAATTCAAAATCTGTTTGCGAATTGAATTAATAAATGCAGATTTCAGAGGAGATGGAGATCTTTAGTAAAGAATTTTTCTTTTCCTCAGACCTGTCCCAAGCTCTTCCCTAAACGTAACCACCATTTATCATCCGTTATGTTGCTATCTATTGTTTTGTCAGTGATTCTTTCTCTATCAATTCTTGATAGCCTCATTATTCGACTCATAGAGTTGCAACCTCAACCGGAAAGGCTTCGCAAGTAGCAATTATCTACTTACCCTATACGAAACGGCCTTTCTACCCACAGGAAGGCCGTTTCTCATGTTATTATATCCAGACCTCAATATCCAGACCTCGCGATTATGTCTAAGAACACCAAATTGATGCTCGACGGCAAGATGCAAAAAGCCTCTGGCGCCAGGACAAGTTTGCTCTCCCAAAGCCTGCATTATGGGGTGGCTGTTTTTGAAGGTATCAGGGCCTATAAAACCGATGGTGGGCCGCATCTTTTTCAGGCCGAAGCTCACTTTACAAGGCTTAAATATTCTGCCGAAGTCATGGGGCTCGACTTGTCCTACACCATTGATGAAATGGTGGGAATGTCCTATCAGGTGTTGCATGAAAACAAATACCTTGATGCCTATATCAGGCCCTTGGTATTTGCCGGAACCGAAATGAGGCTCGTGCCCTCGAATGAGTCTCATTTGCTTATTCTGGCCTGGCGCTGGAATGCTTATTATGGAGACAAGCTCGCCCGGCTGCGAACCTCTTCCTTCCGAAGGCCTGATCCCCGATCCCTGGACCTGAATGCAAAAATTTCTGGCCACTATGTCAACTCTGTTATGGCCACCGCAGAAGCCAAAAAGCATGGCTTTGATGATAGCCTTCAGCTCGACTGCCAGGGATTTGTGGCTGAGGCCTCCGCTGCCAACATTTTTTTCGAAAAGGATGGCGTGCTATATACCCCTGCCGAAGGAAATATTTTACCCGGAATCACCCGAAAAACGGTGATCGAAATGGCCAGAGAATTGGGAATCAAAGTCGAAGAAGGAAACTATTCGCTCGAAGATCTGCAACAGGCAGATGCCTGTTTCCTCACTGGCACAGCTGCCGAGGTAGCAGGTGTGGAGTGCGTGGACGAGACGGTCTTCCCAATGACCTGGGAAGATAGCATCGGCTATCTTCTCTACTGCCGATACAGAAAGTTGGTCATTCATCCTGATTTTGAGCGAACAATCATTTGAGATTGCTCTCTACCTGACCTTCTACCGCTTGCCCCCTGAGTGGTTTGGGATGCCTTCATTCACATTGGCCAGGCATCTATTCACGTTTCTCTAATCGCTTTTTATGTCTTCTCTCGTTTCAGAAACAGACCTGATATCGGTTTCAGCATCCGATGTTCTTTCGGCTAGTCATCGGCTTAAGGGGATAAGCCGAATTACCCCACTGGAATATAATGAGCGGCTGAGCCACCTATTTCAGGCCAAGATTTACCTGAAAAGAGAAGATCTCCAGGTTGTGAGGTCTTATAAACTGCGGGGCGCCTACAATAAAATGAGCCTTCTGAGCCCCGAGGCACGCGAACAAGGCGTGGTTTGTGCCAGTGCTGGCAATCATGCCCAGGGAGTCGCATTTGCCTGTCAGGCACTGTCGGTCACAGGGCGCATCGTGATGCCTGTCACCACGCCGCGCCTAAAGGTGAGCAAAGTGAGAAAGTTTGGAGGGCCTTGGGTTGAGGTCATCCTCAAAGGCGACACTTTCGACGATGCCTATCACCATGCCTGCACCCTGGCCAGGCAGCACGATCTGGTATTTGTGCACCCATTCGACGATCCAGAAGTTATAGCTGGACAAGGAACGGTAGGAAAAGAAATCTTGGATCATTGTCCCACGATTCCCGATATGATCGTCGTGCCCGTGGGCGGAGGCGGTCTCGCCTCGGGGTTGTCTGTATATGTGAATCAGTTGCCCAAGCCACCGCGGCTTATTGGTGTGGAGCCCATGGGCGCTCCGGCGATGTTTGAATCGCTCAAGGCAGGCAAGACCATCATGCTCGATGAGATCGAAAAATTTGTGGATGGTGCAGCTGTGCGAAAAGTCGGGGAGCTCAATTTTAAAATTTGCCAAAAAGGCCTGGAGCGGGTGCTGCTCGTGCCCGAAGGCCGGGTGTGCACGGCCTTGCTGGAATTGTATCACGAAGAAGCTATCGTTGCAGAACCCGCCGGTGCCTTGTCTGTAGCTGCGCTCGATCAGTTGAGGGATGAAATCAAAGGAAAAACGGTGGTTTGTATCCTCAGTGGAGGCAACAACGACATTTCCCGTACTGAAGAAATTCGGGAGCGGTCGTTGCTCGACCAGGGATTGAAGCATTATTTCATCGTGCAGTTTCCCCAGCGGGCTGGTGCACTTCGTGAGTTTGTAGCGGAAGTCTTGGGACCCGAAGATGACATTGTTTTCTTCGAATACATGAAGCGCAATCATCGGGAAACAGGCCCCGCATTGGTTGGGATTGAATATGCTGATCCGTCTGCCCATGCGGCTTTGATGGCACGAATGAAAACGGCGAGGTTCGAGTTTGAACCAATCAACGGAAACCCCAATCTCTTTCATCTGCTCGTTAGTTGAGTGAAAGCGAGAGAAAAGCGGAATAACCTGAAAAGAAAAAGCCGGAGCATGTGCGTCATGCCCCGGCTTTTTCTATGTTTTTGCCTCAGGAAATCTGACTCACGATAAATGCGCCCACTTCCTTCGTGCCGAGTGTGCCACCGAGGTCTTCGGTCACTTGATTGGTGGACATGGCCACCTCCACAGCTGATCTTACGAGAGCAGCTTCTTCAGTGAGGCCGAAGGCTGTCTCGAGAAGCATCGCTGCCGAGAGGATCGCTGCCAGCGGATTGGCGCGGTTCTGCCCGGTGGCTTGTGGATAAGAGCCATGCACCGGCTCAAACACAGAAGTATGCTCACCAATCGAAGCCGAGGGCAAGATGCCCAAGGAACCCGCCAACACGGAGCCTTCATCCGACAGGATGTCTCCAAACAGATTACCAGTCACCATCACATCAAACTGTGCGGGGTTGAGGATGAGCTGCATGGCGGCATTATCCACGAAGATGGTATCGGCGGTCACGTCGGGATATTGAGGCGCAATCTCCTGGAAGCGTTCTCGCCACAGGCGAGAGGTTGCCAGCACGTTGGCTTTGTCCACGAGGGTGACTTTGTTTTTGCGCTTCCTCGCCGACTCAAAGGCCAGGTGAAGCATGGGGTCGATTTCGTCTTTGCGATAGACGCAGGTGTCGAAAGCCATCTCGCCATTTTCTGATCTGCCTCTCGGTTCACCAAAATATATGCCCGAAATGAGCTCGCGAAGCACCAGGAAATCCACGCCCACGAGGCGATCGTTTTTGAGCGGTGATTTATCAAACAGGCTAGGGTAGGAGACCACCGGGCGGAGGTTGGCATATAGCCCCAAGGCTTTGCGCATGCGCAGGAGACCTTGCTCGGGTCGCACCTTGGCGTGCGGGTCGTTATCGTATTTGGGGTGGCCGATGGCACCAAAGAGAACCGCATCCGATTGCATGCAAACCTCGTGCGTGTCAGCAGGGTAGGGGTCGCCAGTGGCATCAATGGCCGCAGCGCCCACGAGCGCTTCGGTATAGCTAAATGTGTGGCCAAATTTGGCACAAATGGCATCAAGCACCAATTGTGCTTGTGTAATGACTTCCGGACCGATGCCGTCGCCAGCGAGAATAGCAATGCGTTTATTCATGAAGAGAAAGTGGGTTAGATGAGAAGTCAGAAGTCAGAAGTCAGAAGTCAGAAGTCAGAAGTCAGAGTGTCAGAAGTCAGACTGGAGAAGCGATCCTACAGCCCCCTGCGCGTTGGGTTTGTGGGTGAAATGAGAAGTCAGAAGTCAGAGCGTCAGAAGTCAGACTGGAGAAGCGATCCTAAAGCCCCCTGTGCGTTGGGTTTGTGCGTGAAATGAGAAGTCAGAAGTCAGAGCGTCAGAAGTCAGACTGGAGAAGCGATCTTAAATCCCCCTGCGCGTTGGGTTTGTGCGTGAAATGAGAAGTCAGACAAGACCCCTCTGTCCCTTTTGGATCGCCTTCGGCTCACCCTTCCTACGTCCTCATTTTTTCAAAGGCCTCGATCTCTGGCTTGAGATTCAGGAGATAGTCGATATCGTCGTAGCCATTCATCAGGCAGACTTTTTTGTAGGGGTTGATGTCGAATGGGGCAGAAATGCCAGCGGCAGTCACGGTTTGCTCTTCGAGGTTCACTTCGAAGGTCGTCTTGTGGTCTTTTTGCACGGCTGCGAACCATCGGTCGAGCACTTCTTGGGATACCTGAATCGGCAAAATGCCATTGTTGAGGGCATTTCCCTGAAAAATATCAGCGAAGAAGCTCGATATCACTACCCGAAATCCATAGTCGGCCAGGGCCCATGCTGCGTGCTCACGGCTCGATCCGCAGCCAAAGTTTTTGCCAGCCAACAAGATCTCTCCCTGATAGGTATGATCGTTGAGAATGAACTTCGGTTTGGGGTTTCCATACTGATCAAAGCGCCAATCGCGAAACAGGTTATTACCAAATCCTTCGCGGGTGGTCGCTTTGAGAAAGCGAGCCGGAATGATCTGATCTGTATCTACGTTTTCAAGAGCAAGCGGAATAGCCGTGGTTTGGAATGTTACGAGTGGAGTCATTATTTCTCAAAAACTTGGTTGGTACAGGGAAATGGGAAGCAGAGACTGGAAGGGCGAAAAGTGTGCATTCATTTGTCCCGATGATTCTTATAGTCATACTCTTCGTCATACTCAATCGTGCCGAAAATAGAGATGAATTCGAGCTGTTTTTTCCGCCGAACAAACTCTTCCAAGGCCATGTTAACGACCTCTTTCTTGGTTTTTGCGCCAGAAAGCCTCATGGCCTCTGCGAGCAGTTCGGGATTGATATTGAGGGTTGTTGCCATGTTTGTCAAATAATCTTGTCAAAAAATCATCACACAAGCTCTCTCACATCCACCACTTTGCCTTCGAGGGCAGCAGCGGCAGCCATCAGCGGCGAAGCCAACAGGGTGCGGGCACCGGGCCCTTGTCGCC
>JANQTF010000297.1:7398-12410 GCA_030731845.1 Bacteroidia bacterium | reverse complement strand
ATCAGAGATTCGAGATAGGCCAGGGAGAGGTCGTCGGGATTGGCTTCGAGGGTAATTTCTGCACCGGGCTCGATGCCCCACAGTTGGGCAGCCTTGTCGATCACGAGCGCAAGCTGCGCAGGGCTGCACACACTCGGCGTTCCGCCGCCAAAGTAAATCGTCTTCAACGGACCTTTTTCCGGGAAAAAATCCTTTCTAAGCTCCATTTCCCGCACAAAAGCAGCTATCATCTCCTCCTGCCGATCGAGGTTGGTCGAAAAATGAAAATCACAATAGGTGCAGGCTTTCCTGCAAAACGGCACATGAACGTATAAACCTCCCATGCTGCAAATGTCGATTTTTTTTGGCGGAATATGTGGAATCTGGAATCATGTCAACTCTATTGAATATATCGCCTGGCCAGGTGACCATTTTCCAAAATTGAAACGATTGATGAATGCCTAACCGGGATTCTTTCTGCTCAACAGAAAAGCCCCGCTGTTACCTCCACCAACTATCCATTCCATGATGCGTACCAATTTGCTACCCCAGACCCTGGTCAGGATCGGGTTGGCTGCGGGACTGTTTGTCCTTATTGCCGGCCTTGCTCCGATTCAACAAATGATCCCCGAGGGCCTTTCGGACCTCCTGCGCAGCTTGTCGATCTGGCAAGAAGAGCGCCCCGAAGACAAAGTCTATCTCCAAGTCGATCGCCCCTTCTACAAACCTGGGGAAGCGATCTGGTTCACTGCCTATGTGCGGGAAGGCGCCACGATGAAGCCCTCACGCCAAAGCGACATCGTGCATGTAGAGTTTATCGATCCGAAGGGATCTGTGGCCCAGTCGCATCAGCTCATCGTGAAAGATGGCATGGCCGAGGGCGATTTTTCGCTCAGCGAAGCCGCTCCCGGCGGATTGTATAAAATCCGCGCCTACACCAAGTGGATGGAGAATGAGGAGGAGCCCGCCATCTTCGAAAAAGACATTCAGGTGCAGGCGGTGATCACCCCCCGAATCAAAATGAGGCTCGATTTCGTGCGGGAAGCCTACGGTGCAGGGGCCGAAGTGGAAGCAGATATCACCTTCGAATCGCTCAGCAATGAGCCCTTGGCCAACCGCGAGGTGAGCTACATCCTTCAGGTAGAAGGCAAGGCCCACCACAACGGCAATGCCCGCACCGATGCCGAAGGCAAGGTCCGCATCAAAACCAGGCTCCCGGAAGAGCTTCGCTCCCCAGATGCGCTGATTTTGGTGCTCATGAATCATCAGGGAATCATGGAATCCATCTCTCGCCCGGTGCCGGTGGTCCTCAATCAGGTAGAGATCAGCTTTTTCCCAGAAGGCGGAGACCTCGTGCGAGGCTTGCCCGGCAAGGTGGCATTCAAGGCAGTGAACGCCTACGGCGAAGCCGCTGACATTTCGGGCGTGGTGCTCGACAGCCATGGAGAGGTGGTCTCCAGATTTTCCAGCTATCACTTTGGCATGGGAGCCTTCACATTCACCCCAAAAGCTGGAGAAACCTACCATGCAGCGCTCACAGAGCCATTTATCTCTGATCCGATCTACGAAATTCCTGCGGCCATGCCTCGTGGCTATGTGCTTGAAGTAGTGGAGATCAACAACAACAAAGCCGTGCTGAATGTGCATTCTACCGAAGAGGAGCAGCTCTCCTTGGTGGCTACTGTGCGGGGCGAGGCGTACTTCGCGCAAGAATTTCAGGCGGTTCCTGGCAAGCAGCAGGTCATTGTGGATCTCGGCAAGTTGCCGATGGGCGTGGCACAATTCACCTTATTCGACTCCAGAACCATCCCAAGGGCCGAGCGACTCGCTTTCGTGAACCGCGAGAGACAAATGGCGATCGAGATCGAAACCGACAAAGACAAGTACCTGCCCCGTGACAAAGTCACGATGAAGATCCGCACCCTCGATGATCGGGGCATGCCCCTCCCCGCTCAAGTATCGCTTGCCGTGGTGGACGATCGCATTCGCTCCTTCGCCGATGACCGCAGCAGCACCATTCTTTCCTGGCTCCTCGTGGAGTCCGACATACAAGGCGAAGTGGAAGAGCCCCGGTTCTATTTCGACCCGAAAGAAGAAAAAGCGCCCCTGGCACTGGATTACCTCCTCATGACCTCAGGCTGGAGAAGATTCACCTGGCGAGAGATTTCCCAACAAAACCTTCCCTCGATCACCAATGCACCCGAGCAAACCCGGTTGATGGGCAAAATTCTGGACATTCAGGGCCTTCCTCTGGTCGGTGCACGCATCGAAGTTGATGGCATCACCACCACGACCAACCGCCAGGGAATGTTTGAGCTGAGAAACATTGACCTGTATCAACCAGCGGATCTCACGTTTTCTCTGCCGGGCGAGGAGCAAACCTATATCTATCGGGTAGGAGAATATCGAGACGACCTGGAGATTAGAATGGGGCAAATCAGCGGGATAGTGACGGATGAGAATGGCGAGCCCCTGATCGGCGCAACCGTGATCGCCTTGGGCAAAAACAATGGTGCGGTGACCGACATGGACGGCCGTTATCGCTTTCCTGTCGCTGATATTGGCGAAGGGGGAATCAGGCTACAGGCCAGCTACATGGGGTATGACAGTCAGGTGATTGAGCTGCAAGCTCCGACTGCGGGCAACACCAATTTCATGCTGAGCGATCCGGAGATCCTGTTAGAAGAGGTGGTAGTGATAGAAGGGAGAAATGCTCCCCGTGCTACCATGGCTCTTTCATCGGCAAGCGCCCCAAGAGGCGATCGCCGAGACAGAGAGAGAATGGCCGTGCAAGACGAAGTGCTCAAAGCGGCTCCGCCCGCCCCCATGGCAATAGCGGAAAAGGAAAAGCAGATGGTGGCGTTTGATGATTTCGACCAGGGTGTCTTCGCTCTGGAAGCCAAAGACGCTCCAGTTGATGCCCAAAACGCAGTCAGGCAAGAGGAGGCTCAATTTGAAGTTGAAAGAAAACGAAAGCCCGTTGAGCCCATAATCCCGGTCCAGGGAGCCATCGCAAGGCCAGTGCAGAAAATCGACGCCGAAGAAGTGGTCGAAGACATGAGAGAATTTGCGGATGATGACTTCATTATAGCTACCATGGCCCCCAAAGCCCTCAACCTCAGCGAGGTGCGACGCAAGATCGGCTATCCCAGTGCAGCGAGAGATGCCGCGATTGAAGGAACTGTGCTCGTGCAGGTGCTCGTAGATGAAAATGGCAAGGTGCAGAACAGCCAAATCATCCAAGCTGCACACCCATCGCTGGACCGGGCGGTGGAGCAACAAATCAAGAACCTGAGCTTCGTCCCTGCAGCACGAAACGGCGAAAGCATCGCCGTGTGGACGACAGTCCCCTTTGAGTTCAAGCTCGAAGGCCAACTCAACCGTGATCACAGCCCTATTTTCCTGGGTGCTACTGCAAGCAGCCCCACAAGCTTTTACCGTGCCCGCGAGTTTGCGGCACCTGCCTACGTGCAACGCAGCATTCCCAAGCGTCGCACAGATTTTCGACAAACCCTGCATTGGGGGGGCCGCATCGAAACCGACCGCCGCGGCGAAGCAGAAGTTGCCTTCTACACCTCCGATGCCCTCACGGCATTTCATGTCACCGTGGAAGGCATTGGCATGGACGGTAGCATTGGCCGACAGGAGTTCAAATTCTTCTCGCAGTTGCCCTTTGAGCTCGATATGCGCATTCCTCCACTGCTCACCGCTCTCGATACCGTCCAAATTCCGCTCACCCTGGTCAACAATACTGACGAAACCATTCGTGGCCCGCTCAGCATTCAGTATCCCAAGCATCTCATTCCCCTGAAGGAGATGCCTGCCGAGCTGAGCCTCAAGGCCCGCGAATCTCGCACCATTCTCCTCCCCTGCCGGGTAGATACGCTGATTCTGAGTGACAGCATCGAAGTGGATTTTCGCTCCTTTGGCTTTGCCGATGCCATGGTATTGCCGGTGAAAAATGCGCCAAGAGGCTTTCCTGCGAGTGAGGCATTCAGCAGCGAAACCACCGACAGCCGATTCAGCGTGGACCTCAGTCATGCCGTTCCGGGTTCAGTCAGGTTGCGATTTTCTGCCTTCCCTTCTGTGTCAGGTGAAATCATGGAGGGCCTCGAAGGAATGCTGCGCGAGCCATCGGGCTGCTTTGAGCAGACCTCTTCCACGACCTATCCCAACGTGTTGGTGCTGGCCTATATGAAGGAGACCGATCAGGACAAGCCCGAGATTCGCTCTCGTGCGACTCGCTTCATTGCCAATGGCTATCAACGGCTGATGACCTTTGAGTCGCCACATGGTGGGTTCGAGTGGTTTGGCGGCGATCCCGGCCACGAGGGTCTCACGGCATACGGGCTCATGGAATTTGTGGACATGGCCAAGGTCTATGAAGGCGTGGATCAGAAAATGATCGACCGCACGGCCAAGTGGCTCCTCGATCGCCGCGATGGCGAGGGGCAGTTTCTGCGAAATCCTCGTGCCCTGCATCAGTTTGGGCTTTCTGACAATGCGACCAACAGCATCTACATCGCCTACGCCTTGTCGGAAGCAGGCTACACAGAATTGGCCAAAGAAGCAGACTTTGCCTACGAGACAGCCAAAAAAACGAAAGAGCCCTATCAGGTAGCGCTAGCCGCCAATTTGCTGCTCAACCTCCATCAGGAAGCGCGCGGGAAAGAGTTGCTCAGCATTCTGGTCTCCTCGCAGATTGAAAGCGGGACCTGGAAATTGGATGAAAAGCAGCGCTCAGCACCGGGATCTTCGGGTGAGGCACTGAGCATCGAATACACAGGCCTGGCGATGATGGCCATGTTCAAAACCAAAGGGTATGACGCCCGGGTGATCGACAAGGCGGCAACCTGGCTGCGGGCGCAACGCTCTGCCTATGGCCACTTTGGCAATACCCACAGCACCGTGCTGGCCCTGCGTGCCCTGATTGAACATGCCAAATTCAGCAAAACACCCGGCGAGAATGGCGAAATCGAGATTTATGCAGGCAATCAGCTCCTCGCTACCAAGGCCTATCGTGCAGACGACAA
>JANQTF010000297.1:1650-7298 GCA_030731845.1 Bacteroidia bacterium | reverse complement strand
CAACCCATGACCATGGCCATCATCGGCATCCCTTCGGGGTTGTCGCCGCAGCCCTGGCAGCTCAAGGAAATGGTGGAAAGACAGCAGGTGGATTTCTACGAAATCATCGGGCAAGATCTCGTGTTGTATTATCGGCAAATGGCGCCTTCGGAGGAGAAATCCCTGGCATTTGACCTAAAAGCCGATGTGCCAGGCCAATTTGTGGCGCAAGCATCAAGGGCTTATTTGTACTACACTGATGAGCTAAAACACTGGGTAGGGATGCCCATGATCGAGGTGACGCAATAGGATTTCGAAACGGAATAATTTCAGATTTATCACAAAATGGAATTTTTCGGTTTGCAACAAAACTAGCGTCCCAAAATCAGAAAAATCTTATTTGCCTTACAATTAGCAGGCTTTTTCTTGCAGAAATGCAGAAGAAGTCTGCTATTATATTTTTCCTCATACCTAACACGCACAATCACGGTACGGGTAGATTGGTGGTACAGATATTGAATTTCGATCCAGTAAATGAATCTAATACCCTAAATGGTTTTGATGCGTGTAGGAGTTCGCAACATCACCTTGCTTTTGATATGCTGTGTGTGGATAGTGGGGACTTGTCAAGGACAAGTGACGACTGAACCAGAGCGAGACAATGTAGATTCCCGAATGATGGGCCTGGACTGGTGGAACGGTAGCCGGGCTTATCCCAACGGAGAGATCCCAAGCGGCGCGTATGTAGCTGCCTATGCAAGACTTAAGCAGTATGAGCAACTGCAAAGCCGAAGCAATATTGAGTGGAAAAATATGGGCCCTCACAACATCTCCGGCAGAATGCTGAGCGTTGCGGTGAACCCACAAAATCCCAATACCGTTTACGCGGGTAGCGCGAGTGGCGGCCTGTGGCGCTCACGCAGTGGCGGCAAAGGTGCAGATGCCTGGGAGGCCGTCCAAACTGACTTCCCGCTTCTCGCTGCATCCTGCATCGCTTATCATCCGCAGGACAGCAACATCATGGTGCTGGGAACCGGAGAGGTCTATAACTATCAGGCGGTGGGAACTGGCACGGTGGTATGGAGAACCCGCGGCACCTACGGTTTCGGCATTCTGATGAGCTATGACGGGGGAAACACCTGGACGCACAGCCTCAACTGGGCCTATACCAACCTCCGGGGCGTGAACAAAGTGGTCTTTGATCCGCATGACAGCAACCGGATTTATGCCGCCACCACCGAAGGCGTTTACATGACGCCCAACCTCGGAGCCGATTGGTTTTTGATGCTTAACAAAAAGATGGTCACCGACCTGGTGATTCACCCTGAGCAGCAAGGCCTGATTCTGGCAGTTGCAGGCAATCTTCAGCATCCTGACAGAGGCGTGTATCGCTCGCTTGATGGAGGCGGAATCTGGACAAAAGTAAATCTGGGTGTTGAATTCTTTGGAAAAATCGAATTGGCGATGGCTCCCTCGGCACCTGACACCGTGTATGCGAGTGTTGGCTACGCCGTAGATGCTCCTTCGGAGCTGAGAATCTCTACGGATTTTGGCCTCAACTGGGCCCCGATCGGCAACCAAGCATTCACCTATGGCTGGTTTGCGCATGATGTTGTGGTGAGCCCTACGAATCCCGAAGCAGTTATTTGTGCCGGATATGATGTGTGGAAGCTGAATTTTGGACTCAATACCCTCACCAAGAAGACCGACTGGCAGGCAGGATATCGCGCAGCGAATGCCCCTGGCACGCCAGATGGCCCCTCGAATTATGTTCATCAGAACATCCACGAGATACAGTTCGATCCCAGCAATGCGCAGCGCATCTACTTCGCCACCGATGGTGGAATTTATCTCACAGAAGATGGTGGAGAGACCTTTACCAACTGCAACGGAGGCCTGCAAACAGCGCAGTTTTATCCGGGCGTGAGCAGCGATCCCCTCGATTCGACCTTTTTTCTGGGCGGCCTCCAAAACAACGGAACGGCCATCTATGAAGGCTCGACCTCGTGGCGCAGGGTGTTGGGAGAAGAAGGCGGTTTCACGGCCATTGATCCCCGTAATCCAGCTACGATTCTCACAGGCAGCAGCTGGCTCAAGACCTACCGCTCCACGAATCGGGGATTTTCTTTTCAGGAGGTGGGAATTCCTACGCAGAGCCAGGCAAGCACCAACTTTATCTCGCCCTTTGTGATGGCTCCCGGACATCCGGATCGGATTTACTTTGGCGCCAGCTCCGTTTATCGCACCGATGATGTGGCAAGCTCCATCATCAGCGCTAGCGGTGATAATTTTGACTCGGGCCGCAAGGTGATCAGCATTGGGGTGTCTTTCCAAAACAAAGACAAGCTCTACGTGTCCACCTCTCCCCTCACCCAGGGCAGTTTGGGCAATGTGGTCGTGACGCCTCCAGCCAAGATTCTCCGCTCCACAGACGGGGGTTCTTCCTGGACCAACCTGAGCCAGAACCTGCCAGACAGGCTCACGATGGACCTCGCTGTTCATCCACGCAACGACGACATTGTTTATGCAGTGATGAGCGGATTTGGCACCCATCACGTTTTCAAGACCCTGAATGGCGGAGAAACCTGGATTGCGGTGGGGCAGGGCTTGCCTGATGTGCCCTTCCAAGCAGTGGTTCTCGATCCGCTTCAGCCAAAGCACGTGTATGTGGGCGGCGATTTGGGGGTGTGGTTTTCGGAGGATGAAGGCCAAACCTGGGAATACCTCACCGGGGAACTGGGAGACCCGGTTGTGGTTACAGATTTATCGATCTCGGCTGCGAACCGCAAGTTGCGGGTAGCAAGCTTTGGTAGAGGAATGCTGGAAATGCCTTTGATGCACGAGGCCTGGGCCACTGCCGCAGAGCAAGCGCTCGATGGCGACTTCTGGCACATTAGCCCCAACCCTTCGGCTGGAAACGCAGCGGTGAAGGCTACGCTCACCGAATCTGCCAACATCTCCATAGATCTCCTCGGCCTCGACGGCAGGGTGATTCAGAGGGTTGTGAGCAGCGAATGGCTGGCTGCGGGGTCAGTGGAGGTGAATCTCCAGGCTGATGATCTGCCCGCGGGAGTTTATGTGCTACGCATCCGCTCAGACCGCGGCACGAAGGCCATTCGCTGGGTGAAGAGTCGCTAACAAGATACAGGAACTTTTCTTCCGTTCTTTATATTGAGAAAGCCCCGGATTCCTATGGAATTCGGGGCTTAGTCTTTACTTCTTTTTCTTAGGAACAAGGGCATCAGCGGGCGGCTGAAGCATTTTGAGCCAACTCACTTCTTGAAACGTTAGCTCGCGCCATTTGCCGCGCGGGAGATTCTTTTTGGTGAGGGTGCCGAGCATGGTGCGGTCGAGCCCTGTGACTTCATAGCCGAGTGCGGAAAACATGCCGCGAATCATGTGGGTGCGCCCTTGCTGAATTTCGAGGCCCACGACGGTGAGGTCGGTGGGGTTGGCATAGCCGATAGAATCCACTTTGGCGGGGCCTTCTTCGAGCACGACGCCTTCGGCGAGTTTTTCGAGATGCTCCGGCGTGATGGGCTTATCTAGCGTGGCTTTGAACACTTGCCGCATGCCTTCGGGCGCCTTGGTGATTCTTTCGGCGAGCTTGCCATCGTTGGTGAGCAGCAGCAATCCGGTGGTATTGCGATCGAGGCTGCCAACGGGATAGACGCGCTCTTTGGTGACCCGCTCAATGACGTCCATGACAATTTTTCGCCCACGCTCATCGGAGGTAGCGGCGATCATGTTTTTGGGCTTATTGAGAAGAATGTACACATTCTTCTGGGGGTTGAGGATGTTGCCTTTGTATTCGACTTCATCTTTGCCGGGGGTGACTTGCATCCCCATTTCCTTGACGACTTTACCGTTTACTTTAATATCGCCACGTTGGATGAGGGCATCGGCTTCGCGTCGTGAGCACACACCGGCTTTGGCGATGTATTGGTTGAGACGCAGCGGCGGCTGAACCCTGGATGCGGCTACCCTGGCCTTAATCTCACGGATTTTCTCCTTCTTCTCCTTCAGATCCGCCGATTGTTTGTTCGAGATCTTGTGAGGCCGCTTCTTCATCTCTTTCTCGGGCTTGGTCACCTCGTTCCAAAACGGTTTGTTCTTCCCCTGCTTCGGTTTCATTTGTTTCTGCTTGTTGCTTGATGCGGAATTGATCCATCTGATCCTCTTCCGTTTCCGCGAATTCTTTCAATTTGGGCAAATCCGACAAGTCGGCAATCCCGAAATACTCCATAAAAAAGGAGCTTGTGCCATAGAGCAATGGCCTTCCGGGTGCGTCGGCACGGCCCACGATGCTCAGGAGATTTTTTTCCAGGAGCTTCTGCATCGCATAATCGCAGTTGACTCCCCTGATGTGTTCCACCTCGGTTTTGGTGATGGGTTGGCGATAGGCCACAATGGAGAGTGTTTCAAGTGCCGATCTGGTGAGGCGGCGCTGATTTTTGCTGACGACGGCCTTGCGGATGTAGGGATAGAAGCTACGCTTGGTGTAGAATTGATAGCCCCCGGCCACTTTTTTGATTTCAAAAGGATATTGAATATCCTGATATTTTTTTTCTAACTCTTCCAGGGCTTCCTCAATCTCTCTGGCAGACGGTCCCGAATGGTCATCACTTTCGAGAGATTCGGAGGGAACCTCATCCTCTTCCACAACAGCGTTGCGAAGGACTTGCTGCAGGAAACTCACCTTAACAGGCTGGTCAGATACAAAAATGATTGCCTCAATGATTTGACTGAGCGCCGGTTCCATACACCGATTCTGTTGAGAGGATTTTCAAAAAAATAAATTGCCCTGCAAGATACGACAATCTGCCGCATCGCACAGGAAGCAGATAAAAAACACGAGTCACCCCAATAACTCGGGGTGACTCGTGTGTTAAAAAGCTGACAGCTTACTTGTTAGCAGGCAATACGGTTCCTTTCAGGGCGAGGACTTCGCGCTGAGCAGAGGTATTGTAGGTAACTGTTACACTCTTGTTGAAAACCCCTTCGGCAGCTGCATTGTAGCGAGCCTGCACCATGCCTTCTCCACCGGGAGGAATGGCTTCGCGGGTGTAATCGGTAGCGGTGCAACCACAGCTGGCTTTCACGTCAGAAATGATCAGGGGTTGAGTTCCTGAGTTTTTCACGGTGAAAGTATGGGTTACAGGCTCCCCTTGAGGGATCTGGCCAAAGTCATGGGCTTTTTCTACCCAAGCAGCCTCTGTGAGGGCCGTAGCGGCAGCAGCTCCAGCAGGAGTCTCAGCAGAAACGGAGGTTGGCGCGGTAGTACCTGTTACATCTGTTCCGGTAGTTGTCTCCTCCTGACAAGCCACAAGGCCTGTAACGACAAAGGCAGACAGCAAGAAATTGCGAATCATCATGAGTTATAAAAATTTCTGAGTTGATCAGCTCTACGGGAACAAATATAGGAAATCTTCAGGAAAAATTAATCCCCGGATTCATCGGGCATCACTTGTCCCGATAATTTCAGGATGACCAATTCCCCCTCCACATTGAGGCGCACGGTGACAGACTTGTTGAAAAAGCCCGGCGAAGCGGCAGAATAGCGCGCCATGACGTAGCCACTTTCGCCTGGGGCGATGGCTTCTGTGCTGTACTCGGTCACGGTACACTGACAGCTGGGCTTGACTGAGGCAATGGTGAGCGGCACATTG
>JANQTF010000297.1:0-1640 GCA_030731845.1 Bacteroidia bacterium | reverse complement strand
TGCTGGTGTTTTTCACTTCAAAACGATGTGCTACGGGTGTGCCTTGTGGCACCTGACCAAAGTTGTGGCTCGTGGCTTCCCATTCTGCGGCGGCTAGCGCTGGCGCTTCTACCGTTGGGGGGTAGGAAACTGCTGAGGTCTGCATAACTGATTGGCCGAAGACGGGAGCCGCCACGATGAGGGCGAGCAGGAGAGAGGAGATTGATTTTGAAAACTTCATAAGAAAATGGTTGAATTGGTGAAAGAGAGAAGTTCACACAGAGGCACTGAGGAAAAGGAGATTCACGGAGGAAGAAATGGGTGAGTGGGTGAGTGGGTGAATTGTTGATTTGGTGAATGAGAGAATGAGTGAATGAGGCAGGGGAAATAGTTGAATTCCTGAGTTGTGGAATGAGAATGAGGGAATGGCAAATTATCTTATTACCCTTATACCCTATTCCCCTTATACCTTCTCCAACTTCCCACTTCCCACATAAGTGAATCGAAGATATAACTAATTATTTAGTTTACAAACTATTCAGTTAGTTTTTGTCAAATTCAGTTGAGATAATTTTTTCAAAGAGATATACCAAACCCGCAAATGGAGGCGTTTATCTAGCATAAGCAAGTACTTACATCAACATCGAGTTTGTTGAAACTAGTGTTACGATCCGCCTCCCGACTCTCCATCGGGAGGTTTTTTTTTTGCAACTCTGGCAGGAATGGTCAGGGGAGAAATACCCGAATCTTGGGTAGAATTCCTGATCTTAGGAGGATCATCAAACATGAAAGAATGCGAATCATCTCTACCCTGATCTTCCTGCTCTTATTGGCTCCTTTCAGCACCACCACCGCCCAAAACAAGCGTGGCAAAAGCGAAACCAACCGTGTATTCATGGAGCTGGGGCCCAGCCAAGTATGGCTTCAGGGCAACGATCAGTTGGGAGCTGACCTGAACGATGTGGGATTCACCTTTGGTGTGGGTTGGTGCAAACCGCTCAATGGGCCGCTTTACACGCACACGGGCGTATTCGTAGCGCGAAAAGGAAACCGCCTCTCCGATCAATTGATAGACGCAACCGGTCAACCCATCGGATTGGCCGACATTCGCACCCGGCAAGATTACCTGATCGTTCCGTACATGGTGCGGCTGGAATTGGGCGAAAGAATCCGGTTTTACCTCGAAGGCGGTGCCTATGGCGGGCTGCTGATTCGCGCAGAGCAGATTGCGGGAAATACCGGCCCGCAGTTTGCGCCCATCGAAACCACTGAAACGCTTCAGCGAATCGACTATGGCCTCCTCGGCGGCACCGGAATCGTGATCAATGTCTTTGACAATTTTTGCGGAACCATCGGAGCCCGCTATAATCATGGCCTTTATAACATCAGCAAAGGCGCCGATGTGGTCAACAATGCCACGCTAGACCTGCGCATCGGCATCGGGGTTTGGTTGCCTTAGGGGGTGTTTTTTTTCACCGCTAAGACGCAAAGAAGGCGCGAAGGCAGCCAAGCTATGCAGTTTGAGGGTTGTGGCGCTGGACTGCATTTTTCTAGCGTTTGCCTCCGGCGGAAGATCGCTACAGATGGCTGCTGCCCGCCATGTTTCACAAGCAGCAGGATCAAAGCTCCCCTATCCTTTGCGTCCATTTTTCGTAGCGATA
>JANQTF010000296.1 GCA_030731845.1 Bacteroidia bacterium | reverse complement strand
CGGGTTTTCCATCGGAAGGTATGCCGAAATTCAGTCGAGGTTGATAAGGCGCTTTCTATGGAATGCTTGAGTGTGGCCTGATCAGAAATTTCTAGCAATCCTACGAACACATCAAGGCTTTCTATTTTGTCGAAAGGCCATGTCTCCCACCTATAAAATTGCTCGCCTATCATGAATTCCCCATTTGGATGATGGATCCAGGTTGCTTTGGTCACATCAAGGGCGAGTATGGCTTTCTCAACGCATTGTGAATATAACTGCGTTTGGACTGAAGTGGAATTCGAGAAGGGAGAAGATCGTTGGGGGGAGTTCTTCATATTAACTTGAGACCGCTGTCAAAAAAGTGGTTGTGATAAAGGTTATCAATCGTGGTAGAGATTGGCCAACAGGGAGCTGCCGATTTTCACTATTTAGTTTAGGCTTTTTTTAGGAAGGTTTAAATAAGTGTACAGATCGTTTTTGTTTAAAGTGTGTATAGTTGGATGAATGTACTTATTTATTGGCCTATTTTCTCACCAATGATTAACTGGCAGAAGCTGTCCGAATAAGCCGACTCAGTTTTTATCCGTAGATAAAAGAGGAATTGCAACATCTCCTTTTTCCCTCATTGATATCTTTCTACCTTTGCCCCCCGATTAAGAAAGGCCTTTCTACCTATTCATTCTAGAATTCACTCACTACTCCGCGATCATCCTCATCGATCTATCCACGCGACACACACGAATGAAGAAGTATCTGAATCTCTTTGACTTTAGGCAACAAGTTGATTACAAAACTGAAGTTTTATCGGGGCTGACCGTAGCACTGGCACTTGTGCCAGAGGCGGTTGCTTTTTCGTTCATGGCGGGCTTGTCGCCTCTCAAGGGGCTGTATGCGGCCTTCAGCATCGGGTTGATTACCTCCATTTTTGGCGGAAGACCCGGCATGATCTCCGGTGCTACCGGGGCCATAGCCGTAGTCATTGTGGCGCTCGCCAAAACTCATGGCGTAGAATATGTCTTTGCCACCGTCGTGCTCGCGGGACTCATCCAAATGTCGGCGGGATTCCTCAAACTTGGGAAATTCATTCGCCTCGTGCCACACCCGGTCATGTTTGGCTTTGTCAATGGCCTCGCCATCGTCATTTTCATGTCTCAGATTGACTACTTTAAGGTCAAAGACGCCAATGGGGTATTGCAGTGGATGACCGGGGCCAATCTCTTCATCATGCTCGGGCTTGTATTGCTCACCATGTTGATTATCTGGGGATTGCCCAAACTCACCAAGGTCGTTCCATCCTCGTTGGTAGCCATTCTCAGCATTTTTGGGATCGTAGTCGCCTTTGGTGTAGATACGCAAACCGTAGGCGATATCGCCTCTATCGAGGGTGCTTTCCCTCCTTTCCACATCCCCGATCTTCCCTTCGACTTCGAAACCCTTCAGATCATCTTGCCTTATGCCTTTATCGTGGCTGGGGTAGGACTCATCGAAAGCTTGCTCACGCTCAACCTCATCGACGAAATCACCGAAACCCGCGGTCGTAGCAACAAAGAAGCCGTGGCGCAAGGAATCGCAAATGTGGTCACTGGCTTTTTCTCCGGTATGGGCGGTTGTGCCATGATTGGCCAAAGCCTCATCAACATCTCCAACGGTGCCCGCGCCCGCCTCTCCGGCATCGTGGCATCTGTGATGCTGCTCATGTTTGTTATGTTTGGCTCTGAGCTGATCGAGAAAGTGCCCATAGCCGCTCTCACTGGCCTGATGATCATGGTCTCCATCGGTACCTTTGAGTGGGTCAGCGTGAAAGCCATCAACAAAATGCCCCGCCACGACATCTTCGTCATGGTGCTCGTGATTCTGGTCACCGTGTTTCTGCATAATCTCGCCCTCGCAGTCCTCATTGGCGTCATCATCTCCTCCCTCGTCTTCGCCTGGGAAAGTGCCAAACGCATCCGCGCACGCAAATCCATCGATGACAAAGGCGTGAAGCATTACGAGATCTATGGACCGCTCTTCTTTGGCTCCACCTCCGTGTTTGCCGAGAAATTCGACGTGGCAAACGATCCCAACGAAGTCATCATCGACTTCAAAGAGAGCAAAATCGCCGACATGAGCGCCATCGAGGCGGTCAACAAAATTACAGAGCGCTACGCCAAGCTCAACAAAACCGTGCACCTCCGTCACCTCAGTGCCGACTGTCGCCAACTCCTCCAAAACGCCGACAGCATGATCGAGGTCAACATCCTCGAAGACCCCACCTACAAGGTCGCCTTTGATTGAGAAAGCCGAAACGATCTTTCCGGACTCATCATGTCTGACCCCTTGCTTCTCACTCGCTGATAAAGGGTTTCGGGGGAAAAAAGGAGAAGCACCTGCGATAGAGGCTGTTCCCCAGCCCGGCGGGCTGAACAATGCTAACCCCGGGTGAAACCCGGGGATGGCACGCCTCCTGATTTCGCAACCCCGAATGGGGAATATCCCCTGCCCGGGTTTGCAGGCACATCGCGATTGCCGCCTTTCTGCGTTTTCCGTTAAGGCGCCAAGAAAATAGCTGCCAAATTGGTGATTCTCCCCTTCTCTCTACCGAGGCCTCCTCACAACTTCCCCCGCTCCACAGCGGCAATGGCCTGTTCCATACACGCTTTCACAACGAGCCCGAGGCTGGCAAAGCGCTTGTCAGTCGTGAGGCCCTTGCGATATCTCGCATAAATCTGCTGGGCGATTACGCCCACTTTGAATAAGCCGAAGACGTAGTAGAAAACCGGCGATTCGATCCGCAAACCGCTTAGTTCCTCGTAATATGCGAGCAGCTCTTGCCGTGTGAGGGCTCCCGGCAGGTGCGTGATGTTGAATGGTTTGAGGAAAGGACCGTCGGCAGCTTCTACCCAATAGGCGAGGGTAGTGCCAAGATCCATTCCCGGGTGACCCACTGTGGCCATTTCCCAATCCAGAATCGCAGCGATGTTGCCTTCTTCTATGGAGGAGAAAACCACATTGTCAAACTTGAAATCATTGTGAATCACAGTCGTGGGGCCATCTGGGGGAACGTTGGCAGTCAGCCATGTACAAAGGGCTTCCACACCCGGAATCTCATCGGTCCGGGCGCGCTCATACCTGTCGATCCAGCCGCTAGTCTGTCGCTGTTGATAGCCTTCGGGCTTGCCGAGTGCCATGAGGCCACTGGTCTCTATGTCTATGCTGTGCAACGCTGCGAGTTGCCCGATGAGGGAGGTGCAAAGCCGTTTCATCTCTTCCGGAGAAGGCGTGTTGTTCATAGCCGAAGGGCGCAGAATATGCCCCTCCACATGCTCCATGAGAAAAAATGGGGCCCCGATCACCTGCTCGTCTTCGCAGTAGCCGAGGGGCGTGGGGCAGGCGCCAAATACCGGATGGAGCAGGCTGAGCACCTTGTGCTCACGGCCCATGTCGTGACCGCCTTTCACATCTGCGCCAAGGGGCGCACGACGCAGCACAAGTTGCCTGTCGCCCAGGCTCAGCAAATACGTGAGATTGGAAAAGCCACCCGGAAAGCGTGTTACTTGCGTAATATTCACCGGTTCGCCGCCAACATGATTGCTCATCCACGCCTCCAGCGCCGCGATGGGTAGCTCGGTTGTTGAATTGCTCATCTTCGTGGGTCAGTGGGTAGAACGAGGCATGCCATAGTCAGCCAGGATTTTTTTCGCCAGGGAACTCTTATGCACTTCGTCGGGGCCGTCATAAATGCGGGCACCGCGCTCTTCGCGATACCAGTAAGAGAGCATGGTGTCGTCCGTGATGCCGAGGGCTCCATGGGTTTGGATTGCCCGGTCCAGCACTTTTTGGAGGACATTTGCCGCAAAAAACTTGATGGTGGAGATTTCTCTGGCTGCGGCTTTGCTTCCCGCTTGGTCAATGGTCTCAGCGGCATTCAATACCAGCATTCTGGCCGCATCAATCTCTGCCCGGCTCTCGGCGATCCAGTGCTGCACCGTTTGTTTGTGGCCAAGATAGCTGCCATTTCCCATGTCGCGCGTAGCTGCGCGCATGCACATGAGGTCGAAGCTGCGCTCGCAAATCCCAATCCAGCGCATGCAGTGGTGGATTCTGCCTGGTCCCAGCCGCTCTTGCGCCAGAGCAAACCCAGCGCCTTCTGCTCCAAGCCGATTGGTCACGGGCACCCGCACATTGGTGTAGCGGATCTCGGCATGGCTGTGATATCCCGATCCGGCATGGCCCATCACCGGAATGTTCCGCACCAAGTCAAACCCAGGCCTGTCTGTCGGCACAATGATCATAGAAGCCCGCATGTGGGGTTTGGGTGCTTCTGGATTGGTCACCGCCATCACGATCGCAAAGGAGGCCCCATCGGCAGAGGACGTGAACCACTTGTGCCCGTTGATGACGTATTCGTCGCCTTCGCGAATGGCCGTGGTGCCCATGTTTACTGGATTAGACCCGGCAAAATCCGGCTCGGTCATGGAGAAGCAGGACCGAATGTCTCCCGACAGCAAGGGGTGTAAAAACTGGCTCGCAAGCGCTGGGCTGGCATGGCTGAGCAAAAGCTCAATATTTCCGGCATCGGGTGCCTGGCAATTGCAAGACAAATGCCCAAGCGGACTTCGCCCGAGGATTTCACTGAGCTGGGCCACTTCCAGCAGGGAAAAACCGGGGCCACCGTGGTCCTTGCTCAGGTAGAGGTTCCAGGCTCCCATGGCTTTCACCTTGGGGCGCAGGGCTTTGAGGGCCTGTTCTGTTTCCTGAAAAGGGCGATGGAAGGCATTTTGCTCCAGCGGAACGAGTTCCTGGTCAACAAATTCGCGCAATTGATGCGCCAATTCCTGGATTCTGGGGGAGAGAAATCGAGATAGCATCCTTCAATCTACGCGCTAATTTAGCGTTCTCAAAGCTTCAAAGCCGCTTTCTTCAAATGCTTCTCTGCTAATCACGAAGCCCTGCGGAGCAAATTCTCCCATGTAGCGAATCACCTCATTGGATTGGGGAGTTTTGGGGCGAAAAAACGGAATCTGACCGATATTCTGCTCAAATGTGGAGGCAGTGAGCAAATGGCGATAGAGGAGCACGGCCTTTTTTCTGCTCACGGCCCAGGGTAGGAGGTTGTAGGCGGTGGAATCCCGTGTTTGGAGAGAATCACCGATTGCCACATAAACGAAGCCATCCTCCGCCACTTTAGCGTCTTTGTCTCGAAGGGTCGCCGGGTTTTGGGTGTCGAGGCTCCCAAACGCCAGGGACCAATATCGCATATCTGCGAGGCTGTCGCTGCGTGAGCTGGCAAAGCTCGGGGCTTTGAACCGCAGAATCGCAACTTCCTTCTTGCGCTTCTCCATCGGCACGATCAGGTAGTCATTGTCGTGATTGGGAAAATAGCCACGGCCAGAGTGCCGATAGGCGATCAGGGCTTTGTTGCCACGCAGATAATAGGGGGAATTTGCATTCCTGATCGCAATCCACTGCGTAGCGAGGCGAGGAATGAATTGGGAAGACATGAGGTTGAATGTCAAATGAGGAAGGTCAACGCGTTCGCCAGTTGTGAGATTAAAAGCTGAAATTGTGGGGAGCTCTGTCTGTCCGTAAGGGGTTTCGGGATCATAATATCGGAGAAAAAGGGAATGCCTACCCCGCTCCGGATCAAAGAAAAGCGCGTTTGTGGTCTCGGTCGTGCTGCCATTGGGCAGAACGGTCACGTGATAGGTGCTATCTTTGTCCAGCAGGAGTGCCGTATCGACGACGCTTCCGAGCGATTGCTGTGTATCGTGAAGATACAAGTTGATGCTCATGTAGCGGGCATTGGGCAAGCTGCCCCGAATGTCAAATCCTATGTTTTCCCATTTGCCTGGATCGAAGGTATAAACCCAGTAGTTGGCGTAGTTGTCTGGGTAAAAAAGGAGCCCTTCTGTGGTGCCGAGGTACTCGTTTTCCCATCCGTTTTGAATCTGCTTTTCGCTCGTGCAGCCATGGATCAAGAGAATCAAAAGGCTCAAAAAAATGGGAAGCAGCTGTTTGTGGATCATGGATAAAGCTTTGTGGCTTTAAATAGATCGTTTTTCAGCTGCTTCCCAAAAAAAAGTGGTTCAGAGAACGCTAATGCTTCTCAATCTGATTGTTCATCACCTCGGTTTGCTGGCGAATGGATTCCTGATGCACTTGGCCGAGAATTTCGCGCATAATCGCCTCCCCAAGACCGAGGGAGCGTGCTTGCTCCATTCTTTCATCAATGATTTGGTTCCATCTGGAGGTTTGGAGAATGGTGATGTTGTTGTCGCGCTTGTATTCTCCAATTTGCCTTACCACTTTCATTCTCTCCGCGATGACTTCGATGAGTTTGCGGTCGAATTCATCGATCTGATCGCGGAAATTCTCGAGGGAATGTAGAAAGATCGGGTCATTGGAGACGGCTTCGCGGTGAATGAGGCCCGCGAGCAACTCACCAAGCACTTCAGGGGTGATCTGTTGCTTGGCATCGGAGAGAGCCTTGTCTGGATTTGGATGACTCTCGATCATGAGGCCATCGAGGTTGAGGTCGAGGGCTTCTTGGGAGATGGCTGAGAGCAGGTCTCGGCGGCCACAAATGTGGCTCGGGTCACAGATGATGGGCACATCCGGTAGGCGCCGACGGAGCTCCACGGGAATTTCCCAGTGAGGCGCGTTACGGTATTTGCTGGGGCCGTAGGTAGAGAACCCGCGGTGAATAGCGGCAATCTTGGTAATGCCAGCTTTCTCGATTCGCTCCATGGCACCAATCCAGAGATCGATGTCGGGATTGACGGGGTTTTTCACCATGACGGGAATGTCCACGCCTTCGAGGGCATCGGCGATTTCCTGCACAGCAAAGGGGTTGGTGGTGGTGCGAGCGCCCAGCCACAGCACATCAATGCCAGTGCGCAAGGCTTCATAGACGTGCTTCACGTTGGCTACTTCTGTACAAACCGGCAGGCCCGTGGCATCGCCAGCTTCTTTGAGCCACTTGAGGCCGGGGCTTCCCACGCCTTCAAAAGAGTTGGGCCTGGTTCTGGGTTTCCAGATTCCGGCGCGGAGCATTTTGGCTCCTTGTTGGGCTACGCCCAGGGCGGTCTCCATGACCTGCTCGGGTGTTTCTGCGCTGCATGGTCCTGCGATGACGGAAAAATCATCAAGGCCAAGCTCCCATTTACTCATTGGGATGAATTCCATTGTATTCTGTTTTGAAAGGTTCTGAGAATGTTAAGATCGTCACACTCCTGGCACTGCGGGGCGTGCGAGGTGTTGGCGGTTGAGGATTCGGCCAATGTCATTGGCCTCTTCCATGAGTTGGTATGTCTGGTCGAAATTACCTTCTGCGATGGCGTTTCGGAATTGGGTCATTTTAGCGAGATAGGAATCGAGAACATCCACAAGATGGTCGGCATTTTGTTCGTACACATCTGCCCACATTCGTGGCGATGATTTGGCGAGTCGCACAGTGGAGGCAAACCCACCACTAGCCAGATCGAAGATATTTTGTTCGCTTTTTTCTTTTTCCAATACCGTGAGGGCCAGGACAAACGAGCTGATGTGTGACACATGCGACACGTAGGCAGCGTGGAGGTCGTGGTCGGCGCTGTTCATGTAGAGGAGTCTCATAAAGAGGCTTTTGAACAATCGCTCGGCTTTTTCCCTGGCATCCTGATCCGTTTGCTCGAGGTCGCAAAGAATGGCTACTTTTCCCTGAAACAAGTTGTGGACAGCTGCCCGTGGACCTGAAAACTCGGTTCCGGCCATAGGGTGGGCGAGAACCGCCCGTCCGCGGTTTGGGTGAGAAGCGATGGCGGCTGCCAGCGCTTTTTTGGTGGAGCCCATGTCCAGGACTACAGTCTCAGGCCGAATAAGATCCAGTGCCTTTGGAAACAAGTCTGCCATGGCCCGCACGGGCACAGCAAGGACCAGTAAATCGGCAGTGATGCAGGCCTCTTCTATCTCTACAATTTCATCCACCAAGCCAAATTTCAAGGCTTCCTCTGCATGTGCTTCATGGGCTTCTACCCCCAGGATTTTGTCGGCAAAGCCATTCATTCTGATATCCAGGCCCAGCGATCCACCGATCAGTCCGAGCCCTACGATTCCTACAGTCATGATTTCTAGCAATTATACAGATGTGAGCTGACGCTCCCGAATTCTCTCCAGGGCTTCCTGAAGGCGGTGTTTTGGTGTGCAGAGGGAGATCCTCACGTAATTATTTCCTTCACTTCCGAAAATGCCTCCGGGTGTGAGAAATACGAGGGTTTCGTCCAATACAGCATCCGTAAAGGCAAATCCATCGGTTCCGTCAGGCGTGCTTGCCCAGACAAACATGCCAGCCTGATCTGTGGCATAGCTGCAGCCAAGGGTGTCGAGCAGTTGGCAGGCAATGACTTTTCGCTCGGCATATTCTTCATTTCTCGCCCGATGCCATTCATAAGAGTTGTTGAGGGCTGCTGCGGCAGCCTCCTGCATGGGCAGAAACATTCCCGAATCCATGTTGGATTTTACACGCATGACCGTATCCACGTATGGTTGCGCGCCAGCCACCATGCCAATTCTCCAGCCAGCCATGTTGTGAGATTTGGACAAGGAATTAAGCTCTATGGCTACTTCCCAGGCTCCGGGCACCGAGAAAATGGACCTCGGCTCTTTGTTCAGTACCAGACTGTAGGGGTTGTCGTGGCAAAGTAGAATCTGATGCTTTTGGGCGAAGGCTACGAGTTCTTCGAGGTCTGCGAGCGAGGCATTGGTGCCAGTGGGCATGTGTGGATAATTGATCCACATGAGCTTCACTTTGGAGAGGTCTTGAGCAGCGAGGGCTTCGAGGTCGGGTTTCCAGCCGTTTTCTTCGGTGAGGGCATAGAATACGGGCTCAGCTTCTACCAACCTTGTCACTGAGGTGTAGGTAGGGTAGCCGGGATTAGGCACAAGCACCTGATCGCCGGGATTGAGGAATGCCATGGAGATATGCATGATGCCTTCTTTGCTGCCGATCAGGGGCAGGATTTCCTGCTCTGGATCGAGGGTCACACCATAGGTATTGAGATACCAGTTGGCAAAGCCATTTCTGAGAGCCGGAATGCCCTTATATGGCTGATAGCCATGATGATGCGGTTCTACGGCTGAATTGATCAGCGCTTTGACGGTATCGTCGGAGGGCGCCATATCTGGGTTCCCGATTCCCAGGTTAATGATGTCTTCCCCTTTGTTCATTCGCTCCCTCAATTCCCGCAGCTTTTTGGCGAAGTAGTATTCACTGACTTCCTGTAGCCGTGCGGCCGGGGAGACAATCATCTGCTGTATGTGTGACATAAGAATAGGTATTCAGAGTGAGGTTATTGGTCTTGAGGGGTTTTGTGGGCTTTGGGATATTCTCCAATGATCTTGAAATCGCTGACCAGTGAACGTATGGAAGCCAGGCTTCGTTGGTATTGGTCATATTCCTCAAATTCCAGATCGAGATGGAAGAAATATTCCCATGCTTTGCCCACCATAGGGCTGGACTGGATCTTGGTGAGGTTCATGCCGTGTGCGCTAAGCACCATGAGAATTTGGGCGAGTGAGCCTACGCTATGGCGCAATGAAAAGCAGAGGGAAGCCTTGTCAGGCTTTTGGAAGAACTTCTCCTTGGCTTCTTCCGGGCCAAGTACGAAGAAGCGGGTGAAGTTGCCGGGATCATCTTCAATGGCTTGGGCAATGATTTCAAGGCCATATTTTTCGGCGGCATGCCTGCCAGCGATGGCGGCAATTCCCTCACGCTGATTGGTGGCGATGCGCTCTGCGCTGGCTGCGGTGTCGTCGCTTTCCACGAGCCGAATGCCGGGCAGGGTGCCGAGGAAGCCGAGGCACTGCTGCAAGGCCATGGGGTGGGAGTGCACCTCGCGGATGTCGGCAAGTGAAGTGCCCGGCAGGGCCATCAGCATGTGTGAAATGCGCAAATATGCCTCTCCTATGATGCTGTAGCCGGAGTCTCGCATGAGGGCATAGTTGGGCAAAATGGTCCCTGCTACGCTGTTTTCGATGGCAGCTACGGCAAAATCTGTGCTGGGCTTCTTTAGGTTTCTAAACAATTCCGGAAAGGAATCGCAGCACACGAGCTCGATATCTGGCCCAAAAAATTGGCGGGCAGCCAATTCGTGGTAAGAGCCTTCCACGCCTTGGATGGCAATGCGGAGGGCCTGGGTCTGTATGGGTATCTCGGAATTGTTGCTGGTATTCATAAGTGATAAAAAAAACGTCCCGGAAGGTGATTTCTTCAGGGACGTTCGTGACTGTAAGGTCAGTTATTCAAGCCAAACAAGGCCCCTGTCTATGGCATAAGCGATAGAAGTAATAAAAATAGAAGGCCTTGAATGTATGTTGTCTCGTCATAACGCAACAATACTATGGAAAAAACTGGTGAATCAAAACTCATTTTGGTGGTAGAAATGACCACGGTAACGGGTGATTTTGGAAAAATTCTGTTTTTTCTCCTCACTCTGCCAAGGGAAGGATCCAATCATTTCTTCCCCACGCGTGATATTCCTCTTTGGTAAGATCCTTCTCTGGGTCTGTGATCCACTGAGGGGATCGCCCATTGAAGGCAACGCTGATTTTGGCCTGTACGCCAATTTCCTCATGGCCTTGCTTGCTCTTGGCCCGATTCGCCAAAAAATCTACCATGGTCATGATGAGCTGTGGATTACGGGCCATGGCATTGCGCTGATCATAGTTGATGTGATAGGCATCAAGGTCAACCGGGATCAACTGCCGGCTGCGGTAGTCCATGACCATAAACTCCATTTGCTTGATGGATCGGTGCTGAATCTTCATTCGCCATGAAAATAGCTGTCCCTGACCGGTCCATTCTACCTCACCGGGGATCACAAGGTGGCGAAATGGCCATACACACTGAAACACCACATAGGCGATGAAGACCTGCTGGAGAAGCTTGTCCTTGCCCCACAATTTGGTGGCTGTGGGAGTGGCTTTGCTGGCCTTTTTATCCTTTTTGGGAGAGGTGTTCTTGAACCATGCGGCTACGGTTTCAGGCTCCAGAAACAACACGAGGGTGCCGAGCATGAAAAAGGGGAAGATATTGATGTCGTCGAAAACGATGGCATTGAGCCCATTGAAGAGGATCGCGCCTGCGAAGCCAAGGCTCCGAAGTGGCTTGTAAAGCAGAAAAAAACCGATCACAAGATCGAATACCACGCCTCCATAGGTGAGGAAATACACGGCGAGATCTTCTCCGAGAAGGTTGGAAAGGAAAGGGGTAGAAACCATTAATTCCTGCACGGGTTGCTGCCTCAGCAACCAATCGGGATTGAGCTTGGCGATTCCCCCAAAAAAATAGACCATCACAATGTGAAACCGAAGGATGGCATAGCTCGCCGCAGGTGCCGTGGAGGCCTCTTTTTTGCCCACCGCAAGAGCTGCATCCAAAGGCATGGTGGCCATCCAAAAGCTGAGAATGGAGAGTAGGTAGAGGTGATTGTTGTAATAGGCCTGGTCCAGTAGAAAAATATAGGTGAAGCCGATTGCAAAAAACAGCATCGCCCAGCGAAACCACTTTCCCAGGATGATCAGGATCGAGGCGGCAAGCAGCAGGTAGATCAACCCCCACATCATGGCATCGGGCAGGGGCTTGAGCCAGGAGACTCCGGTGTAGCTCATCTTCACCATTGGCATACTGATGAAGATTTCCACAAAATCTATCCGGATGAAATAGAGCATTTCCCAGGCCATCAGGATGCCAAACCAAATGCGAAACAAGCCGAGCGCGTATGCTGGAACCTGAGCCTGCCATGAGTCGGCCGATAGAAAGGGCCGCAGGAAAGGGGTGAATCTGGAATTCATGAATGAAAGATAGAAAACATAAACGTCTTTCGTCTAAATCAGGAAAAAATCTGGCGATGGGGTGGTCCTGCTTTCGCCCGAGAAATTCCCCCAAAAAGATTTTTAGCCACTGATAACCAACAACTAAGAATTTTCTTAGATTTCATGAAGATCCAAAATTCCCCTTTGTGTCTCCAGCCTTTTCTGCTGGAAAATGTCGGGATAATCCTCCTAAAATTTGAAATGACTCTGATTATTTTTCAACCCGTTTACTTATGAAAAACCCTAGACACTATCTGCTATGTTGTCTTTTGATGCTGCTGGGGGCAGCGTCATTGAAAGCCCAAAGCCAAGGCTTTGCCTATCAGGCTGTAGCCCGAGATCTGAATGGCAATCTGCTTGCCAACCAAAATGTGAATGTGAGGATGGTGTTGCGATCTGCCTCGGCAGCGGGCAACATTTTGTATGAAGAAACGCACGCCGCTACTACCAACGACTTTGGCCTGATGACGCTCGTCATTGGAGGAGGAACGTCGGTCTCTGGGAATTTTGGATCGATTGACTGGAGTCCCGCCGATATTTTTCTGGATGTGCAGATCAACGGGGTCTCTGTGTCCAATGAGCAGCTCCTGCTTGTGCCTTACGCTAAAATGGCAACTGATATGTCACTGAAGGATCTGGTTGATGTTGGAAGCCTTTCGCCAGGTAACAATGAGGTGCTGAAGTTTAATGGTACCGAATGGGTTGCTGCTGCTGATGCCGTCAACGATGCGGACGCCAGCCCCACCAACGAGATTCAGACCCT
>JANQTF010000295.1 GCA_030731845.1 Bacteroidia bacterium | reverse complement strand
CTTCTTCCGGACTAGTTACCAACTGTGCGAAATTTTCGCTGATGAGCTTATGGCAACCTGCGGAAAAGGGATCGCCCACCCTGCCGGGAATCGCATACACCTGGCGATTGGAATCAAATGCCTGTTTGGCAGTGATCAACGCACCACCGGTTTCGCCCGCTTCAATCACAATGACTGCCTGAGACATGCCGGCCACGATTCTGTTGCGCGAAGGGAAATGCGGCGCATCGGGCTTGGTGCCGATCATGTATTCGCTCAGCCAGGCGCCTTTTTCGAGCATTTCTACGGCTCTGGATTTGTGAACGGAGGGATAAATGGTATCCAGCCCATGAGCGAGCACACAGGTAGTGATGCCATCGTTTTTGAGCACTGCTTTGTGCGCCGTGATATCGATTCCATAGGCCAGACCACTGACGACATTAATCCCCAGCCTGGCAAAAAAGCCAGCAAAGTATTCGGTCAATTCTTTACCATACTCTGTAGCATTTCGGGTGCCAACGATGGCGATATTAGGCTGGGCATTCAGATCTGCATTCCCCTTTTTGAAGAGGAATAAGGGCGCATGATGAATGTACTTGAGTAGATTGGGATAGGCTGGGTCCAGATAGCTGATGAGGTCAACCCCTGATTTTTCGCACCAGGAGATTTCTTTTTCTGCACGCTCTTGAGCGGCTTTATTTTGGATCAATCCGGCTACTTTTTCTCCCACGCCAGGCGCGCGTTTGAGCTTGCCGGGCGGAACCGAAAATACAGCCTGAGGACTTCCAAGGTGTGAAATAAGACTTCGCACTGTGACGGGTCCGATTCCTTTGGTCGAAGCCAGGCGCAGTAAGGCTATTTGATCCGATAGTTCCATATCTGAAGAATGCTATCGAAATTAGTAATTCTTTTTTGCATTTCTTCTATTGTTAGCCAAAATCTCCTACTTCGGCCAAACCAGAATTCTCTCAACAAAAAATGGCATGTCCTCCGTAATGATGGAATAGACCGTGGTTTCTGACGAATGAGAAACGCGTGCAGCCATTACTGGTACCTTGATCAGCTTTCCGTTTTCGTGGATAAAAATCTGCATTCCAGTCTGGATTTCGTCGGCTCTCATGATGCCCGACTCTGTTTCCACAGGATGGTTGGGGGTGAGATACAGACGCTTCAGCACGGGTTGATGAAGATTGTCTGCCAGCAGGACTGCGGGATCTGTCATCCAGATTTCATACATCTCAATCTCTTCCCGAAGGTGAATGTCTATGCCTGTTACGATTGTTTTTGTGAAATCGTTCTGAGTATGATCCCAACTCATGATCTCCATTCCCGGAATGATTTCAGCAACAGGGATCTCTCGCCCTTCGGCAACCTGGATCATGGCTTTTGCAGCAAAACAGTATTCATATTCCCCTTCTTCCTCCTGTCCACCTGCAGATCCAGCCAGCAATGCCGAAAATTCCTTCGACACGACAAAGCCTACGCAAGCCAGAAATCCTGGCTCATCCTCCCCGACATATTTCAGGTCATCGATATACAGCCCCCAGGCTTCGCGATCCGCATTCGCTCCGGGAAGTGGAAGGACAATGGTGAGATCCTCGCGCTGGTAGAACATCACAGAGGCCAGCGTATCTTCAGATTCCAGCGGATACACGAGATACAAAGACACTTTTCGCTCAATCTCATCGGAGAAGTTGAATACGTAGGCGGGTTTTAATTCGTACCTGTCCAGAATATAGCCTTCTTCCTCAAAGACTACATAACTATCCCGCTCGAGGTTCTCAATGGTGAGGGATTTCAATTGTTCATATTCGGCCTTGCCAAATGTCTGGGCCTGAGTCATCGTACAGCCAAGGATCAACCCTATTAATAAAAATGTGTGGCGCATATTTTTTTCGATTTGTAACTGAAGAATTCATGGACCCAGGGTTATCGAACTTGGTAGGCAGGTTGGTAACGATTAGTAGATGACCACGATGTATTTTTAGCCAGTAGGTCAAGGTCGTGGTGATCTTGCCTGCTCGTCTCCTGAATGTAATGGAAAGAAGGTGGAAATCCGGCAGGAAGTTCTAGCTTTGTGATTCTTAAACCTGTAACCGAATACAATGAGACTACGATTCTTATTCGCTTTATTGATTTTGATGGCTGGTGTCACGGAAGAGCTTCAGGCTCAGAGAAGAAATGGCCCCAATTATTCGTTGCAGGTGGGCGGGCAATTTCGCTTTCTGCGGCCTATCGGGATGAATTATGCATTGGAGCAATTCAATCTGAATAATGATGCCTGGTCTACAAAGCTTGAAGACATTCGCTGGACTTCAGGTCTTTCTGTTGGCGCAGGCATTCACAGGGGACGTAGTGAAATAAGATTCCAGGTTCAGACCTTTGGTGCTTCTACTTTTGGAGTTGGTCCGGACTCTACCGCAGCAGTTGTAAGAAGAGATGTCAGGCTCAGTGGTGCGACCTACCAAATCGGGCTTGCCAGTAATCTGGTTGAAATCAACCGAAACCTGAGCTTTGGGGTGGGAGGAACCTTTTCCATTAACCGCATCGTGCTTCAGACAGATGCTGTGGCAGAAACTGCCTTTATGGATGGTGCTACCCTGCCAACAGTACAGACGCAGCTCAAGCCTTCGCTCAACTTGATCGCGCCAATCAATATCGGGCTCGGACCCTGGATTGGTGTTAAAATCGAACCAACCTATCAGGTGTTTTTTGCGCCTACCAATTATTCTGATTTTTCTCAGGCCATAAATGGAAATGCAGTGAGTGCCACAGACCCCTCATTGGAGACTGAGGCTGATCATTTTGGCATTACCGTGAGTGTGGTTGGATATCTGTTCAGAAG
>JANQTF010000294.1 GCA_030731845.1 Bacteroidia bacterium | reverse complement strand
TTTTCATGAGAATTGAGGTTATGAAAAAATAAATGGAATTCTTTGGCGAGTCCTTATCGCGTTCCTTACTTCACGCTTACCAGCCTCCGGTACATCTGCACGGCCTTGATTTGTGCATAGAGGGTACCCATTTGGTCGGTGGCAGCGATGTATGCAGGGTCTTCGTGAATTTTTGTATAGGCTTCCGCGCTGGGCCAGACACCCTCGAAGTAATAGCGGTAGTTCTCTGTTGCTTCGTCTTCGGTTTTGTAGAAATAATAGCCTGCACCGGGGTAGCCCAACCCTTCGATCACATCATTCACTTTCTTGAGTGATGCCGACCACTCAGCTTCTGTGATGCCTTCGGGCATATCGAAGAGGTGGATGCTTTTGCTTCCGGCTGCTGCGGGTGCTTGGTCATTGTTATACACCTCCCGAATACAGCGGTATTGGCCGTTCTGCTTTTCAAAAACAGCGATGTATTTGCCGGTGCCGGTGATGTTGCCCTCTGCATCTTTGTAGGTGCTAAGTCCTGTTTCAGTCACGATGTCACTCGTTCCCACTACGCTTAGTGTTTCAAAGGAATAAGTTCTCCCCGCAGGTGTGGTCTTAAATGCTGCTTCCTGTGCTGCTTTAATGGCGGCTTTGCCATCCAATACGGGGGCATTGCTGGGAAGGCTTTGGGCATCGTCGGCATAGAGGGCCATAAGGGCATCAATGTCTCGCTCATTGAGCGCTGCTGCCCAGGCATTTTCGATGGTCTGGATCTCAGATTTGACTTGGGCCATGTCGGCGTGCTGTGCAGGAGGCTCGCAAGCCGCAACAAGAAATACGGCAACACCCAGGAGTGATACAAAATAGTGGGGTTTCATCATACAAGGAATTAGGGGTAATGAAAACGAACAGCCTACCTTCACGCCGAATTGCTGATTTGGTGGCTGATTGCGTATGTAAAGTGTGGTTCTTTTCACCTGATTCCCTTGGCGATTGTCCCAAACACGGGTTTCATTGTCCGAAGTAGAGGATTGATTGACCGAAGTATTGGGCAATGCCGATGGGGAGCCGTGCTTAGCTGGCTCCTGGGGGCTGCAAGGCCTTCGGTTAACAGTGGAATGATTACAACTCCTTCCCTATTCCTCTTTGATCAACCGGAATCGGTAGTTGCTTGAGTCCCTTCGGACTATAAGAAAATAACATCCCGGTGGCAGGGACGAAAAATCCTGTTGGGCGAGGGCCTTGCCCTGATAGAGCACTTGTCCTGATAGGTTTGTCAGTGTGAAGGTCTCGTTGCCGCGAAGATGATTCAGATAAATATGAGACCGGAAGGGATTGGGATAGATCCTGCTTCCGGGTAGGGTTCCCTCGGCGATGGATGTGTTGAGGCTGCAAAAGCTATTACGTGGATTTCCCACGGAGCTGCAAGGGAAGACATAGTTGCTTTCTGGAATGGTAACCTCCGGTGCATCGGTCTGCACGAGGGGCTTCAGACCAGTGGGCATGGTCACCTGTGCGGCACTGCCGTTGCCAAGGGCCACATCTTTAGCAGCAAGATTTCCCGTAAATGCATAATCCGCCAGCGCGTCGATCAGGCGATAGTAAGCATAGTAATCCATGGCATCTAAGGTGACCAAGGATGTGGGAAGGTCATGTTCGGCAGTGTATTCATATCCATTGATGGTATCGGGTTTCACGAGAATGAAATCCTTCTCATCTGCAGGGATGTTGATGTTGCGAAACATGTCCGCTGCCATCCGGTGATCGTTGACAGGATCATTTTCATATACTTCCACAATGAGCTTGGCATCGGAAGGAAAGGCTTGTAACTCTGTTTGGGTAATTTGGAATGAATACCAGGGCGCAGAGGAGTGGAGGAAGCGACCTGCCTGGCCCCAATTGTTGTCTGTGAAGCATTTGTAGGCAATGGCAAAACTCGCCCCGCCGCCAAAGGAATGGCCCAAAAAGCCAACCCGCGTCGTGTCGATCGTGCCAGGATTGTCTCTGGCTGCCTGGCGAAAGCCCGCCAGTAAATTATCGTAGCGCTCCGCTACCGACACGCCCACTGTCTGATAGGGTACAAAGACAATGGCGTAGCCTTTTTTCGCCACAAAAGTCAATAAACCCAGGACACTGAGGCTGTTGCTGCCGCCATAAGCATGGCTGTAGAACAAGGTAGGCACCGGGGCCGACAGGTCAGAGGGATAGTAGATCTGGATATTTTCGCCGGGAAATAAGGGATTTTCAAAGGAAGTGATCCCTACCGGATGCGTGCCGTCTGCGCCATAGCCACTCGTGGGCTTGGGGAAATTGGGGTCTTTGTATTGGCCAATTAGGGGAGAAGCAAACAGGCAGGTAAGCGCAATCAAGGAGAGGGATTTCATAGAGAATGGTTCAGGTGTTTTGGTATTCGTATTGGACTGCCGATGGCAGGGAAGGTTTAACAAGGGGCGATTGTGGCTGAGAGCGTAAAGCGAAGGTGGGAAATGTTACGGGAATCGATGTAATAAGAATGCAGATAATCGCCTATCTCAGAAAAGGAGGATCTGGACTTGATGTTCTTCAAGAAGGGTCTTCCTCATTTTCCTTTCCATATTCACCCACCCAAGCCACCTACATGATGAAAAAGTCAACTCGATTCTCTTGTCTTGCTGGGCTATGTATGCTCCTTCCGCTCGGACTTTTTGCCAACAACATCGAAGTAAGCAATGTGAGCCTCAGCTGGCAAAATACCACGACGCAGACCGTGTTGGTTCAGTTTGATGTGAGCTGGGAAAACGCCTGGCGCATCAGTGTAGGGCCCATCTAACTGGGATGCTGCCTGGATATTTGTGAAGTATCGCAATTCTGGG
>JANQTF010000293.1 GCA_030731845.1 Bacteroidia bacterium | reverse complement strand
CTCAATCAGCTCTTCGAGGGTTTTCTCGGGGCCTATGAGCTGGAGGATAGCGGTGAAAAAGAGCGTCTTGGGCAGGGCGGCATAAAGGCTGAGGAGAAACAAAATCCCTGCACCTCTGAGGAGGTAGGGCAGATCAGAGAGCTCAAACAGGGAATAGCGCAGCAGGAGTGCAAAGCTGAGATGAAAGGCAAGCAGTAAGCCCCAGATCGCGAGGCCTGTTTTCCACTTGCGGATCATGATTTTGAAGCTGCTCACCATGGCTTGCCAGGCCGTGACTTGATAGATGGCGGCAAGGGGCATCGCGAGGCTCGTCAAGATCAGATAGAGAAGAATTGGGACGACGATCAGTGGCAGGTCAGAGAGGATGGAGGGGAAGAGAACCAGTAAATTGCTCGGGTAGGTGAGGGCCAGGTCTTGGATAAACTGTGGCAGGTTATCGAACTTGTCTGTCCCCATAGCCCAAAACTGAATCAGGCCAAAAATAAACACGAGCCCCAACCCAAAGAGGGTTTGAACAAACTGAACCACGGGGAAGTAGATGTGACGCCGGAACCCCCACAGGAAATCAAAGACCGATGTGCGCTGTGGCTGGGTCTGATGTTTGTGGAGGTAGGTATAGACCCCTGCATGAAAGTTGCTCACAAAGTAGTGGAGAATCCCGAGCGACAAGACGCCGAGGAGAATGAGCATGGTATTAGGGAGAGCAGTTGCTCCATCTTGTTGGACATAGGTGACCATGAACCTGATTCCATGGAAAAGTCCGAAGCCGATCAGGATTGTGAGGAAGCCCGAGGCCCAGGCATACAGAAACAGGTAGCCCCACCTGCTGCCCAAAAGCTTGAATGCTTCCAGGATCAGCCGCCCACTGGGCGCCGGTGCTAAGGCCTGTATTCTGGTCTTGAGAAAATCCGGGGAAGGTGATTTCATGGAATGGAGTTGGAATCGTATTTAGGCGGTAATATCTGTCATGGAGAGGGTTTTTTCAGCATAACAAGCTCTTTTTTGCAGGAGTAGCTGAGAATTGCGGCCTGATTGGGGACCTGCGGCTAATTAATTCTGTTTTCTCTGGCAAATCTTTTTCATTAACCAATTCTTTTCTCTATTTTTGCAACCGTTTCCTAAAGAAAAAGACAATGGCTGGTAAACAATTTTCCACTAAAAAGTACAGACTGCGCTCACGTGCCCAGAAGCGCCGTCAAGCCTTGAAGATCGACGCGCCAAACTTTGGCATCAAGTCTTCTCCTGAAATCAAAAATCTTAGCGTTCTTCGCAGCATTGAAGCGAAGGTAAAAGCCATCATGGCTAGCTAATCCTTAGACTTCGGTCTATCCATAAAAAAAGTCATCCCGAATTCGTTCGGGATGACTTTTTTTATTTGCTCAACTAACGCACTAGCTTTCGATTCTCTCCAGCACAAGCACGGTCCTGTTGGTCAGGTACACACTCAGTTTGGCATTACCATGTGTATCTACCATCGTGTGGTGCGCCACGCTGTCGTCAATGCGGCCATGACCGCCAAATTGCGTGGCATCGCTGTCCAGTAAGATCCGGTAGCTTCCTGCCATGGGCACCACAAAGCCATAATCGGCAATGGCGTTGGACACATGGAAATTGAACGCGAAAATGAGGTTGTTTCGCTCAAAAATCATGACCTGATTGTTGGTGTCCATGTTGAGTTGAACGGCAGGTAGCGCCCCGAGAATGTTTTTCTCTGTGATCAACTCCACCATCGCCTTGTCAAAATCATTGAGGTAATGATATTTCAGCTCCGGCTTGTCAACCAGTGACCACTGCCTGCGGGCATATTTGTAGCTCCAGCCGTTGCCTTCGCGGGGAAAGTCGATCCACTCGGGGTGGCCAAACTCATTGCCCATGAAGGTGAGGTAGCCCTCTCCGCCCAGCACCGCAGTGAACAGGCGGATCATCTTGTGCAGAGCCATGCCCCTGTCGATCACCGGGTTGGTGTCGTCGGCAGACATGTGCCAATACATCTCCTTGTCCATGAGCCAGAAGGCGAGGGTTTTGTCCCCCACGAGGGCCTGATCGTGAGATTCGGCGTAGGAAATCGTCTTCTCCAGCCAACGGCGGTTGGTCAGCGTCCCCCACATCTCGTGGATGTTCCACTCCTCATCTTGCTTGTGCTTGAGCAGCTTGATCCAATAATCGGGGATGCCCATTCCGAGGCGATAGTCGAAGCCGAGGCCACCGTCTTCCACCTTGCGGCAAGCACCGGGCATGCCACTCATGTCTTCGGCGATGGAGAGCCCATCGGGTCTGATTTGGTGGATCAGCTCATTGGCCATTTGCAGGTAGGTGATGGCATCCCACTCCACGCCTTCCTTGAAATAGCGGTCGTAGTGATCAAAGCTCACGTCACCGTGATGGTGATAGAGCATAGAGGTGACGCCATCGAATCGGAACCCATCAAAATGAAATTCTTCGAGCCAATAGCTGAGGTTGGAGAGCAAAAACTGCTGCACCTCGCGCTTGCCATAGTTGAAGAGCTTGGAATCCCAGCCGGGGTGCTCGCCGCGGCCACCAGGGTGAAAATACTGGTCTTCGGTGCCGTCAAATTCGTTGAGGCCTTCGGAGAGGTTTTTCACCGCGTGGGAATGCACCACATCCATCACCACGGCAATGCCCATGCCGTGGGCTTTGTTGATGAGGTATTTGAGGTCTTCGGGCGTGCCGAAGCGAGAGGTTGGCGCAAAGAAATTGGACACGTGATAGCCGAAGGACCCATAATAAGGGTGCTCCTGCACGGCCATCATTTGGATGGTGTTGTAGCCAAGGTAGTGAATGCGGGGAAGGATGTTGTCGGCAAATTCGCGGTAGGTGCCCACGCCTTCTTTTTCCTGGGCCATGCCGGTGTGGCATTCATAGATGACCGGGGCATCCATGCTGTTGAGCGAGAATCCCTTGTCACTCCAGGAGAAGGATTGCTTGGGCTGCCATATTTGTCCTGAAAAATCATAGGTAACAGGATCCTGGATCGCGCGGCGAATGTAGGCCGGGATGCGGTCTTGATCTTTGCCAGAACCCACGACGCGCACTTTCACGCGTTGCTCGTGCTGCAAGGCATCGGCTCCGGGGAGAAAAATCTCCCAATTGCCGTGATCTATGCGGGTGAGGGGATGGCTCTCGCGGTTCCAGTCGTTGAAATCACCAATCAGGAAGAGCGCTTCAGCGCCGGGCGCCCATTCGCGATACCACCAGCCTTTTTTCTTGCTGTCGTAATGAAAGCCGAAAAAGTCATGGCCTTTGGCAAATGCGCGCAGAGAGCCAGAGCTGTTGGTAATATCGGAAATGGAGTCCATGCACCGGGCGAGCCGGTCAAGAATATCCTGCTCATAGGGTTCGAGCCACGGATCGTCACGGACGAGGGCGATGCGAGAAATAGATTCAGCCATGGAGATAGTAGCGTAGATTCTGGATATTGATGATTGGAGTAGAAATTAGTCAGGATAGACCAAAATGCAAGGTGCTTGTGGAGAATTAGCGGTGAAATCTTTGGGGAAGGATAAAAGCCTTGTTGCGGGTAAGATCCTGATATTTGTTCCGCTCGGTCCCAGTAATTACGGCAAAATGGCCACGCCTATTCGGAGAAAGATGAGGTTGGTGGCTTTGTAGGCCTGCTCCGTAGGGGATTGCAATTCTTCGTATGCCGGTTGTTCTGCGGAAAACCTACTCAGCGCAGTGGTAACACCGAGCCCAATCCCAATGGTCATGAGGGCTTTTCCTCCAACAGGAAATTGCTTGCCAACATCCCATCGGTATTCCATCAAGTGCTGCGAACTGGCAAGTTCTCCATCAGCATTTTTGGTTTTTCCCATGTGAGAATGCGCACTTAGCTCCCAAAATGATCCAAAGGGAGCAAAACCTCCCCTTTTTTTAGCGTAGAATCGAATTCCTCCCCCAATGGTTTGGTTGGAGACATTGAAGACCTGAGAGCTGCCATTTACTCTGGCGGTGACCCTGTCTCCATAGGTGCTGAGGGATACAAAACCTTCGGTGTTCGTGTTAAAGATACAGCCAAGCCTGAGGCTTGGTCTGAGCCGAATAAGCAGCCTTGACGATTCGTAGGGAATTCCGATAGAAAGAGGCGCTCCTGTGTCTTCATAGAGTATATACGAGATCCCAAATCCGGTAAGTTCAATGGCAGTAAAGAGATCTACACCTATGGTGAGCTTGCGTTGGGCAAACGTGGGCACTAGGGAGAAGATCAATAGGGTAAAAATGAGGTATCTCATAGCTGAAAATGTTGTGATGGGATCATGGTTTTGCCTTAATCTGCTGGATAAAGAAGTCCAGGAATTTCGAACTGGTCAATTCATTCACCTTGTAATTGGTGAGATGTGTAGTCCGGAAGTCCAGGTCTGGGTCCTGAAGGTCGAAGACCATCATGTATAAGAACCCTGTTTCTCTTTTTTTGAAGAGTTGATAAGTTATCACCGGCATGAGCGATGGGATCAAAACTCCAGGACCCACAATAGTGAGAATAATCGCTCCTTGGAGGAGAAGATTTGCGTTGCGCTTGACAGAGTAGGCACCAAACAGGGTCACATGATCGATGTTGTATTTTTTCAAGAGGATCAAGATCTCATCCTGGTTGCTAGGGACCAATTCTGGCCTTTCTATCATCTCATCCACCCACTGTTGCAGTTGCATAAATTCGTTGTAGGCCGGTGTTTGCGTAGCACTGGTATAGTGGTTGGGGTCCCGCATCTCGATGTGCAGTCCTTTTTTTGATGAAATCGCGGGGATTTGGCTGTAAAAATCATCCTGAAGTAGCTCTGAGGTTTCCCACCTGATGCGTTGCTGTTTTTTCGTGGCATCTATCCGATAAAAGCTGGGAGCCAATACGAAAACCGAGTCGAGGCCGAGCTCGTAGCCATTTCTAGCATGTGTTTTTTTCCAGGTGTCATATTCTTTTTCTCCTGCTGCGGTGTCCAGATACTCATCAATCTCACGGATTCTGGTATTTTTCTTAATCGCCTTTCGGTAAATTCGATTGTACACACTGTCTTGTCTCAGTTGTGAGATCGCCAGCTCGGTGCCCGCCATAGACTTCCTCCCTTTCCCTTCAAATGCGTTCTTTTCGACCTTTTCACTGAGGTTTTGAAGGTATGGCAACACCCATTCATGGGCGAGGGTGTCACTACTATACAGCTCACTCAGGTAGCCAAGTGCGAGAAGGCTGGCGTCCCTGGATTTAAGCTTTTTCATCATTGTGACCCAGATCACCGCGTCTTTTTTGTCAGCTGGAAGTTCCTGAATCAGGAAATTGGACTCGCTTTCGAGGCGAGTTGCTGCCAGCCCATAGAGGGATTTGGCAATGATTTTGGCCAGATATGGGTCACTCTCTCCCTCGGTATCAAGCCATCTGGCTGTGAGAAGGGCATCTACATAGGCTCCTTGGTGCAGCCATGCGGCAGCCGATTCGAGCCGCGCAAGGCGGCGAACAAGGAGAAAGTCTTCGACGCCCTGGAAAAAAGTGGCCTCCCCCGGTGTTGGCTGACGATCGGACCAGGAAATCAAAGCCGCTTTTCTTTTTTCGGGGCTTGGGTGCGTGCCTTCATTCTCCTCTTCATTACTCTCATCCTCATCCTCATCCTCATCTTGATCTTGTTCCTGTTCCTGCTCCTGTTCCTGCTCCTCATCAATAGTTGCTGGTTGTTCTGGGCTAAGGGACACATTTGATATTTTCACCCCAACACGATTCAATGGTGGCGGGCTGATTTTGGCGCTATCCGTGGCTACAAGGAGCGAATCACTCGCTACTCCTTCTTTTTCTGTGGAGTCAGGGGAAGCCTTCGCTACCGGCTCATCTCCATCCATAACATAATAAGCCTTCTGACTTTTGGTGCTGGGACCATTGAGGAGAGAATCGACCATCGACGCAGGGAAAATGCCGGAAGACAACCAATCCGACGGAAGACTGGGGTATCCAATTGGGTTTTCTGCCCCTGCGAATATATCGAACACCTCGGGGAGGGAGTGGCTGCTGTACGGGCTTTTTCGAAATAGCAGGTAGCCCAGGCTATCTGCTTCCATCTCCTGGGTTCTGGAGTAGTTGTTTCGAATGAGCAGCTTCTGCTGGTTGGTAGCCGATCGGTAGCTCTGGTCCTTCCAGGCATTGGCCTTATATTCTATGTACTGATTCAGGGAGTGTTGCTCCTGAAAGTGCGCAATTTCGTGGCAGAGGATAAAAGCAAGCTGCGCCTCGTTTTCCAGTCGGGCAATGAGCCCCATGTTGATAAAAATATCCCCACGCTGGGTAGCGAATGCATTTGGAAACGGGCTGTAGAGCACAAAAAACTGAAGCTTGCTGCGAAGCTCCGGGTCATCTGCTAAAATATTGTCTGCCACGGCAGAGACGTATTCGCTGATCTCGTCTCCATAGAGCACGCTCCCACTACTGAGCAGCCGGTCGATCCCGTAGTTGCTCTCTACGTAGAAAATCTCCTCGGCTTCTTGTTGATTTTCGTCCTCAAAGATTTGGGGGTTGTTTCGCTGAATCGCTACCTTCTCAGAGGTAGGGGTTCGAAACACTTCGGGCATGTCCCCTTTCGATTGTAAGGGTAGTGGTAGGCTTTGGGCCGAAAGGTGTGAAAGGCTGATGCTGAGAGCAAATAGCCCAAGAAGGGTGTGTTTTATCATTGGTTTGTACCTGTTTAATGGTTCAATAAACTGGAATTCTCTTGTTTTACCAAACTAAAATCATCCATATTTTCATTGAAAAAACCCCTGGCAGTGCGTAAGTTAGAATTTGGTATGCTTGCATAACAAATAGAAAGTCATGGTTGATTATATCATTGTAGGAGGAGGAACGGCGGGCTGTGTGCTCGCCAACAGGCTGAGTGAAGATCCGGAGCTGAGCGTGTTGCTCATAGAAGCAGGGCCAGAAGACAAAAAGCGCGAGATTCATATTCCAGCCGCTTTTTCGGAGCTGTTTAAGACCGATGTAGATTGGGCCTATGAATCTGTGAGCCAGCCCGATGCTGCCGGGCGCAAGCTCTTTTTACCGCGTGGCAAGGTGATGGGTGGTTGCTCCTCCATCAACGCGATGATCTACATTCGCGGCCACCGGCTCGACTATGACCATTGGGCTGATGAGGGAAATCAGGGCTGGAGCTATGACGATCTGCTTCCCTATTTCCGCAAAAGCGAATCCAATGCCCGTGTCCATGACCAATACCATGGCAGTGATGGCCCCCTCAGCATCGTGGATCTGCACGATGCCTTGCCTCTCAGCCATGACTTTGTGAAGGCCGCTACCGAAGCGGGTGCCCCAGCAAATGACGACTTCAACGGCGAGGAGCAAGACGGCTTTGGCCTCTATCAAGTGACCCAGCAGCATGGGAAGCGCATGAGTGCAGCTGTCGCCTTTATCAAGCCTATTCGCGGGAGGAAAAACCTGAGGATCGTGACAGGAGCCATGGTGGAGTGTCTGCTGTGGGAGGGAAAAAAAGTGGTAGGCGTGCAGCTCAATCGGCGCGGACATGTGGCCTGGGAAAAAGCCAGACAAGAAGTGATCCTCGCTGCCGGGGCCTACAATAGTCCTCAGCTGCTGTTGCTTTCTGGCATTGGACCTGCTGCTCATTTGCAGGAAATGGGTATTGCCGTGAAATCAGATCTTCCCGGAGTGGGGCACAATCTTCAGGACCATCTCATTGTGCCCATGGTGTTTGATACCTACCAGCAACCCACGCTTCAATCTGCCAAGAGCCTCAAAAGCATCATCAACTATGTGATGTGGTCCGAGGGGCCACTTTCTTCTAATGTGGCTGAGGCTGGGGGCTTCATCCGCACGCGCAAAGGCCTTCCTGCGCCTGACATTCAGTTTCACTTTGGTCCCGGCTACTTCTACAATCATGGATTTGGAATTCCTACCTCTGGATATGGCTACTCTCTGGGGCCCACCTTGCTCCAGCCCAACAGCACCGGAACGGTGACCCTTGCCTCTCCTCAGCCTCAGGCCGCACCGCGGATCGACCACCAATATCTTGCAGATGAGGAAGACCTGCAAACCCTCGTTCGGGGATTTCAGTACGGGATGAAGATCGCCGATTCTCCTACCATGCGCAAAAATTTCCGGGGCTATCACCTGCCCAAGAAGCGCTTACAAGAGGAAGGAGAAATCGCAGATCACATTCGCCAAACAGCTCAAACCCTCTATCACCCCACCGGAACCGCCAAAATGGGCCACGATCACATGGCCGTGGTAGATGACCGGCTTCGCGTGAAAGGCGTGGAGGGACTCCGCGTTGTGGATGCCTCCGTGATGCCCAACATCGTGCGAGGCAATACCAATGCAGCCGTGATGGTGATCGCTGAGCGCGCCGCCGATCTCCTCAAAGCCGATCGGCAGGCACAAAAAAAAGTTGTCAGCATTCCGGCAAGGAGGGAAGTACTGACAACAGAACAGGAAACCTGAACGTTCACACTATTGCCTGATAAAATGGGTGCGGTATGCACCACGTTCAGTCAATAGTTCAAGGAAATAGACACCGGAGGACAAGTCACGGACATCAATGGTCAGTTGATCGTTTCCTTCGGTCAATGTGAAGGTAAGATTTTCAGTGGATTTCCCATCAATGGAATAGTATTTCACGCGGATGATTTCTGGACCCACAAAAGGTAGCTCAGCGGTGAGCCATTCCTGGGTAGGATTGGGAAACACGCGCAGCCTTGACTGGCGAAGAACCTTTTCCTGCTGATCAGCATTGATTTCTGCTTCCAGCAAAACCGGACCAAATAGGTCGGGCGGTGTGCAGGTGGCCGCGGTGGAATAGTTGGAAAATTTGTCCACGATTTCGGGTTGCCCGGTGAGCGAGGGAGAAGGGTATGGGACCGTGCTTGTGATATTGCCCAAGGTAGAAATCTGATAGGTCCTCGCACCTGTATTTGGGGGATTGGGGTTGTTGGCAAAAAAACCAAAATTGGTCGATGGGTTTTGATGTTCTCCAAAAATCACATAAATGGGGCCTTGAGAACAGTATCCAGTGAAGTCAAGATTGGTACCCAGTCCATCAAAACCCGGGGCAATGGTCCCAGGATTTCCCCCTGCACCTAGAAAAATAAGCAGGTTGCTATTCGGTGGAATGGTACCCAAATTGGCTCCTGTGGGAGCTACAAACAGCGTAGGGGTGCAAGCGGCTTGCGTATTTAATTGCCCAACCAATAACGCAATAGTGGCTGCATCAGCCGGAATATTGATATCCAGCCAGCGATTGCACTGAAGGCCTGTGCCGCAGGTTTCGGCTGGGTTGCCTCCTAAACTCGTCCCATTGGCAGACCATGTGTAGTTGGTATTGGGTTGAGGCCCGTTGTTTGGATCAATGGAATACAATTCGATATCTGCTACAGAAATGCTGGCAGACCCAGTGGTGGCGGTGACAAATTCATTTTGCGAATCTTCTCCACATGGATTAATGACACCCGTCTGCATCACCACGCCCGGACAATCCAGGCTGATGGTGAGTTGGCCGGAGCCTGCAGAGAAGAGAGGAGCAGAGCTTGCGGTGAAGGAGATGGTCTCATCCACATTGTAGAGAATGCCGAAGGTAGCGCAGCCATTCACAGGGGTGATGGTGCTGTTGCCTGTCACGGTGCCGTTGGCGCCCAAGTCCAGAGAAATGGTAATGGGAGTACTGTAGCTTGTATCTACTTTGCCCGTGGCGCTCTCGATGGCGCAAACGGTGAGTTCAAACACATCGGTCACGTCTATGCAGCCTGTTGGCACAAAACTGAAATCGAGGATATCTGCCACCGGGCAATCAAACCTCACATCCGTGATCGTGGCATTGGTGCAGCTTCCGCTCACATCAGATACCGTGAAGCTGTAGCCCGTGAGGCTGTCCCCTGCAAAACCGCCCAGAATTAGCGGCAAACTGGCATAATTGTAAGTTCCACTCAGGCCACCGGGATCTGGGGCCACCGTGAGCGTGAATTGGGTAGAAATGCTACCCGACGTATTGAAGGAAAGCGACACACCGCCTACGCCTGCATTGCAGGTTTTGGTCAGGCTGAGGTTGCTCAGCGCGCAGCCTGCTACGGTGTGGGTGCCGAGTTGGTTGTCGCTGTCGTTCAGAACTGCATCGCAGATCCACTCTTGGCTGGGATCGAAGGCACTTTGACCATCAAAAGAAGGACAAGGCAAGGCTGTGTTCCGTCTCAGACGACCGTCGGCTGTGCCTGAGGGGCAGCTCGTATTCCATTCCGTGCCTGGATCAAACCCGATTTGACCGATCACGTCCAATGCGCCTGTGGTGCTGAAAAGCCCGACGGCATCGTCTCCGTTGAAGTTGAGCCCAGATTGCTGTTGGGCAGATGCCAACAATCCCCCGGCTGCTCCCGGATTGCATACCACGAATGTTGCTCCAGCTGCCACTGTGCCTGTGAGGGGAATGGTGGTGGAAACTGTCGGACTTCCATTTGTATAGATCCTGATTTCATAGCCGTCGGCTGCAAGGTCTATAGGAGCGCCACTTCCGTTATAGATCTCGATACATTTATCTAAGCCTGCGCCCTCGATGTACTCGGAGATAAATACACAATTCTGGGCTTGTAGGGAAAAGGAGATCAGCAGAAGGAAAAGGAAGCCAGGAATGCGCATGGGTTTGTGTGTTAAAAGCGGTGTGATAAAAGCCAACATCCCCCTATCTGTCGGCGGTCCGGCACATAGAGGGATGTTGGGCTCATAGCGTGTGTGTTTTATTGCTTAACGAAGCGAATACGATTTTCTGATCCATTGGCAGAAAGGTGGAGGAAATACATGCCTGCACTGAGGCCTTGGAGGGACAGGCTAGTCTCATTTTGTCCGGCATTGGAAGGGAGGAGATCTTGCTGAATCAAGCTGCCTTCTACGCTGTAGAGGCGCAGGGTGAGCGCATCAGCTGTGGGATTGTTCCAGGTGAGGGTGGCCTTGTCGTCCACGAGGGTAGGGCGTAGGCTAGCCTGCAACGTGTTGGCGCTCTCCACGAGCACGGTGGTGGTGGCAAGCTGCGTAGCCGTTCCGTCGATGTCGATCTGGGTCAGGCGATACACATTTTCACCAACCGATGGCTTGGTATCGATGAGCTCGTAGCTGAGGGGAAGGTCAGAGTATCCGGCTCCGGCTACCTGGCCGAGGTATTCAAAGTTGGTTCCGGCTACTTTTCTCTCGATCACGAAGCGATCATTGGCCACTTCCATGGCCGTGGCCCAGGTGAGGGAGACATTGGTCCCGATCAATTTGCTATCGAACGAGAGGAGCTCGACGGGGAAGGCTTCGTTGAATGAGCCAAGGTCAGAGGCATCAGTGGTAGAGCCTACGCAGGTATAGAGAGAGTCGGGGTTGAATACCAGCTCTGAACCAGTAAGAGCGCCTCCGAAGCTTGGATTTCTTCTCCAGATTTGATTCTCTGTGCTACAGCCAGAATTGACACCTATCCAACCTGCTCCTGGGTCCTGCCCTATTTTGCCAAATACATCGAGGATTGCACCAGAGAATGGACAAACGATGGCAATAGCATCATCTCCGTTGTGGCTGATAATGGAAGTTTGGTCAGCCGTGGCCAAAAAGGTTGCACTGGCGGCACCATTACATACTACCCACGTTTCCCCAGGAGCAAGATCCACCGAACTCAGGGCAAAGTTAGTTCCTGAGGTGGTAGCTCCGTTGGAATACACATTGATCCGGAAGTTGCCCAGGTTCACGATTTCATTATCCGCATTGTAGATTTCAATACACTTGTCATTGCTAGCACCCTCGACATACTCTGTGATCAGCAATCGCTTTCCGCAAAAGTTCTGTGGCAGGTCGGAGAGATCTACAGCAACACTGTATTCGTTGGTGTTGTAAATGGTGAAAATCCGGAAATAATAGGTGAGACCATTGGTGAGGCCTGTGACGGTTACGGAGTTGGTGGAAGCAGTAGCTGCGAGGGCTACGTAGGTTTCATTATCATTTCCCAGGAGTGTCACCGTGAGATCGTGCATGTCGTTGGCATCGGAGCGGAGGTCCCATGCTGAATTGGCCGAGTAAGAGCCAAAATCCAGCAGGCCATCGAGATTTGTTTGCGAAAAATCGGCATTTACAGGGCTTCCTTCGCTCATCAGCACGACTATCTGATCGGCACAGTTGCTTGGAGCTGTCCAGTTCAGTGTGATTTGCCCGTTTCCGGCTGCGGTAGTCGCAGCAGTGACGGTTTGAATAGCATTTGCGACTTCGAGGTCGGCTCCATTCTCAGTGCCGATTGTGATGGGATCACTGGCTACAACATTAATTCGATAGCCAGCGCCAGACGTTGTGGCAGCTGGAATGATGGCCGAAATATTTCCTGCGCTCGTGCTGGCCACAGTACCAATGATGGTAGGGCTGGTGAAATCGCCATTTTCATCTGATAGCAAGGCCGTGAAGGTGTTGCCAGCATTGTAGGTCCCGGAAATGGTATAGGGCACAGTAGCTGCTACGTCGCCGTTTACCACACAAAACGCATCGTTGGCAATGGTGCCAGTGGTGATGGTAGCAAAGGAAGGGACCGCAAAGCCATTGATGACGAGGTCATCGCCAGTACCTTCAAAGCCGCCACCACCAGCTGTACCGGTAGATCCATACCCATGCACCCGGAAAGACACTGGGGATGATAAGTTGACAAATGTACCTCCTCCGGGCAACGTAAGGAGGCCGTTATTACCTGTGTTGGTGAGCCC
>JANQTF010000292.1 GCA_030731845.1 Bacteroidia bacterium | reverse complement strand
GGCGAAACCGCCAATGAGGACGGTGAAAAAGCCTTTCAAGAGCAGCTCGGCAATCCCTATGGCCTGCTGCAAGACAGCGATCATAGCATCACTTCGGATGAAGAATCGCCCTACACCCGCCAAAAGCTGGGCATCAGCTACCCTGCTTTTCAGGATCCTGCTACCTATGTAGCCAAAGCATCGGCCACTGCCAAGGCCTGGAAGGCGGTGAATGTGCACGAGCGGGCAGGCCTGCTCATGGCCTCTCTCGACAAAGTGAAAGACCGCTTTTTTGAGCTGGCATATGCCACCATGCACACCACTGGTCAGGCCTTTGTCATGTCTTTTCAGGCATCTGGGCCTCATGCCAATGATCGCGCCATCGAGGCCATTGCCCTTGGCCTCCACGAGATGACCCGCTTCCCCGAAGATCAGATCGAATGGGTAAAGCCCATGGGCAAATTTGACCTGCGCATGACCAAGCGATTCCAAAATGTGCCCCTTGGCGTGGGTCTCTGCGTGGGGTGCTCCACCTTCCCGGTTTGGAACACCGTGCCGGGCATCTATGCGGACCTCATCACCGGAAACCCCGTGATCGTGAAGCCACATCCACTGGCCATTTACCCCATTGCCATCTTTGTGCAGGCGATCCAGGAAGTGTTGTCAGAAAATGGGCTGGACCCCAATACCGTGCAGCTCGCGCCCGACACCCGCAGCGCACAGATCACCAACGAGCTCGCCACCAACCCCGCCGTGAAACTCATCGACTTCACAGGCTCCAATGCCTATGGCGATTACCTCGAATCGCTGCCCGGCAAGGTTGTTTTCACCGAAAAAGCAGGAGTCAATTCCGTGATCCTCGATAGTGCCGACGACCTCAAAGCCGTTGTTGGCAACCTCGGATTCTCCATTGCCATGTATTCCGGGCAAATGTGTACCTGTCCGCAAAACATCTTTATACCCAAAGCGGGAATGAAGATCGCCGGAGAGCAAGTGCCCTACGAGCAAATCGTGGAAGCCTTGACTGCCAGCATTCAGGGGCTCGTGAATCACCCCAAAATGGGGGCTGGGGTCACAGGCGCTGTGCAAAGCGACCTCACCTGGCAACGGGCGCAAGACGCCAAGACTCTTGGAAAAGTGCTCCTCGACACCGGCAACATCGACAACCCACAATATCCAGATGCGAGAATGGCCTCGCCGCTCGTGCTCGAGGTGAGCGCAGATCAGCGCGAGGTGTATGGCAAAGAGCTCTTTGGGCCCATTGCCCTGATCATTCCTGTGGAAGACACGGCTCACGCGGTGCAACTCGCCAAGGCATTGGCCACGGAAAAAGGCGCCATCAGTTGCTCTGCCTATTCTGTCAATCCTGATACCATGACCATGATTGAAGAAGAAATGGCTGAGAGCTTCACGCCCGTCTCCTTCAATTTCACGGGGATGTTTTGGGTGAATCAAAACGCTGGTTTTAGCGACTTTCACGTCACGGGTGGCAACCCTGCGGGCAATGCCTCGCTCACCGATCCCCTCTTTGTGAGACGCCGCTTTGTGATGGTAGGTGCCCGCACATACCACGGCTAGGTCGCAAAACGTTATTTTCTACATAAATCAGCACGGAAATCGCCAGATTCATGGACGTTTTCCGTGCTTCCCTTTTGAAAATGGCAGGAATGTTTACCTTCACATATCCAAAACTTTCATTCCCTATGCAGCTTATTTCCCGGCTTTTGTTGATCGTGGCAGTTGCCGCCCTGATGTCTTCCTGCGAAAAGGACAATGTCCTGATCGACAATGGCGGAGAAGAAAAACTCACCGTGGTGGTGAATGCAATTACCTATACCATGCCTCCCAAAACCTCCTTTCGGGTGCAGTTGGAGCCGGGTACTCATTCCTTTTCTATCAAAGGAGAAGATGGCAAAGAACTCGAAGAAGGCAGGTTTCAGGTAACCGAGGGAGGATTGCTCAACGCTGCGAAGACCGAGTATTTGATTTGGGCGGAATGGTATGGCGATCCTTCGAAAAAAGAGGAAACCCTGAAGCAGGAATGGATCAAGGTGGATGACCTGGAGATTTATGGCGAATTTATCCGGATTCCGGGCGAAGATATTTTTGTAGAAAAACAATGGGACTACAGCATTGACGAAGAGCTTCCCGAAAGCGTGCAGGCCTGGGAAATGGGCTCCAAACGCTGGGTGATCAAGCGCAAGCTGTTCCGCCTTGATGATGCCATGCAACACTATCAAACCGTGTCAGCCCCCAGCCCTTAAGGTATGCGAAGTGCCAGCAAATCATTTCCGCTCAAAGAGGGCCTCTGCGTCCTGCATCATGACCGCATTGAGCTGGAGCATACCGGCATAAAAGGATGGTGGCTCGCCTGGGCCAACAAGCGGAAACTCACCTCCGTAGGGTTTTGGTACGTCATGGCGGGGCTCGGCTTTTTCGTCATGTCTATCCTCTCTATCATCATCGACAACTGGTTTCTGGCTTTCTTTTTCGTGCTGTTCATGGCCCTGTGCATCGGCGCAAGCTGGTATAACCGGCAGGCTTCCCTGCGGATCAGCATCGCGAAAAGCGAGATCGAGCAGGTGATTTTTCACGAAGCGATTGCGGGGCAGTCCCGCGCCTCGTTTGAGGTGTTTTTTCGCCCCAACAAATACCTGCGCGTGCGCAGGCTCTCCCTCCCGGGCAGGCATCAGCAGGGCGCCGCTATCGCCAACTCCGCCATGTGGATGATGAAGGAAGAAGGGCTTCTGTGAGGGAGTTGAGAGTTGAGAGTTGAGAGTTGAGAGTTGAGAGTTGTGAGTTGAGAGTTGGGAGTTGAGAGTTGAGAGTTGAGAGTTGAGAGTTGAGAGTTGAGAGTTGAGAGTTG
>JANQTF010000291.1:16400-38224 GCA_030731845.1 Bacteroidia bacterium | reverse complement strand
TGAAGCTTCTGTTTCAGATCGGCTGGAGGATTGTTTTCACCGAAGTAGTCTCGAAGGCTCTCATGGGCAAGCTTTCCTTCTCCTACCTGTAGTCGCCGGAATTCACAGTACATGTGGTTGACAGAGAAAGCATCTCGAAACACAGAATGCTTCTCTCCCTCCGCATCGAAAATAGGAATTCTTTTGGTGCTCAAAAATGTCAATGCAGCCTTAAGGAGAGGGGATGCTTCCCTGGTCCATTCTTCTGGAAATCGGTATTGGAAATAATCTTTCCCGTTATCGTCTGTACTGCGGAATACCATGGTCAGTTCGGCAGCCCCTCTTCGAAAAAAGGCTGATGCAAGGCCCTGGGCTGAGTGATGGAATTTGTCGAAATCAAACTGATCATTCGCATGAAAGTGCGGAGTCGCTAGCTCAGGGGCTTTGAGGGAAGGGTGAATAGCAAAGCTAGGTGGAGCTTTATGGTCCTTTTTTCCAGAAGCTTGGGTGTTTTGCTCTTGGTCATTATTCATAAGCTTCTTAGTCATGATATTCGAAAGAGGAGAAATTAAATCGCAAAAAAAATTCATCAGATTAAATTGGAATGGTAATGCAAAAAATAGGAATGGGAAGCAGGTAAATGGTTCTAGAAATTCGATTATTCTGCTAAGGAATTGAAAACCAATATTCTAAAAAAAATATTTACGCTTAACTCGATTTTTTTTCGAGCTAGATATAAAAAATATTTACGATTTCTTTTTATATTCTTTCAGGAATCGACTTTTGTAAGCAATGCAAGGCAACGTAAGAAGTTCCTTTCCGGGTTCTGTTCGTGCAAGAACTTCAAATCTAGCTGCTGCATTAATAATCATATTCCTGACAGCAGTAAATGAGCAATCAAGTGCACCAAAAGAAATATTGGTTGGATTTGAGTAGCGTATAGCTTTAACGATCTCTTCTTGAGAGATGGTGGAGTGTTCTATTTTACCTGTTAAAAAATCATACATTTCTGTATGAATCGGAGAAAGATTAGAATTTTCCTTCGTTTGGCTCAGGAAGAATGCGATAGGAAGTGTGATTAGTCTCCGCCGAAAGTCGCTTTGAGTATCTTCTGGAAACTTGGTTGATAATTTTTCTTGGGGGAAAAAGTCTTGAATGTCGTTTATTATTTGTTGGACTAGCCCATATGTTTGAGAAAAGCTTTTTAAAGCATTTTTTTGTTCATCAGTAACTACAATTGAGGTTTCAACCAAGAGTAGAATTTGAGTAAATATCGAATAGAAAATAGCATTGATTAGGAAAGATCGTAAAAGGTAAATGGGTAAATATCCCTCTGTCAATTGATTAACCAAATCTATCGTCGTGTCATAGAGTATCTTTTTATTTTCTCGTGTGGTCTCCATTTTGAGGTCTCCCAATGCACTGAATATTTCGATTTCGATTGTTGTTTTTTTTTCGAAATTGTGGTATTTGGTAGAAGAAACAACCTCAGGCTGACAGCATATCAATTCTGAATCAATAATATTCCCAATATCATAGTTGTAAAACAATTTATTTTGCAAATATCCATAAATATCAATACTTTTTTGATCTGATAGATATAATTCTGCATGATTTTTTAGCATTTTTTCAAATCTTCTTTTTTCTGCTCGATTTATCGCTATTGTTTTAGGGGAGTTGGTTCCAAATTTTCTATCAAGATAATGGTTCTCGAGATACATAATTGTGATGCATATTTCTCCCATTGCTATAATGTCCATGAGCCTTTCATTTTCCAAGGCTTTTTCAAATGAGCCGCCTTTCAAATAATGATAAACTTTAGCAATGAAATAAGCCCTGATTGATCCAGAATAATCTTTATTCGGAGACTTTATATTCGGGTGATAGGTTCGATATGTGAGCAGGTCAGACGGATCGAGCTGATCTGGTCTGGGGCCTATCAAATTTCTTTTGTGAAGCCATTCTGCGACCCTTCTTGCGCAAAGCCTCCTTTCGACATAGATTCGTTCTTTGAACGCTTGGTCATTATCTAATGTGGAGCAGATAGTTTTCAAGTGCTGAAAATTTTTCGTTGAAATAAAAATACGAATAATTTTCGATTGATCTTTCATGCAGGTGACAAATTTTCGGCAATAATGTTGCTTTCCCTTCGTCGTTTCTCCACCCACAAAAAAAAGCAGGCCCAGGGCCTGCTCTCTTACATGATTGTACTTTAGGTTGATTCAACGCTTACTCCTCTCCAATGCCATTGCGCCAACCGTCAAAGATGAGGTACCCCAGCGCAAGGGCTGGGACAAGTGCGATTAATTCCATGACTGGTTGGCTTGAGGGTGAAACGAATCAAGAGCCTTAATGCCCATAAGCGGCACCCGTAAGAGACGCAGGTTGGGAGGACAGTCGATGGGGTCCTGATCAAGGCTGTTGCCCATCAACATGAAAACTGTTTGCATACACATAACTTGGATGTTAAATGGTTGATAATGTTGACTGTGTAAAGGAGGGCGATCCCTCTGATTATTTTCTTAAAGTTTAACCTTTAGGAAGACATCAAGATTATTTGAGAGAGCACGTGTTCTTTATGTCTCTGATTATCAGCTAGTTGAATTCATTTGTTAAAATAAAATTCGAATTTTTTTCTGATTTAGGGAAAAAAGGAAGGCCGCTCTCAGCGGCCTTCCACATCGTGACCTCTTGCGCTCAGTGCCAGTGTCGGTTTCCACAATTGCAACCGCCACCGCAACCACCGCCACAGCCACCTCTGCAACCGCCTCGGACGTTGCCGATCATTGCCAATGTGACCAAAAAGCCAAAGCAAAAAAGAATGGTAAGTGCCATGATTATTAGATTTGTTGGTTTGACACAAATTGGGTAAGTATGGGTTGAGCTGTCTGTTTCAAAGCCTCAGATGAAGCAGAAATCCATCCACTCGTCGTCGTCTTCCTCTTCTCCCGACAGAGACCTCAGGCGCTTGAGGTGTTGGTTCAATTCCCTGTTTTCTCTCTCGAACGCACTGCTTTTTTCTCTTCGACGAGCGATTCGCCTCTTCCCCCGAGGCCTCTTCAGCCTGTTCACAGGTGCAAATTGATTGGTCCTTTTCATGATGAAAATCGTTAGGATGAAACTGATTGTTTGCGATCTACCACGAGCCTCCCAAGCTTGAATCCCACCACCTGAACCCACTCTCCTTCGTATAATGGCTTCCCATCCAAGCGGCAGCAAGCCGGGTACACTTTGGTTCCAATGGCAACTTTCCCACGGTAATACCCAGGTCGAATCTCCAAAAGAACGTGGCCTTCACGACCGATCAGGTTTTGAGGGAGCCCCTCGTCTAAGGAAGAAGAAGGCTGTGGATCTTGTTGCCTGTCAGGAAATAGTCGGAACAGACGGAAAAACCATGGCAGTTGTGGATGATGGATTGTGTTGCTCATAATCAATAATTTATCGGATGTGATTCTTATTTGTAAAGCAGGGAAATTATCAGTCAGGCAGGCGGTGTGAGTTCTGTAGATATTTTTCCAACTGTCTGACTTTCAGTATTTTAAGAAAGTGCCTTCAAAGGTCAACCGATGAAATTTCGCATTTGGGATAATTTTAATGGTCATGGGACCCTATCGCATCCCCTTCCCTTTGGTGCCCAGTCCACATTGATCCGCCTCCTGAGTAAGTTGCCCGCTACAGCCCAAGGCCCTTGTCCACCTCAAGACTATGCAGGCTCCGCTCCCCCTTCCTTTCCTCCCTCAAAATGAGGTATATTTGCTCTCCTTCTGCTGCCCGGCAGCATTCTTCATTCATCACAAATCACCCTTTCCGAATTGCTCAGCTTCAATGAAAACGGCATCTACTGCGCCCAGGCCGATGTCTATATCGATCCCTGGAAGCGGGTGGATAATGCCCTGATCACCCACGCTCATGCTGATCATGCGCGCTGGGGCATGAAGCACTATGTGGCCCACAAAGACTCGGTGCCCGTGATGAAACTACGGTTGGGGGGGAATATCAAGATCAGGGGTGTGGCCTATGGAGAGGTTTTTTCGGTGAATGGGGTGAATATTTCCTTTCATCCTGCCGGGCACATCATCGGCTCGGCGCAGATCCGCCTGGAGTACAAAGGCGAGGTCTGGGTAGTGTCTGGCGACTACAAAATCGAAGATGACGGACTCACAGAGGTGTTTGAACCTGTGAAATGCCACGCATTCATCACCGAATCGACCTTCGGGCTCCCCATTTATCAATGGAGACCACAAGCTGAGATATTTGCCGACATCAATGCCTGGTGGCGGGAAAATGCAGACAACGGTCGGGCATCGCTCATCTCTGCCTATTCGCTGGGCAAAGCCCAGCGAATCCTGTATGGCCTTGATCAAAGCATCGGCACGGTGTTCACCCATGCTGCTGTAGAAAATACAAACGCGGTCCTTCGGAAGCAGGGCATAGCTCTGCCCCCAACCCAATCTGCGGAAAGCATTGGCGGCGGCAGGAAGACCGAAATCAGCCGATCTCTGGTCCTCGCGCCGCCTTCTGCGATTAGCTCTGCCTGGGCCAGTCGCTTCGAACCTTTTGCCACCGCCGTCGCATCTGGATGGATGAACCTACGCGGAGGGCGCATGCGCAGGCCCGCCGACAAAGGCTTCGTGCTCTCCGACCACGCCGACTGGGCGGGCCTCAATCTCGCCATCAAGGAAACAGGGGCCGAGCGCATCTTCGTCACCCACGGGTATTCAGAGCTCTTTGCCCGCTATCTCCGTGAGCAAGGATATGATGCCAGACCCGTGGAAACCCAGTTTATCGGCGAAGAATCAGACCTTCAGGCAAGCCCTGATGTGAAATAGCCTGGACAATATCCCACAAAACGCTGCATGAAGCCATTTGCTACCCTGATCTATGAACTCGACGCAAGCAATACCGATGAGGCCAAAATAGCGGCCCTGCGGAGGTTTTTGGATGCGTCAGAAGATCATGACAACCTGTGGATGATGGCTCTGCTTACGGACCGAAAACCCAAAAGGAGCATTACGAATGCCCAACTCAGGGAATGGGCTATATCTTGGAGCGGTATCCCAGCCTGGTTGGTAGAGGAATGTTATCAGCTTGTAGGGGATCAGGCTGAGACCATGAGCCTCATACTTCCTCCTCCTCGTCAGTCATCTTCCAGCAAGGACCTCAGCGATTGGATGGATTTTGTTGACAAAATGGGCAAAAGTCACGAGGAGGGACAACGCGAATTGCTGCAACAAGCCTGGCAGGAGTTGGGCAAAGAGGAGCTTTTTGTGTTGCACAAACTTGTGACAGGCGGCTTGCGCCCTTCCGCTTCGCCCAAAATCCTGGCCATGGCCCTGGCTGCTCACACCCAGCTCGAAGAAAGCGTGGTTGCCCTTCGGCTTTCGGGCGATTGGGCCCCCGACTCGCTGAGCTATCACGAGCTTTTGTTTGCTCAAGACAGCACCGACGACTTGTCGAAACCCTTTCCTCTACAAGCTGCTTCACCTCTCGATAAGGCACCGGATTCATGGGCAAATGTGGAGGAATGGCAGATTGAGTGGCAGTGGGATGGCATTCGCGCCCAGTTGATCGGCAGAGGAGGGCACACCTTTTTGTGGAACAAAGAGGAAGAACTGATTACCGATAAATTTCCCGAATGGGCACCGCTATTCGATGCCATACCGCCAGGAACGGTGATCGACGGTGTCCTGATTGCCAGGAAGGGGGGGCGCCTCTTGCCCGCTCAGCAGCTGCGATCCCGACTCAGTCGGAAAACCATCACCAAAAAGCACATCGCAGAAACACCGGTTGCCTTCATGGCTTTCGACCTTTTGGAGTGGGAAAGCGAAGACATTCGCTCCTGGCCATTACAGCAAAGAAGAGCGCAGCTCCAAGCCTTGGTGGAAGAATTAGCTTTGCCAGCATTCGTATCTTATTCGGCAGCTATTCCCGCTGCCACCTGGGAGGTGGTAAGCCATGCACACAGCCTGGCACGGGCGCATCATGCCACAGGCGTGATCATCAAGCGGCTCGATTCTGCTTACGGAGAGGAGGTAGAAAATGGAAATTGGAGAACATGGAAGGCAGAACCCCTCCGGGCAAACGCTGTCCTCATCTACGCACAACGTGGACAAGGCACCCTGTTAGCCGAATACACCTTTGCGGTGTGGGAAGAAGGCGAGATGCTACCGCTGACCAAGACCAACCAAGGCCTTTCTGAAGCAGAATCGAAGCATTTGCAAGGCTGGATCAAACAGCACACCGTGGAGAAGTTTGGGCCAGTGCGGGCAGTCGTGCCAGAACTCGTATTTGAAATTGAGTTTGATGGGATATATCGATCTACCCGTCACAAATCGGGCGTGAATCTTGATTCTCCAAGGATTTTGGGACAACGGGAAGATCTTGCCGCTACGGAGGCCGACACCCTTGCCACTCTTTTAAGCATGTTGGGGGAGTGAGAGGTTGAAGATTTAGATACGTTTTTGGCTTAAACCCTACACCGCTATGTACTATTCTGCATTGGGATGAAAATTCGGCACAAACCATGCTTGCACCTTTGCATGACCGTCCTGCGCTTTTTATTCCTGCTTACCCTGCTTCTGCCAGTTTCTCCTATTTTTTCACAAACCACCCTCGGCTTCCGCTACCAGGCAATTGCCAGAGACCTTGGAGGTGGGCCCTTGGCCAACCAACCCATCACCCTCCAGGTGATGATCCACAGCAGCTCACCGACCGGGCCGCTGATCTATTTAGAATCACATTCTCTCACCACCAACTCTGCTGGTCTGTTTACCACCGTCATTGGAGAGGGAAGCACAGCCCTGGGCACCTGGTCGCAGCTCGACTGGAGTGACAACGACCTATATATGGAGGTCATGATCAATGGCTATCAGGCCGCCCTGGATCGATTGGAGGCCGTACCCTTTGCCAAAATGGCTACTCAAATGCGGGTGCAGGACCTGATAGATGTTTCGGCCCAGGCTGCCCAGATCGATCAGGTGCTGAAGTGGAATGGCAGTGAATGGATTCCTGCCGCCGATGTCGAAGGTCCTACTTATTTAGCCGGAGCTGGGATCAGCATCAGTGGAACCTCCATCATCAATACCATGCCCGACAAAGTCGTGTCCATCACCGGCGCAGGAGCCACCACCATCACGGGAAGTTATCCCTCGTTTACCATCAGCTCTACCGACAACGTGAACGATGCCGATGCCAACCCCACCAATGAGATCCAAACACTGTCCATTTCTGGCACCGATCTCACCTTGTCCAAGGGAGGCGGCTCTGTGATTTTGCCTCAACTCGTCTATTTTGGTGGTCCGGGTATCTCGGTCACCGGAACAGTGATCAACAATACAGGCGACATCAATGCCGCAGACGACATTACGACTTCAACAGCCGCTTCAGGCGATTTGTCTGGCACCTATCCCAATCCTTCTGTTTTCAAAATCAGGGGAGTGCCTGTGGGAGCCACCACGCCCACTGCCAATCAGGTGCTGACCTTCCTTGGCAACACCTGGGTGCCCGCCAACCCACCCCTGAGTCCCTGGACCAAGGTTGGTAGCACCGTCTCCTACATGGATGGTAATGCGGGAATTGGCCTCACCGCCCCTATGGACAAGCTTCATGTCCATACCAACAGCTCAGCTGCCGCTTCCATGCGCATCACCAACACCACCACCGGATCCACAAGTTCCGATGGGTTCTGGCTCGGCTATTCAGGAAGCAACGCTGCTTATGTCTATAATTATGAATCAACCCCCATTATTTTTGGCACCTCTAACGCCGAAAAAATGCGATTAAGCCCTTCGGGTGACCTCGGGGTTGGGACCATTACCCCTTCCGGTAAAGTAGAAATTTCTCACAACGGCTCAGCGACCTATCCGCAGTTGCAGCTATATGAAAATGCCACTACAGACTTTGCCCGGATCCGATTTCAAAATGCCTCAGGCAGCACCTACTGGACCTTGGGCGGCAAAACGGCGACTTCTCTGGCTAGTGCCGCTTTCTCGCTCTCTCATAGTAGTGGAGGAACCCTGATTCATGTTCGTCCTGATGGAAAGATCGGTCTCCTCACAGACAATCCCGCTGGTGATCTTCATCTCAAACAAACCACAACCTTCTGGGCCTCCGGCGGCGGCTTGATTTTTGAAGAGAATGGCTCCTCAACCGATACCTGGCAAATGCTCCACTCTGGGCTACACTTTAGTTTTGTGGAGAATGCGACTCGCAGAGCCTACATAGAAGCTGGCACCGGCAATTGGGTGCAACCCTCAGACGCGCGCCTGAAGCAGGATGTAGTGGAGGTTGATTCTGTGCTTGACAGACTCATGAACCTGCGCCCCGTTCGATATCATTATCTGGGACAAGAAGGGGCCGATCTCACCCTTGGGTTTTTGGCACAGGAGGTCGTAGCGCAGTTTCCAGAACTGAAGCACGTCTCTGAAGACGGCTACCTCGGGCTTGCCTATCGCGATTTTGGAATCCTGGCGGTAAAAGCTATTCAGGAGCAGCAGCAACAGATCGAGCAACAAGCCGCCCTCGTAGAAAACCTGCAAAAGAGGGTTGCACAGCAGCAAGAGGAGTTGGATGCAATCAAAGCCATGTTGGCAGAGATAACAGGCGCAGAATAGGATCGGCTTGTGGCGTTCCATACAGAAGAAAAGGTTGTGGATGGCCACCACGCTGCGTGTGATCCTTCTGCTGCATTCACCGTACTGAGGGAATTATGGGCTATATTTGCCAGAGCAATTTCGATCAAAAAGTAGCAAAAGGCTCGCAAGACCTAGTATGGATAGTATTCAACTGTGGCTCCATGGTCTTCCGGAATGGGAGACCCTCATACTGCAAATTCTTCTGACCCTGGTTTCATCTGCGCTGGGTTGGGGAGCAGGGAGGGGGGCGTTTGCGTTGTTTTCCCGCTTACCCTTTGTGAAAAAGACAGAAGCAGCCAGAGAAGGGCAGCGAGCATTTCGCTGGATATTCTCCTTGTCTGGCGTCTTAATAGGGTTTGCGATGGCAGTGTATTTTATCTGGACCCTCACGCCACGCGAATTACTTGCCCTTCCCTTAGTTGAACTCTCCGACACCAAGCAGATTCGTGTGTCGAATCTGCTTGGGGCCCTGCTTGTCTTTGTCGCAGCCCGGATCGGGATTTTCTACTTTCGCCGGCTGTTTGTGGATTCTGGCGGGAGTCATCGCTTGCCAATGGATCAGGGAAGGCGTTTGGCCGTCTTTCAGATCGGAAGATACATCGTCTATTTGCTGGCCATTTTGTTGATGCTTACCTCCCTGAACATCAATCTAAGTGTGCTGATCGCCTCCTCTGCAGCCCTCTTTATCGGCATCGGGCTGGCCTTGCAAAATACCTTTTCGGATATCGCCTCAGGAATTGTGATCCTGGTTGACAGAACCATAGAGGTTGGTGATGTCATCATGTTAGATTCTTTGGAACTGGAGGGCAAGGTGAAGGAAATTCGCCTGCGAAGTACCATCATAGAAACCCTCGATGCCATGACGGTGATCGTGCCCAACTCCCGTTTCACGACTACGAATGTGGTGAATTGGAGCTTCAATGATAAAGTCACCCGGTTTCGGGTGCGTGTGGGCGTTGCTTATGGGTCTAATGTGCAATTGGTCCGGAAAATACTTGTATTGGCGGCCCAAAATCACGGACTTATTTTGAATAAACCCGAACCAAAAGTGAGATTTACGGAGTTTGGCGAATCGAGCCTGGATTTTGAACTATTATTTTGGACCAGCAGGGTGATGGAATACCAGGATATCAAAAGTGACCTGAGATTTAAAATAGAAGCAGATTTTCGGAAAAATGGCATCCAAATCCCCTTTCCTCAACGGGATTTGCACATTGTATCGGACTTTAGGCAGCAGGAGAAGGAGAGCGAATCTCCGGTTGTGGATGGGATTGACATGGAGCCGAAAAATTGATCGGTTTCAGCTTTTGTGAATTGCAGATTAGCGTGTATATTTGCAGTTCTTAAAAAAAGTACTGAAAAACAAGCGGTTACATGTATATCTACAAGGAACTGAAAGAGGAGATTTTCGAGAAATACGGCCACAACAAGCAGGCGGCTGATACTGGATCTCCCGAATCCCAGATTGCCCTGTTTACTTACAGGATTTCTCAGCTCACCGAGCACCTCAAAGTCCACAGAAAGGACAATTCCACCCAACTTGGCCTGCAGAGGCTGGTAGGTAAGCGTCGTCGTATGCTCGACTACCTCAAAAACACTGATATTGAACGCTATCGCGCGATTATCAAAGAACTGGGAATTCGCAGGTAATTCCCTTTTTTTATTCAGACTTGCGCACGCGCTTCACTATTCGCTGACACATGGAATTGATCAAAAAATCAACGACCCTACCCGATGGCAGGATTGTCACCATTGAAACTGGTGTCATGGCCAAACAAGCTGACGGGGCCGTCCTGCTTACTTGCGGGGAAACAATGCTGCTCGCTACCGTCGTAGCAAAACGAGACATCAACCTTGAAACCGACTTTCTCCCGCTCTCCGTAGATTATATGGAGAAATTTGCTGGAGCAGGAAGATTTCCAGGTGGGTTTTTTAAACGCGATGGCCGAATGGGGGAAGGAGAAATCCTAACCTCACGCCTCATCGACAGGGCCATTCGCCCCTTGTTCCCGGACGACTATCACGCTGATACTCAGCTGATGGTTCAGATGATTTCTTCTGATTCCATGGATCAGCCTGATGCCTACGGTTGCCTCGTGGCTTCTGCGGCATTGCTCGTGTCTGACATTCCTTTTGCTGAGCCTGTATCTGAAGTAAGAGTAGCCAGAATTGATGGCAAATTTGTCATCAATCCTACCTTCGAGCAGATGGAGATCTGCGATATCGAACTCATGGTTGCTGCCACCAATGACTCTGTCAACATGGTGGAAGGCGAAATGAAAGAAGTATCGGAAGAAGTCATGCTCGAAGCGATTAAAGTGGCTCACGATGCCATCAGATCGCTGAACAACCTTCAGCTTGAGCTCGCAGCAGCAGCTGCCAAGCCCACCCGGGAGTACGACAAACTCGAACTCAACGAAGACATGTACAATGACCTCTTCGCGTTGGTAGCTCCTACCATCGACGAGGTGTCGCGCGGGTCTATGCCTAAGCAGGATCGTAGCGACAAAATGTCTGAAGCCAAAAAAGCTGCCAAAGAGGCACTGATGGCCAAGTACGAAGATGTTGAGTATTTCGACGTTCGCTTCGCTACCTACTTCAAGTCGATCCAGAAGACTGTCGTTCGCGACATCGTCGTGAAAGAAAAGCTTCGCCTCGACGGAAGAAAGCCCGACGAGATTCGTCCTATCTGGTCTCAAACCGGTATCCTGCCCCGTTCACACGGATCTTCTCTATTTACCAGAGGAGAAACCCAGGCGCTCTGTACCACTACCATGGGTACCAAATTCGATGAGCAAACCATCGATACCGCTACCTTCCACGGTTCTAAGCGCTTTATGCTTCAGTATAACTTCCCCGCGTTTTCTACCGGTGAAGTAAAGCCTAACCGCGGACCCGCACGTAGGGAAATTGGCCACGGAAACCTCGCAGAGAGGGCTCTCAAGCCTGTGGTGCCTACCGATACCCCATACACCATCCGTGTATCTTCTACCATTCTCGAATCCAATGGATCCAGTTCCATGGCCTCCGTTTGTGGTGGTTGCCTCTCGATGATGGATGCTGGTGTGCAAATCACCGGTGCCGTATCAGGAATCGCGATGGGACTTGTAACTACTCAAGACGGCTTTGCCGTATTGTCTGATATCCTTGGCGATGAGGACTTCCTTGGAGACATGGACTTCAAAGTAGCAGGTACTGCCAAAGGCCTTACTGCTTGTCAGATGGACATCAAGATTCGCGGACTTTCTTACGAAATCCTCGAAGCTGCCCTCGAGCAATCTAAAGCAGGACGCTTACACATCCTCAATGAGATGCTCAAAGAGCTTGACGCCCCACGCCCTGAGGTGTCTCGCTACGCGCCAAGATTCTTCTCCATGGATGTGCCTCACGATATGTTTGGTACTGTGATTGGACCTGGTGGCAAAATCATTCAGGAAATTCAGAAGATCACAGGTGCTCAGATCAACCTCGAAGAAGGCCCAGGCAATGTAGGTACTGCTACCATCTCTGCAACCAATGCGGATGCAGTAGAAGCAGCCGTACTCAAAATTCGCCAGCTCATTCTGATCCCTGAAGTGGGTGAGGTTTACAAAGCCAAGGTGAAGTCGATTCAGGAATACGGAGCTTTCGTAGAGTTCTTGCCCGGCAAAGAAGGTCTCCTTCACATTTCTGAAATCTCATGGGAGCGCCTGCCTAGCATGGAAGGGGTCTTTGAGGTAGGAGATGAGCTCGAAATTAAGCTTGTAGGCGTAGATGAGCGTTCTGGTAAGTTCCGCCTGAGTCACAAAGTGCTTCTGCCAATGCCTGAAGGCCATGTCGAGAGAGAAGAGCGCCCTCGTGGTGATCGTCCTCGCGGTGACCGCCCACAAGGTGACAGGCCTCGTGGTGACCGTCCACAAGGTGATAGGCCCCGTGGCGACCGTGACCGCGGACCAAGAAGATAAGTAACGCACATGTTGGTTGTGCCAACCTATATAAGTGTCATCCGGCCTGAATGTCTGGATGACACTTTTTTTTGATCGCAATATCACATTCCTCACGACAGATTTTTCCCGTCTTGGTTCCTGTGAGAATACATACCTTTGGTATATTTGCAGCGGGTAGAACTTTCTTACGCCCATTTCTTTCATTCTTTACCATAGACCCTAGTCCATGAACATTCTCATTACAGGCGGTGCAGGCTTTATTGGCTCACATCTTGCCGATACCCTGATCGAAAAAGGTCATAACATCAAATCTCTTGACAACCTGATCACCGGGCGCCTTAGCAATCTCGATCACTTGCAAGAAAATCCTCATTTCGAGTTTGTAAACGGAGATGTGACGGATATGGCTGTCATGGAGCCTTTGGTAGCGTGGTGTGATCATTGTTATCATCTCGCTGCTCCTGTGGGGGTAAAATACGTGATGGATAATCCCGTAAGAACCATTCTTGATAACGTGAGGGGGATCGATACCGTCCTTTTCCTGGTTCACAAATACAACAAGCGTGTGCTTGTGGCTTCCACCTCCGAAGTATATGGGCGCAGCCTCGATCTGCTCGACAAAACCGGTGTCGCCAAGCTCCAGGAAAGTGATTACCGCGTAGAAGGCTCTACACGCAACCACCGATGGGCATACGCCAATACCAAGGCCATGGATGAGTTTCTCTCTTTTGCTTACCACAAGGAATATGGTACAGAAATCGTGATTGCCCGGTTTTTTAATACAGTAGGCCCCAGGCAATTGTTTGACTACGGCATGGTCATCCCTAATTTCGTCTCTAAAGCCATTGCAGGAGAAAACGTCGAAATCTTCGGAACTGGAGAGCAAAAGCGGAGCTTCATGCACGTAAAAGATGCGGTGAGGGCTGTGACAGGACTAATGCTTACAGGAAAAGGGGTAGGAGAGGAGTTCAATGTGGGAAATCCCATTGAAATCACCATGAATGATCTGGCCCAAAAAGTACTGGACAAGGTTGGTGGCCCGTCAAAAATCATTCATCGCGCCTATGCTGACGTGTATGGCCCTGGCTATGAAGACATGAACCGCCGCACGGCAGATATTACCAAGCTCATGACCACCCTTGATTTTGAACTAGAATACAAGCTGGAAGATATTCTGGATGACGTGATTGCTTATTTTCACCAAAAGGCCTCGGCCAATGCATGAAAAGCAGCGAGCAAGTAGGGTGCTATGATCTTGGTAATGTGTACCAGGATTAACAGATCAGGACATGGAAGAAGTAGAAGATCGGCCGCAATTGCTGTATGTTTTTGATCCATTGTGTGGATGGTGCTATGGATTTCATGAAGTCATGGAACGCATAGAGACCTCCTACGGCAAGCAGTTTGAATTTCAGGTACTTACTGGTGGAATGGTGAGAGGCGATCGGGTGGGGCCGATTGGCAAGGTGGCAGCCTATATTAAAGAAGCCTATAAAACGGTGGAACAGCGTACCGGGGTGACCTTCGGCGAGGGATTTTTGACTAATATCCTGGCGCCTGGGACAGCGGTTTTCGATTCTGATCCACCATCCAAAGCCTTTGTCGCGATCAAGCACCATGCCCCAGATCGACAGGTTGCGATCGCTTCTGCTATCCAGAAAGTCATTTATCAGGATGGAATGGAGCCTGCCAAGCCAGCATCTTATCAGGCTGTGGCCCAAGAGTTTGGATTGGATCCGAATGAACTCCTTCGGATCATGCAGGCTGAGTCCACCATGGAAGCCATCGAGATGGAGTATAACATGAGTGCACAATTGGGGGTGAGCGGGTTTCCTACCGTATTTTTGTTTACCCAGACACATCGGTTTTTATTGGCGAGGGGCTATGTTTCCTATGAAGAACTTGATGAGTCAATAGGGCAGGCGTTTGCTTATATGCAGTCCTGATTGGCTAGTCAATAAATTCTTGTAGGCCATGCAGCACTTTGTAAATTGACTCCGTTTATGAGGCAAATAATAACCGTAATGGTCATGAACAGAACCTTCTCACTTTTCGCAACACTAGGCTTGCTGGCCCTCTCCCTCACCGGATGCTTTGAGGATAAATGCGAGCAATTGATGACTTATTACTCCTATAACCCAGTGTACCTGAGTATGGAGGAGATTCGTGCCGGCGTGCAAACAGGACCTGCTCAGGCCTTGAAGCAGCCCGGCAAAATGTATTACAAAGATGGCTTCCTCTTCATTTCTGAAGTGAATAAAGGCATACATGTGATCGACAATACTGACCCGGTCAATCCTACGCCTGTTTCCTTCATTTCTGTGCCAGGAAACCTCGACATCGCTGCCAAAGGCAATATCCTGTATGCAGACTCTTACCTGGATTTGGTGGTCATAGACATTAGCAACCCATCGGCAGCAGCCGAAGTGGGGCGCGAGCAAAATGTCTTTCCTTACGGATCATGGCACAATGGCTTGTGGGCCGATTCCGATTCTGGTATCGCTATTGACTGGGTTGAAACCGAAATCACGGAAGCAATGGATTGCTCCAACGTTGGTGGCAGCTGGTCGTTTGGGAGAAACACTTTCGCTTCACAAGACCTGATGCTCGTTTCAGCCGCGCCCAATGCCTCTAATAGCCAATTTCAGTCTGGCACTACTAACTCTGCAGCCGCAGCTGGTGTGGGTGGTTCTATGGCCCGATTTACCATTCTCAACAACTACCTCTATACGGTTACCTTTAGTGACATGATCATCTTTGATCTGGCCACAATGACAGATCCTGTAGAGCGCAACAGGATCAATGTTGGATGGGATATCGAAACCATCTTCCCCCGTGGTAACACCCTGTTTTTAGGCGGAATGACCGGAATGCATATCTACTCAGTTGATAACCCCATTGCACCTGAGTTTCTTTCCAACATTCAGCACGTGCAGTCTTGCGACCCTGTGGTAGCCGACGAAGAGTATGCCTATGTCACCATCCGTGACGGAAACGACTGTGGTGGCTCTGTGAATCAGCTCTTCATCGTGGACCTCAAAGACCTGCGCAATCCCGTTCAGATTTATACCTACAATTTCTTCAATCCGCATGGCCTCGGAATCAGCGGAGAGACGCTATTCATTTGTGATGGCGATGAGGGCTTGAAAGTGTATGACGCAACGGATGTGTCCTCGATCACAGCGCATCAAATCGCCCATTTCCCCAATATCCACGCTTTTGATGTGATTCCACTTGGCAATGTTCTCCTCAGCATTGGCGAAGATGGCTTCTATCAATATGACTACAGAGACCTCACCGATATCAAATTGCTTAGCAAGATTGAGGTTACTCCATAAGCGGGTTCTACCCAGGCACCTCACAGCCCCGATCACGGATCGGGGCTGTTCTATTTTAAGGATTCGGCTCTTTTAGTATCTTCACAAGATGAAAAATGCTGTTTTTATTCTCCTTGCCTGGCTCCTGATCGCTTGTGATAAGGAGCCTGTAACACCGGATTGGTATGACAGCTTCCTCGCCACGGCCGAAGCCAGTTCTGACTATCCCTCAGGTACGCGCATTCAACGCTGCCTATGGGAAGGTGAGTGGGTATTTGAGGTCATCAACCCACTGTCTTCCTGTATCGGATGTGAAGTGATTACCGTGTCGGGCGACACCCTTCGTTTTGGCAGCACCCCCGAGCAATTAGACTATCTGCAAGGCCGCCGAAAATGTGAGGAGATATGGCGGAAAGAATAAGCACAAAAAAGATCCTCATTGTAGCGGCCACACAGTTCGAGACAACGTTACTCAGAGGCTGGCTTGAAGCCGAAATGCTTGAGCAGTTGGAGATTCAGCTACTCCACACCGGGGTAGGGATGATCAATTGTGCCTTTAGTTTGGGGGAATATGTGGGGCAATTTGGAAACCCTGATCTGGCCATTCAAATCGGAGTTGCTGGCGCCTTTGACCAGAGCAGCTCGCTCGGATCGGCGGTAGAGGTAGTAGAAGAATGCCTGCCCGAGCTGGGGGCCGAATCTCCGGAGGGCTTCCTCACTCTGGAGTCGCTGGGATTTCCTTTGTTGCAATGGGAGGGGAACAATCTGTTCAATAGCCTTCCCAATCCTGCTCCCTGCTTCCCACAGCTCCCGCAGAGCCGTGCTGCTACTGTCAATGCTGTATCTGGTACACATACTGGCATTGAGCGCATTCGGAAGGACTGGAATCCAGATGTGGAGTCCATGGAAGGGGCGGCATTCTTTCATGCTATGCTCAAACGCAACATCCCCTTTGCTCAGATTAGAGGAATTTCTAATTATGTGGAGCCGAGAAATCGAAAAGCATGGAAATTACAGAAGGCCGCAGAAGCTGCACAGGGAGAGCTTTGGTCCTTTCTGCAACGGATTGACAATGATTCTTGAGCTTTTGCGTATCTTTATCACGAAAACAAACAAAGGAATCCTCAACCATTGATTGGGAATTTCCGTTGAATCGTATACTTTAGACTACTGACTTCATTTATTTACTCAATCCTACCCTATGGCTACCCGTTCCGACGGTTCTCAATCAACAAGCAGAGCTATCCTCGTCATCGCAGGGATTTTGGTTTTATCTGCATTGGCTTACTTTGCCATCAAGTATTTCACCTACAAAGCCGACAACGAAACCCAAAAAGTCCAGATCGATAATCTGAGCCTTGAGGTGGAGGAGCTGGAAAAAAGCATCGGTGATTTTCGAAATCAGGTAAATAACCTGGAAGTAGATCTCACCACAAAAGAGCAACTGCTGAATGAAAAGGTGGCAGAGCTGGAAAACGTCCAGGCCTCCCTTGCTGCTGCTCGTCGGGCAAATAAGACCCAAACAAGTCAGATTCGGGTCTTAGAAGCCAAAGTGCAAGACCTTCAGACGGTACTCGAAGATTATGATGACATCATCGCCAAGCTTAGAAATGAGAACCAGATTCTCAGCGGGCAAGTCGATAGCCTCGTAGCCAGAGAAGGGCAGCTCCAAACGGTGAATCAGGAATTGCAGGAAAGAAACACCCAAACCCGCGAAGAGCTCGACCGTACGGTGGCTGTCGCCTCTACGCTCAAGGCTCGCGGGCTCAAGTTTTTTAGCTATAAAGCCGGCAAAAAGGAGAAAGAATTTACCAAACTCGCCAAATGGAGGATGAAAGACCTCCAAATTTGCTTCTCTATTCTCGAAAATCAGATTGCACCACGTGGTGATAGAAGCGTCTATATTTCTATTGAGGATGCCAGTGGCAATCCTATTACCAACTTCACAGACGATTACAGCGGAAGATTCCCTTATCAGAACGAAGACAAGGTTTATTCTGCGGTAAAAACAGTGAGCTTTTTCGGTTCTGAAATTGAAGATTGCGTAGAATTTGCTTTCCCTGATGGGACTCAGTTTGAGAAAAGTGTGTACTACGTCTTTGTCTATGCTGACAACGCCCTGATCGGACAAAGTAGCTTTGAAATTGATTAACAGCCCCAAGGCTTATCCAATAAAAAAACGCACCCAGACTCTCGGGGTGCGTTTTTTTTACCTGAAAGAGCAAAGCCTCTCAGAGCTTGATTTCTTCATTGCTGCTGTTGAAGTACTTCACTTCAGTCATGCCCAATGACACATCGGCAACGATATTGACCCAAACCCAATAGGTATGGAACCAGGTAAACCGATAGCCTTTGAAAAATCCTTGCTTGAGGTAGGCAGCTACATAAGGATTGACCCGCAGGGTGATCTTCTTCTCTTTATTTTGCCGGATGAGAAACTCAATGTTATTGGAAATCTCATCGGCAATGAGCACAGAGGTCTGCATTTTGCCAGTACCGTTGCAGGTAGGGCACACCTCTGAGGTTTGAATATCGAGGTTGGGCCTCACTCGTTGCCGGGTGATTTGCACAAGCCCAAACTTGCTCATCGAGAGGATCGAGTGCTTGGCCCGGTCGTCCTTCATGACATGCTTGAGGTGATCATTGAGGATACGTCTGTTCTCTGGCCGCTTGAGGTCGATAAAGTCGATCACAATGATCCCACCCATGTCACGGAGTCGGAGCTGTCGGGCAATCTCGTTGGCTGCTTCGAGGTTGGTCTTGAGGGCAGTTTCTTCGAGGGTATCGTTTTTGAGGTTTTTGGAGCCACTGTTCACGTCGATGACGTGCATGGCTTCGGTGTGCTCAATGACGAGATAAGAACCATTTCCCATAGAGGCAACCTTGCCGAAGGAGGCCTTGATTTGATGCTCGATTCCTTTCATGTGGAAGAGAGGAGCTTTGCCTTTGTGGAGTTTGAGCCCTTTAAGCAAATCTGGCTGATGCTCCTGAAGATAGATCTCCATGTCCTGATAGGTGCGTTGGTCATCGACAGTGATGGAATCAAAGCCGAGGGTGAGCATATCTCTCAGGATGCTGGTAGCGCGGTCTTGCTCGCTAAGGACTTTTTTGGGAGGGGAAGCATGGCCAAGCGCAGCAGTAAGCTCGGTCCATCGGTCCACAATGCCCATAATGTCTTTAGCAAGGGTAGCTGCATCTTTGTCAGTTGCCGCTGTGCGAACGATGACCCCAAAGTTTTGGGGACAAAGAGACTCAGTGAGGCGCTTAAGGCGCTTCCTTTCATCTGCTGAGCGAATTTTTTTAGACACAGAAACCCCTCTCCCAAAAGGAACGAGTACAACATACTGTCCTGGCAGGGAGATTTCACTGGAAAGCCTTGGTCCTTTCGTGGAGATGGGTTCTTTAACAATCTGAACCAATACTTCCTGGCCTGGCTTGAGAACTTCCTCCATTTTCCCGCCTTTGTTGATGTCGGGAACAGGCTTGATTTGATCAAGGCCTGAGAGGGTATTTCGTGGGGATCTGGCAGCCTTGAGATATCGCAACATAGAGCGAATCTGAGGACCCAAATCAAAGTAATGGAGGAAGGCATCTTTAGGGTGACCTACATCTACGAAGGCCGCGTTGAGGCCTGAGACGATTTTTCTTACCCTTCCGAGCACAAGGTCGCCTACCGCGAAACTTTCTGAATAAGTTTCATGGTGGAGTTCAACAATTTTTCTATCCTGAAGAATTGCTATCCTGAGACCTTCCTCGCCTTTAGAAACGACTAGTTCATTCACAAAAAAAGCTTACCGTTGCGCTTACTGTTGCGGTTGTTGGGCCGTAACTAGAGCTGAAGCTGGTGGTGGTTGCTGAGGCAGACGTAAGCGGGTGAACGAAAAACGAGAAAAAGGACTGACGCCACAGCGTGTGAGGGTCAGTCCTTTAACCAGCAAAAGCTGGTGATCCTTTACTGGACCTCAGAATTACTTCTTCTTCTTATGGCGGTTTTTGCGCAGGCGCTTCTTCCGCTTGTGAGTGGCAATCTTATGGCGTTTTCTTTTCTTTCCACAGGGCATAATTCCTCCTTGGTTTTGTCAGTTAATGAATATTCTCAAGCATCGCTCCTGCCTGGAGTCGAAGCTCATTGTCTTTCGATTTTTGTACCACTTCTTCCAGCAATGGAATGGCCCGGGCTGTTTGGCCCAGGTTGATCAGTGCACTTGCCAAGCCCAGGTTTGCGTCTTGGCGACTTGGATCGAGGGTAAGAACGGATTCAAATCTTTCTACTGCCTTCTCGAATTGCCCGGTCTGAATGGAAAACATTCCGAGCTGATAAGCAGCATCTATGTTGTTGGGGTTGATGTCCAGTACACTACGAATGGTAAGAATACCTTTCATGCTATTCTCGGGTTTGCCAGAATTGACATAAGCCAATCCCAAACCGAGCAACACATCCTCACGATTTGGCATTTCGTCTTTGGCTTCTTCCAGTAGCCTGATGGCAGTACTGTTGAAGTAAGCAGAAAGTGCCGTATCATTTTTAATGAAAGGGAGGCTTGTCGCACGCTGACTCAATAGCCCTGTGTTGATCTTACGATCTGAATCAGGAGATATTGAGAGAGCTTCTGCTGCATAAACTGCCGCATAGTCGAGCCTTCCTCGTTTCTCAAGCACAGTAGTGAAACTATCAATGAACTTGATCCGCTCTTCTCCTTCGCTTTCAGATACCTCACGTTGAAGAGCTTCCAGTTCTGCATCGGTTCCGAGAGGAGGTAGTTGATCTAGACTGATCCCTGTGGAAGCTTTCGCTGCTGTAGGAATAAGTCCTGCCTCTACCTTGTTTTCGAGACTCGTTTTGTCTGCAAAGAATAAAAGCCCACACACGATAGCCCCAAGAGCAACAACGCCCAAACGGGCGAAGGTTCCTGCGGAGGCACTAGTGGATGAAGGTGATTGGGTCATAGAGAGTTTCCTCAGAGTTACTCTGTATGGTTCACAGAGTTCATTGAGGCATTTTTCACTTTGTCAACGAACACACGAGCGGGCTTAAAGCTCGGCACGTTGTGTGAAGGGATGGTAATTGACTGATTCTTTGAAATGATCCGTCCTACCTTTTCCTTTCTGTGCTTTACAACGAAGCTTCCAAACTGTCGCACATACACATTCTCGCCACGGGCAAGTGAGTTTTTCACCACTGTGAAAAATCCTTCAAGCGATGCAGCCACATCCGCTTTGTCTATACCCGTCTTCTGGGCGATCTCCAAGATTACTTCTGCTTTGGTCACCGTGTTGTAATTTTCTAGTAATTAACCACTTAGCTGTGGTTACCATGGGAAATTGCCTCGCAAATTTAGCACATAAAGCACAACCGCAAAATTTTTTCCTAAAAAGCCTGTGCTAGAAACAAATCTTCTCGCATTCCAGGCCCCTAAAGTCCTGGATAATCCCCTTGATTTTATGGGTAAAACGACCTCTCTTATCCACGATCTGCTTACCCTTTACAGCAGGAATTTCGCCTGGTGAAATGCGCCTAAATCGCTTTAAACAGGGGTTTTTGAGCAATCGAAGTAAAAATCTTGGTCCCTTATCTGGAGCAATTTGGCCATCAACTTCCAACATTTACAACCTGTGCATCCTCCCTTCTCGATGATGGATTAAAATATTGGGATGGCTGAGGATATTATTTGGGAGCACGCAAGTTGCGTGCAGTAGTAGCCCAATCGACCGTAGATGGAAGGGAGATTTTCCTGAATCGCATGGAAAATTGCTCCAACTCAAAGGAAGAGACCCAAACACCATCGGACCAAGGCTGCCGCGAGGCCTATGGTTTGCTTCGCCCGAGGGTTTTGCTGAGCAGAAAAGTCCCGTAGGAGGGTAAAAACCACCATCCGGCCACGGTGAAGGACATGAACAAGGCCCAAAATCCAACACTGCCGCCGGGAGCATCAGGCCCAAATGAAGGAAGCAAAACGGTATCGGCGTAA
>JANQTF010000291.1:6725-16300 GCA_030731845.1 Bacteroidia bacterium | reverse complement strand
AGGAATATGCCCTGGCGCAATACCTCAAACCCATACCAAATATGGCTTTCTGAGGTGATTTTGCAGCAAACCAGGATAGAAACCGGGGTCGCTTATCTGGAGCGGTTTTTGGCTCGCTTTCCTTTGCTCTCTGATCTTGCCTCGGCGCCCCAGGATGAGGTGTTGAAATACTGGGAAGGCTTGGGCTATTATTCTCGTGCCCGCAATTTGCATGCGGCTGCTATTCAGTTGGTCGAAGACTTTGGCGGGGAATTTCCGGAATCGCACCTGGAGTTGCTCACCCTCAAGGGCGTGGGCCCCTACACGGCACGGGCAATTGCCTCATTTGCTTTTGGCGAACAAGTCGCGGTGCTCGACGGTAATGTCATGCGCGTGGTTAGCCGCTTGCTTGGCGATCCTGCTCCCATAGATCAGCAAAAAACACGGAAGGAATTTCAGCAACAGCTTGATTTTTGGGTCAAAGACAGCGATAGCCGAAAATTTAATCATGGTATGATGGACATTGGCTCGGTGATTTGCACGCCTACCAACCCAGGCTGCATGATTTGTCCGCTCGAAAGCCAATGCGTAGCACGGAAGGAGGGTCTTACCGCCGTCCTTCCCCAAAAAGGGAAGAAATTGGTACGCAAGACGCGCTATTTTCGGTTTTATCTCCTCAGGAAAGAGCGTGAGCTCCTGATTCGGCAGCGACCACAAGCAGGACTGTGGGGTGGCCTCTGGGAAATCCCCAATGACGAAACGACAGCAGAGGAATGGGAGGCAAAGAAAGGAGTGGGAGAAACTGTGTGGCTGGGCAGTGGCAAGCATATATTTACACACTTTGATATGCACTATCACGTGTTTTCCATGGAGCTGAAAGCGGAAAATTATCCAATAGAAGGGCAATTCGAGAAGTATGAAAAAATTCATACTTTTGCATTTCCCCGGGCAGTCTTAAATATGTTTGACCAACATCTGCCCGGTTTGACCAAACCAACTGATAAGTAAGGTGTTACCGGGGGAAGTGGATTGTTTGGTGCTCCACTTTTTGGTTCTTTTATTCCCCGGATTCAGATTCATACATGGCAAAATACGGATTAAATCAAGTTACACTGATCGGGAATCTTGGCAAAGATCCTGAGTTGAGATATTTGGACCAGGGAATTGCTGCAACAAGCCTGTGGCTTGCCTGCACAGAATCTTATCGTGATCGCAATGGCAACAATGCGGATCGCACCGAATGGATCAGTGTGAATCTATGGCGGAGTCAGGCAGAGATTGCTGCTAAATACTGCCGCAAAGGCTCTACGGTGTGCATAGAAGGGCGACTTACTTCCCGCAGTTGGGAGACGCCACAAGGCGAAACAAGGCGTGTCACTGAAGTGGAGGGTCGCAGAATCATCTTGCTCGACAGCGCGCCTGCGAGGCCCAATGAGCTCAATACCCCCGTGCAACAGTCTTATTCACAGGCAGCTACGCAAGCTGCTGCTCAATCTCCTTCAGATTCTGATGAAAAACAGGACGATGGTTTGCCATTTTAGTCCTATATTTTCCTCATAATTCGGCCTTAATAAGTTAGACTTAACCGCATATCTGTGGACCCTGAACCTGGGAGTTTCGTATTACAGTGGGCAATTACAACGCTACCTTGGTGGCCCGACCTCACACTCGAATTACTGTTTTTTGTAGCGTTGATTTCCTTGTCCTTTTTGGCATCGGGGGCAGAGGTGGCCTATTTCTCGCTGTCAAAGCCTGAGATAGATGCCTTTAAGGAGAGTGATACCACCGCCGACAAGCGGGTTTGGAAGCTCATGAGTGACCCCGACCGCCTCGAAGGATCGCGGAGGTTGCTCGCTACGATCCTGATTACCAACAACTTCGTCAATGTAGCGGCCATTCTCATTGGCTCCAGTATCTTACATCAACTGGCTGAATCTTTTCACCTTGATGAGACGATACAGATCCTCCTCGACTTGGTGTTTATTACCAGTTTGCTGCTGTTTTTTGGAGAGATTACTCCCAAAGTATATGCTTCGCGATATCGATTGAGGCTTGTCTATCTCTTGGCCGGCCCCTTGCGTTTGCTCAAAGCGCTCACTTATCCGCTTGCGTGGCTATTGATCAGAAGCACAAGTTTTATCGACAATCGGGTGAACCTCAGTGAGACTTCCGCCTCCCTCGAAGATCTTCGTCAGGCCATTGACCTGACCACTACCACCGACGAAACCCAGCGCGAAGAGCGCGAAATTCTGCGCGGCATTGTCAACTTCTCCAATATCCCTGTGCGGAGCATCATGCGCGCCCGTGTGGATGTGCAGGCAGTCGATATTTCTATCCCGCTTGATGAGCTCCTCGAGTTTATCAACGAAATGAACTACTCGCGTCTGCCGGTTTATGAAGACAACCTCGACAACATCAAGGGGGTCCTACATATCAAGGATTTGCTTCCTTATCTCAAAAAAGACAGTGCCGAACTGAAGCTAGAGTCCTTGCTGAGAGAGGTGCAATTCATTCCTGAAACCAAGAAAATCGACGATTTGCTGGAGGAATTCAAAGATCAACGATCCCACCTCGCCATTGTGGTAGATGAATTTGGGGGAACTGCCGGGATTGTGACCCTTGAGGATGTGATCGAGGAAATCATAGGGGAAATCAATGATGAATTTGACTCCGAGGATTGGGTATATACCAAAGTCGATGAGCATACGTATGTCTTTGAAGGGAGAATTGCTTTGCAGGATGTGCGAAAAATCCTGGACCTCGAAGATCATGTCTTCGAGGATGAGCGAGGCGAAAGCGAGTCTCTCGGCGGCCTTATCCTGGAGATGAATGGGAAAATCCCCGGCGAAGGCGAGGTTTACCATTATCAGAATTTTGAGCTGAAAGTAGAATCTGTGTCCAATCACCGCATCAACATGGTGAAGATGACCATACACCCGGAGAATGAAACCAATGGTGCCTCAAACGAATAAAACCCGGATATCAGCGATGCAGGGCTTCCTATTGCTGTCGTGTGTACTGCTCCTCCTGAGCGGCTGTAGCGACGAATATGTCCCTTTTCCCCGGAAATATGCTTATCCGCGGCTCTCTTTGCCGACTGAGACCACCTATAAAATATTTGAGACCGAGACCTGTCCCTTTTCTTTCGAATATCCAGCATTTGCCGAAATAAGCCGTAACAGCCCTGACTCTTGTTGGGTGAACATTCGTTTCCCCCAATTTGATGGAACCCTGCACGTCAATAGTCGTGAAATTGGAGGGTCTGGACTCCCCCTCGAAGCCCATCAGGAAGAGCATCGACGGCTCATCTATAATCACGCTATGAAAGCCGCACGCATCATTCCGAGCCCCATTGATTTCCCCTCAGGGAGTGGCGTGAAATATGAAATGACCGGAGAAGTTGGTACCCCAATCCAGATCTTTTTTCATGATAAAGACGGCACCGAAACGGTGACGATGAGTTTCTATTACCAATCTGCTGTGAAAAATGACTCCCTTGCCCCCATCACCACCTATGTGAAGGCGCAGATCGACCATCTGATGGAGACATTTACCTGGAAAGAGTAATGCAGAAATTTCAAGGGGAATGGGGGCGAAGAACCCGACTATTTAAGCTCGGGTCTTTCCGCAATCAGGACAAACACCCTGCATGAGCACGTTCATCTCCTGCACAGCGTAGCCGGAAGGAAGGATTGGCATGTGAACATGAACCTCTTCTACGCAGAGGGTATTGCCGCACTGTACACATTTAAAATGCACGTGATCGTGCTGATGGGGCTCATGCTCAACGCAGGTAGTAGAGCATAAGGCAAATTTTGTCACGCCAGAATCATCCAACACTTTGTGAAGCAGGCCCTTTTCCAGAAAGGTGGAGAGGGTACGATAGATTGTGACACGGTCGCAGGCCTGTTCCATTTCAAGCTCAATTTCCCGCTGACTGAGTGCACGGGATTCGCGCAAAAAAACATCGAGGATCTCCTCCCGGCTGCCGGTGAGTCTCAATGCATGGTTTCTCAAGATGGATTCTGAACTTGCCATGCCCGAAGATACGGATTTTTCTGATGGAAGGGTTCAAAGTTACCTGTTTACGCTACCATCTTCAATTCACTGGCCACGCGGCTCCAAGTGAGCGAATACATCAGGTGAAGCTCTCCCATTTCATCTTCCCAGGTCCAGGTATCAGACCAGAAGCCTGCACCGAGCATTTGCAGCAACGATTCACTGCGTTCCACATCTCGCAGGATGGCAGTAGGGTTACTTCCGGGCAGAGCCTTGCCCGAGGCCATACAATGGCGCAACAGGGAAGAGGGCATTTGCTCGGACCAAACTGCCAATTCCGGCACCTCTTTGCTATTAAATAGCTCCGAGACCAAGATGACCTTGCCTCCAATTGCAGTTTGCTGGGCCAGACTTTCCAAGTGAGTCAGTCTCCATTCCCTCACCGATACGGGCACTTGGAGAATATCCAGGTGAAGGCCCGGCAATCCACGTAAGTATCGCCCATACAGGTTCAAAGACAGGGTTGTGCCTGGGCCAGTATGCGAGGCTATGTGCAGGATTCGGCCATCCTGCACATGGTCGAGATGCTTGTTGATCAGTGTCCGGCAATTGCCAGAGAAATCAAGAATAGGGGGGAGATGGTATAATGAGGCGGTTTGTGATTTCATACTTGGTAGATGTTCAGGAGGAAAAAAAGGTTGCCTGGAAGGTTCCTATGCCGAAATCGCGCGGACTTCTGAACCCTCGACTGAGGCGTAAGGCTTGTTAAGCAGAGCGAAGCCGCCACTCAGTAACTGATTTTTCCGAATAGCCGCAGACATCATGAGTGCTGGTTCTCCAGAAAATTGATGAGCGGTCAGGGAAAAATGCAATGCCTGATCGAGGTGCTCTCCGGTACCTGAGTAGCGCCTTTGGCCATTCATTCCGAATACTTCGATCAGGATGCGCTGATCCTTCTGCGGGGTGCTGAGCACCCATCCATAAATACTGGCCTGATCTTCTTCCAGGGCTACGAGAACAGCCGCCACCATGGGCATTTGCAGAAACTGTGTGATGGTGGAGCCACTGTTGAGCTGGCTGGTCATCAAAACGACGATCTCGGCCCCCCCACGTTTATATTGAAGGGCATAGCTGTTGCTCAGGCTGATGGCAGGTAGCTGACGCTGGGCTATCTCGATAGCCTGACCGAAAGCTCTGGCATTGGCTGGCTTGAGGGGCAGCGGACAGGTCTGCCATTGGTCGAATGTCACCAACGGCCTTTTCTTTTCCAGGTATGGTCCGGTGGGCAACTCGCAGCGGTGGCGGAGCAATCGCAGGGCAAACCGGATGCTTGGAAGGCAACTAGCTGGCCAATCGCGCTGGGAAACCAATGCGCACAACCGATCATAGCAGGCTTTGGTTCCATTTGCCCCAAGCAGCTCAAAAAGTGCCTGTATTAAGCGCGGATGCGATTCACGATGTAGCTGCTCCAGCAATACCTCGCTGGCGAGAAAATCACCAGATTGGATCAGTTCTCTGGCAGCCAGGGTGCGGATGCCCGAAGATTCGGCTTGATTACTCAAAAGAGTGCTCAGGTCGTTTCCTTTTGTCTTGAATGAGGACGACGCCAGTAACCGGATCGCCATGTGACGGGGGAGGCTGTTGTCATCGCCTAAGGCACAGGCACGGATAACGGTAGGGTGCAAAGAGGCAAGGGTGGTACGCATGACATGTTTCGTTAGGGGTAATCGATACATGTCAGACGCCGAAGCTGCCAGATTTACATGAACAGAGAAATGTAGTCTGAGGAAAAAGGAAATTGGGGAGAAGTGCTTCTTCTAATTCTCGGAAAAGCGCTGCGGACGAGTGTCGGCTTGGGCCTGTGAGGAAGAGGAGCTGAAGATTTTGGTTTCGAGAAGATCCTCGAATTCATCGCGCATGAACACGGGCACCCGAACGGAGATGCGCTCAAACTGTGTCAGGTTTTTTTGGACAATTAACGTGAAAATGACGTTGGGATAGTCTGAGAGTAGGTAATAATCTGTTATGGCTTCCCACTGGATCACGGTGCGAAAATCTGGTACCCGCAGGATGCGATCGTTGGCCACGATGCCAGATTCGGTGATGACCCTTACCAACAGCATTTTGATAGCGGTGTAGGTGCAACCAAGGGCAAAGAGGAGGAGCACACAGATAAACCCAATGTCGCGCATCCGGTTGGGCGTAATCTTGATGGATTCGGCATCTACGTGGCCTATGTCGAGCCAAGAAAAGAAGCTCGATATCCCAACAATAAATAAGATCAGTGCTGCTACGATGAAGGTGATGGTCACAATGACCATCTCTGGCTTTTTCCAAACCATAATTGTCTGAGGCAGCTGCTTTCTGTACCAATAGGCCATCAATAAAAAACATGGCGCTATCAGCAATGACAGCAACAGACTAAAATTTAGAAAAAGCTTAATCCAAGGCATGTGTGAAATAGATACCTGAAAGTTAATAATCGCCAGTCTAACTTCAAAGGAGAATATACGAAGAAGTTTGCCTGAGCTAAATCCACTAATTTTCTAATCCGACGAAGCTGGATCGAAATTAAGAAATTGATTATCAGCAATTTGTGTTTGACTTCGCCTTTTTTACCACTTGGTTATATATCCATAACGTGGATAACATTAACTTGTTTAGTACTATATCCGAGAAAAAATATCCAATTTTGGGATGAGTACTTGAGGCCCAAAGAGAAGTACTGAAAGGAGCCTGTCTCAAATCTTGGAAAAAGGCGCGCTAGAAAAAGCGATTTGTGATCAGATATTCGCGCACATACTCTTCTGTCCCAACCTCGACCCTGCGGAAGGAGTGAATAAATCCAGCTGCATAAAAGCGGCTCATATTCGCCTCGGTGTAATATTGATAAGCTTCTCGAATGTCTTGGGGAATATCGATGAAGTCGATCTGAAGCGGCTTTCCAAGCGCGTCGAATACTGGCGCTGCGAGATCGAGAAAGGTGCGTGCCTGCCCTGTGCCGAGGTTGTAGATCCCTGATTCTATGGTATTTTCGAGCCAATAGGTCATGACCTCAACCACATCTCGCACGTAGATGAAGTCGCGCAGCTGACCGCCGTCGGAATAGTCGCTGCGGTGCGACCGGAAAAGGCGCAGCAGCCCGTTGTCGCGCACTTGCGGAAAGGCATGGAAGATCACACTGGCCATTCTTCCTTTGTGATATTCGTTTGGGCCATAGACGTTGAAAAATTTCAGACCGACCCATTTGGGTGGCGTGGCAGACTGTTTCAGCACCCATTGATCCATGACTTGCTTGCTATGTCCGTATGGATTGAGCGGTGAAAGTGAGGGAATCAGGGCAGGATCGTCAGAAAAGCCCAGGCTTCCGTCGCCATAGGTGGCGGCGCTCGAAGCGTAGAGCAAAGGGATTTGGTGCGCTGTGGCTAGGGTCCACATTTGCTGGGAATAGGCCACATTCAGCTGAAGAAACAGGTCCCAGTCCTGCTCGGCGGTATCAGTTCGGGCTCCGATGTGGAAGATCGCGCTGAGGTCTTGGCCGTGTGTGGCTGCCCACGTAAAAAATGTATCGCGAGGGATCATCTCCCGAAATTGCTTCCCCTCCAGATTGACCATTTTGGACGGGTCCGTGAATTCATCTACCAAAATCAGGTCTCTATGCCCAAGGTTGTTGAGCTGTGAGACCAGACAAGACCCAATAAACCCAGCTGCTCCGGTGACGACAATCATGCTTTTCGTTTTCTTTGATCACAAATATAAGGGTTGATGGAGCAGGAAGAGTGGCATGAGGGTGAATATGCACGAAATATGGATAGAAGAGGAGGGATAAGTATGACATCAGGGCCATATTCAGATCTAATGCCACTTTCTATCAACAATGCAAGCTTCCCGACAATTGCGTCGCAGGTTCCTCCATCATATTTGTGCCTCATCCTTTTTAGATCATTCCAAACCAGCTTATGAAATTCTTTTTTCTCACAATACCGATCCTGTTGCTCAGCGCTTGTGTGACGCCAGAGTCTCAAAAAGGCAATCAGACGGAAGGCGCCGTGCCTGCAGAGGTAATCCCTTATCCCACGGCCTTCCAACAGGTCCTTGATTCCCATGGTGGTATTGACACATGGCGCAGCAAGCAGTCCTTGCAATTTGATTTGGTCAAAGAATCAGGCACAGAAACCCACCAGATTAATCTTTGGACACGCGAGGATAAGGTGACGGCCCCTGATTTTGCCATGGGCTACGACGGCAGCCAAGTGTGGCTGATGGCTGATACGAGCTACCAAGGCAACGCTGTGTTTTATCACAACCTGATATTTTATTTCTACGCCATGCCATTTGTCCTCGCAGATGAAGGGATTGTGTACAGCGAGACTGCCCCATTGGTAGTTGAAGGCAAAACTTATCCGGGCATCAAGATGTCTTTCGAATCGGGTGTTGGGACGAGCGACAAAGACGAGTATCTGCTTCATTATGATCCGGAAACCTATCAAATGGCTTGGCTAGGCTACACGGTCACGTATTTCACGGGTGAAAAAGCAACAGCGTTCAACTGGATTCGCTACGACGACTGGGCAACAGTTGATGGGTTGGTGCTGCCAAACAGCATGAGTTGGTACGATACTGCCGATGGTCTTCCTACTGAGTTTCGCAACAAACTGCCAGTGAGCAATGTGCGCCTCAGCGGCGAGGCTATGCCTGAGACGACCTTTGCCATGCCTGCCGGAGCGGAGATGGTGGAGTAGGGGATAGGTAGAATAATAAAGGACAGGAGTTATTCTGGATTTCCAGAATAACTCCTGTTGCGTTTGAGAGGGCTGAGAAAGCCTTCGTCTCTATTCTTCTTCAAGTGTTTGCAGTCGAGCTTCGAGTGCCTCGATGCGTTTTGTCTGTGCATTGATGATCTCCTGCTGCTCCTGCATGCCTTTGATCAGGACGGGAATGAGGTCGGAGTAAAATACCCCCATTCTTTCGGCTTCGATTTCTGTTTTTTCACCGCTTTGCTCATTGATGACCCAGTCTTTGTCCAGCACCACTTCGCTGATGACCTCTTGCACATCTTGGGCAATGAGTCCGAGCTTGGTGCCCATTTCGGGTTGGTCTTTCCAGGAGAAAGACACAGGTTTCAGCTTCATGATGTCCTGGATACCATAGGAGAGCTCGCGAATGTCTTGCTTGTCGCGGCGATCGGAGGTATTGATGGTGCCATTGGTGGCATAAACGGTAGTCCACCGCAATGCAGAGGTACCCAGGGATCGGGTTGCGTTGGTTTCGGGGGCAAAGTTTGAATTCACCTGAATAATGAAACTTCCTCCATCAGAAAACTCCTCCAATGAGCCTATCCTGATATTCCCATTCGCCACATGCAGCCTCGCGCCTGGCGTGGTTGTCCCAATTCCTACATCTCCGTCTTTCTGCACGGTAATGGCATTGGCAGTAGAGGAAGGACCGCTACCTATTCCAATCTCAAAAACGGGGTCATTCGCGTTCCAGGCAGTGGCACTGCCTCCCCCCACATTGTAGCGACCTATCGCCGTAGAGGAATAGGACTGCGCCTGAACCGCATTGCCGATGGCCACAGAATAGATCGCCTGCGCCTC
>JANQTF010000291.1:0-6625 GCA_030731845.1 Bacteroidia bacterium | reverse complement strand
CCTACCCCAATGCCCACTTCGCCATCTCCGGTAATGGTCATGACATCGCCACCGGTTCCGTTCCAGAAATTCAGGCGGTCATTTCTATTGTTGGTGGCGATGTAGGCGGCAATGGTCCAGTAGTTGGAGCCGTTGTTGTTGTCAAAATTGATCCGCGCATAGTCGTTGCCATCTTCATGGAGCAGAATGTGTGGATCTGAGAGCGAGCTATTGGCATCAATGGCGAAACTTGCGGCGGGGGTGGTCGTGCCAAGGCCTACATTGCCAGCGTTATAATAGGCGTTCGTGCCACTTGTGGACCACACGCTGCTGCCCGCATTGTCGGCAGCAGGAGCCCATTGGGTGCCATTCCATTTCAGTACCTGCCCACTTGCAGGCGCTGTGGCAGAGACAGTGTTGCCTCTGATTTTGGCTACCTGTGGGTTGGGGTAGGTTCCTGCGAGATCGCCGCCCGCTGCCGATCCGGTGGTGATGTCGTCGCTCGCATTGGTGTCGCCAGTGTTGTTGATGGTCGTGCCGCTCAAAGAAATACCGGTTCCAGCGGTGTAGGTGGTGTTGTTGTCGGTAGAGGTAATGGTAAAGTTGGGATAGGTGCCGCTCACATTGGTTGCACCAGCGCCCGTGAGGCTCACGGTCTGGTCTGGAGCCGTATTGCTGATCACGGCACCGCTGATGCTGATTCCTGTGCCAGCCGTATAGGCGGCTCCTGCTGGCAAACTGATAGAGTTGCCCCCCGATATGGACAGGCTATTGCCCGAAATACTCAGGGTTTGAATCTCATTGGTAGGGTTGGCATCCGCATCATTCACTTGATCGGCTACCGTGACCCATTCGCTGCCGGTCCATTGCAGGATCTGTCCTGCGGTGAGGGAGTTGCTCACATCTCGTAGATCGGTCAGGTTGAGGCTATCCACCGTGTAGGCTCTCTGGCTGTATAGCGAATAAGGAACGCTCTGAAGGGCCGAAGTGCCGAGGTCTTGTAAGCCATTGCCCGTATTCATCTTCACATTCAACTCATAGGCCCCACTGCCCCAGTCGAGGGTTTGGAAGTCGCCCTGGAGCACGGCTCCCTGTCCAATAACGGCTGTGAGCAAGCCAAACTCATTGGTGGAAACGCTATGCGTTTCCCGATAAAGCACATTTCCGTTTTCCTCTACCGTGAATTCCACCGCTACGAGTTCATTGGCGAGGACCGCTCCGCCGTCGCGCACGACGGCTTGATAGCTGAACCCCTGCGGGGATTGTGCTAAAAGGGTAGTAGAAAGACTGGTCATGAGGAAAATCAATCCGATGGTTTGTCGGGCATGTTTCATAATGGGTTGATATTAAGGGTGTTGGTATCTTTGTAAGATAGTATTCAAATCAGTCAAAAGCTCAAATTTTGTCTATTCGCTCATAAATAGCACGGATGTCAGCAGGATCTCTTTCAACTCATCCTCGCAAGGCCCGTATTAATTCCAGACTATTTCTAGCTTTGCAAGACAGAAGCCCATTTTTACATGAGTAGTATTGAATCAACTCCTTCTCTGAACTTCATCGAGCAAATCGTTGAAAACGACATCAAGGCCGGAAAAAAAGAGGTGTACACCCGCTTTCCGCCTGAACCCAATGGCTACCTGCACATTGGGCACGCCAAGTCTATTGCGCTGAATTTTGGCCTCGCTCAACGCTACGGTGGCCGCACCAACTTGCGCTTTGACGATACCAACCCTGTGGCCGAAGATGTCGAGTACGTGGATTCTATTCAACACGACGTGCAATGGCTCGGGTTTGCATGGGAGGGAGAAGCGCGCTATGCTTCTGATTACTTCGACCAACTGTATGAGTGGGCCCTTGTGCTGATCAAAGCTGGCAAGGCCTATGTAGATGATTCTACCCTCGAAGAGATTCGTGCCATGCGTGGCGTGCCTACTTCGCCGGGAGTAGAGAGCCCATATCGCAATCGCTCAGTGGAGGAAAACCTCGATCTGTTTGAGCGAATGAAGAATGGGGAATTTCCCGAAGGGGCACGTATCCTCAGGGCCAAGGTGGACATGACCTCGCCCAACATGCACATGCGCGACCCGATCATGTATCGGATTCTTCATAAGGAGCACCACCGCACTGGCGACAAGTGGAAAATCTACCCGATGTATGACTGGGCACACGGACAATGCGATGCCATCGAGCGAATCACACACTCGGTTTGCACGCTGGAGTTTGAGGTGCATCGCCCGCTCTACGATTGGTTTCTCGATCAGCTTGATGAGTTTGATCCACGTCCGCGTCAAATCGAATTTGCCCGCCTCAATATGTCCTACACCGTGATGAGCAAGCGGCGACTGCTTCAGCTCGTGAACGAGGGCATCGTGAATGGCTGGGACGATCCCCGCATGCCTACCATCTCGGGAATGCGCAGGCGAGGCTACACCGCTGCTGCGATCCGCAATTTTGCAGAGCGCATCGGCATCGCGCGCCGCGAAAACGTGATCGACCTCGGTCTGCTGGAGTTTTCGGTGCGCGAAGACCTCAACAAGATCGCCCCGCGCTACATGGGCATCCTCGACCCGCTCAAAGTGGTGATCACCAACTATCCCGAGGGCGCAGGAGAAGAGGTGGAATTGGAGAATAATCCCGAAGATCCCGAAGCAGGGCATCGCAAGGTGCCATTTACCCGCGAAGTGTGGATTGAGCGTGGCGATTTCAAGGAAGATCCTCCGTCACCCAAAAAATGGTTTCGCCTCGGGCCTGATCGCATGGTGCGCCTCAAAGGTGCCTATATCGTGCATTGTCACGACTTCGTGAAAGACCCCGCCACGGGAGAAGTCACAGAGCTGCACTGCACCTATCTGCCCGAGTCGCGCTCCGGCAACGACACCTCGGGTCTCAAGGTGAAAGGAACCCTCGATTGGCTTTCGGTCGATCATGCCCTCAAGGCTGAGGTGCGGCAGTATGACCGCCTCTTCATGGACCCAGATCCGGCAGGACACAAGGACAAGGATTTCAAAGAATTCCTGAATCCTGATTCTCTGAATATCATCCCCAACGCATTTGTGGAGCCTGCGCTCAAAGGTGCGGAGCCGCTGTTTCACTGTCAGTTTCTCCGCAAGGGCTACTATTGTGTGGATCCAGATTCTACGGAAGATCACCTCGTGTTTAACCAAACGGTGACCTTGCGCGACAACTGGGCAAAGGAGAATTCTGAGGCCTAGAATAGACCATCCTTTTTTGAGGGGTGAATGAAGAGATTGGTCTTCATTCACCCCTTTTTTGATTGTGGAAGAACCCTTTGGCGAGGGCTTTTTGTCTCCCCGCTTCTGAGCCATGCAAAGTACCGGGACGTTATCGGGGGAAAGAGAGGGGCAAAAAATAGAATTCTTTGATTCTGATCTGTGAGGGTCTATTTCTTATGAATATTTAAGATTTGGCTCCTGAAAGGGTAGAACATGATACTGTTCTCGCTCATGATTACTGAGCCGCGACCTCGAGATCAGAACCTGGAGCCACCTTGCTCCCTAGCGCCAATCACGCCAAACAAAAAAACTCCCCCAACGGCCTTGCAGCGTCGGGGGAGGTCTTCAGAACCCAATTCTGAATTTATCGGTCACGGAGGCCCACCCAGAGATCAATCTCTGCGCTGAGGCCCACAAACGGCTGTATGCCGATGGCATTCACGTCGATGCCGGCAGAGCCGCCTCCCACGCTGGAAGCACCTTGCGTCTCCAGCGCAGTAGCGCCAATGTTGAGCCGCACGAATCGAAAGAGGTTGTAGCCCACGCCGAGATAATAGGGCCTGCCAAAGACAGGGCCGGTGACGGTTTCGCCAGCTGAGGTCTCAAAATTATTGGTGAATACCCCTAGCGAAACAGAGCTGTTTTTGAGGATGACCGGGGCAGTGCTGCTGCTCGCCAATGGCAGAGAAATCCCTACATAAGGCGAGGTGCCATAGGAGAGATTGCCCAGGTCGCCATCGAGATACACGCCCCCGTAGCCAAGGTTCACGGCCAGGGTATTGCGGGTTTTTTCAGTAGGATAATTGCTGACAAGGCGGCTGTCGGTTTCCATGAGCACGGGCTGACTCATGAAGGAGATCAACTCGGCGCGCACCAGCTCCGAAACAGCTTTGGCCTGCGAATCGAAGGCTTCGCTTCGCTGGGTCTGTGTCGCATTTGGGTCTTTTGCGGGAATGTTGCCAGCAACAGATTTGAGATTTTCGAGGCCTTTTTCTACCGTTTCAGAAAATCCCGGAAATTCCCCTTCACGCTCGGGTAGGTAGCCATTCAGGCCCTGTGCCACGATGTCATTCATCTTTTTGACGAGTTTGGCGGGCGATTCTGCGAGCTCTTGCGTGCCGCCGAGGCTTGAGGCATACTGAGAGAGAAAGCGATCGAGATTGCCTTTGACCTGATTGGTCAGTTTGTCTTGTTCTGTGGCTTTGAGTCGCTGAAAAAAGGTGAGGCGAAAATCATAGGTGTTGCCTCCTTTAAGCATATAAGGGACAGGTAAGCGGAAAATATCTTCTCCGGATTGCGGATCTTTTTTCCATTCACCAGCAAAAAGGGGGGATTTGTCGCTCGCTTGTTCGCCCTTAAAGATCTCTAGTATGACACGCTCGGTTCCCGAAGGCAGGGAGCTAGTCACAATCATGTGAGATTCTGCGGGCAGTGCTTGTCCGTTGTTGAACCATCCATTTTGGCGGTTGTATTCCACTACTTCAAACTGTGCGATGAGAGAGGAGCCGGGAAAACCAAGTATGAGGATAGATAAGGTATGGATGAATAATTTTTTCATATCGTGGAGTGAGATAATTAAATGATAACTACTGGTATGACGCCCTGAGTTACAAAAAGGTAACACAAAATCGAGAATCAGTCAGGGAGTGCGAGGTAGGCTGTTTTGACTTTTGCCTTGGCTCGCATGAGCCGCATTTTTACGGCACCGTCATTGAGTCCCATATATTCAGCAATCTCCTCGATGGGCCATTGGTATCCGTATTTTTGGATCAAGATCTCGCGGTCAAATGCAGAAATGCTTTTCAGGGCTCGCTGCAATTTGGCTCGCTCCAGCGCCATGAGTTCTTCATCGGCGGGCTCTTCTTCAAGAAATTCGCCTTCATGATCATCAATGGAGTCTATGGGCTTTTGTTTTCGAAGAAAATCATAGGTGTGGTTGCGGGCGATGGGATACATCCAGGTAAAGAGGGCCGACTTTCCCTCATAAGAAGAAAGTCTGTCATACATTTTGATGAATGCTTCCTGGGTCAGGTCTTTGGCGACCTCTCGGTCATGCACAATGGATTCGCAGAGCTGATGCACCCGGCGGTAGTAGCGATGGTATAGTTCCTCAAAAGCGAGCTCGTCCCGATGATTCAGGACCCTGTTTACCAGGTCCTGATCTGTGAGGTCGCCACGTTTGGAGTTGATCATCAAGGTACCAAAGCTAGGATAGGACATGGACGTCTTCCGACACGAGGCGTTTGGCGGGAATGATCACCTTGCCTTGCGCCTGGGTTAGCACAACATTGATGTTATTAATCTCCAGAATTTCTCCTTCCAGCTCACCAATGCGAATGACCTGACCGGGGTGATACTGATTTTTGAGGTAGAAGGAAGAAATCAGGTGAGGAAGGATCTCTTTGGCGGAGAGGCCATAGCCAATGGCAAATGCGAGGGCGATCCCTCCAACTACAATCATGAAATTGGAGGTGAGGAGGTCCACATTGAGCTGCAGCTGATCCAGGGCGCTGATCACCGCAATGATCACGATGAGATAGAAAAGGATGTTGCTCATCGTTTTGCCTGAGCGAACCCCGTGAGAGCTAAAGGTGCGCAAGGCGGCATTTCTGAGGGCGCCAGCCACAGTCATCCCGCCAATGAGGATCACGATTGCCAGCAAAATATTGGGGAAATAGCTGATCAGTGCGCTGATTTTCTCCGAGACAATGGTCCATCTCCACGCATCGGCAAGGCTCGTAAGGATCATGAGTATGATCACCCAAAAGAAAAATCGGCTCAAAAGGGCGCTCGGCTGCTGCGTGATGTTGAGCTTTTCACTCAATTCTGACACCGGCGTTTTCGCCAGAAGCTGATCAAACCGGATAGCGATGAGCGATTTCCTGATCACAAAAGCCAGCAGTCGTGCTACCAACCAACCCAGTACCAACATGAAGACGGCCCCCAAAACGGAAGGGATGGTCTCGGCCATTTGTTGGAAAATATTTGAAAATGAATTCCAGAGGGTTTCTGTCCACTGTTGAAGCATAATGAGAAGGTCAATGCATGAAAATCAAAAGAGCTATTGGGGCAGCTGTGTCAGGTGGCATGATTTGTCGGTGACTTGTGCTTGGCAGATCCCCCCAATATGCCCACAAAGAGCTCCAGAATATTTACTAAAAAGCCTTTGAAGGCCACATTGCCCAGGATTTCTTTGCTGCCATTGGCTGGCGCTTCTACAGGGCTATCGTTTTCGGGGAGGAAAGGGTTCTCAATCATGGGAATATTTTTCTTTGTGACGCGATCTGCGCGACAAATGTAACATTCTCAATGCGACTCTTTCCCCTTGGCTCGCTGCCAATGAGCCTCCATCTCCCCGAGGCTGAGCTCGCTTACCTTCTTGCCAGCGTCTGCGGCCTGCTCTTCCACAAACT
>JANQTF010000290.1:22553-38290 GCA_030731845.1 Bacteroidia bacterium | reverse complement strand
AAATTCATCTACCCACTGCTGGCAGAGGGGAAAGGTAATGCTGCCGGGCTCAAGGCCGCCGGCGGTTCCGTCGGAAAGGGTAGGGAAGGAGGGAAGGTCGAGGATCTCTCCTGCTTCGACAGAGGCCCGCATGATGGCAGAATTGGCAGGTTGGCAACCAATCAGAGCTACCTTGCGGTCATGGCCTGCGAGTGCAGCACCTGCTCCGGCAATGAGGCCACCACCGCCCACTGGCACAAACAAGGCATCCAAATCTGGGAGCTGCTCCATGATTTCGAGGGTCATGGTGCCTTGACCGGCTATGATGTCGAGATCATTATAGGGAGAAATAAAGGGAATCCCTTCAGCCTCTGCTGCGCTTCGCGCTTCCTGCTCAGAGTCGAGGCTGTCTTCGCCTACCTGCACGATGCTTGCCCCCAAGTCGCGCAATCGCTCAACTTTGGCTGGGGAGGCAGTTTTGGGAAGGAATACCCTGACCGCTACACCGAGCTGCCGGGCGATGTGCAACACGCCTGCTCCATGGTTGCCTGTGGAAGCGGTTATGACACCGTGTCGCAGGTCTGAGGAAGAAAGGGACAGCAGTTTATTGGCAGCACCACGCAGCTTAAAGGAGCCGGTGAGTTGGAGCATTTCCAACTTCAGATATACCTCCGCTCCCGTTTCGCGCGAGAGGGAGTCCGCATACTCCAGAGGAGTTTGTAGGAGGTAGGAGGAAATTCTTTGCCGGGCCAGACCGGTTTCCTGAGGCCAATTGATCATGTTGGAGAGTGATTACCCTCCAAATGTAAGCAGATCAAATCAAATCAGGGTTGTGCAGCTACCCGCTGCGAGGCCACTTGCGGTACAAGTCCGGGAAATAGTTTTGCAACGATGACTGGAAACAAAAAGACCAGTGCAATGAAGGGGATAAGCATAAGTCCTGCCCATGGTTTTGTGTGCGTGTCGGCTGCGAGGTAGCTCGGGCCACTTGTGTGCTCCCCTGTTGCGCTAGGAGCAAAGGAGGTTTGTGCCGACATAGAAGGCTTATCTGCCTTGGGCGAGATGGTTCCTGCCATCATGGACAAAGAAAAAACGAGAAAGCAACCCAGGAAAGAGAGGGCAAATCTGATGGATTTCATAGCAAGTAATCGTTGAATTCAGAGCAAAGGAGAATAAGAACGAACAGGGATCGGCAAGGGACCGGTGACCTGTCTTTGGCTTAGTCAAGAAGCAAAACCCAAAGGTGATACGCCATGTAAAAGGCGCAACTGTGCAGGGAAAATGAATAAGCGTGTATAGGTTCTTCTCAAATGGAATACGATTCTATGAACAGGACATACTCAAGATACATTTTTCGTAATTAATCAACAAATTTATTGATCGACTCATTTCTGATTTTCAGGAAATATTATCTTTTATCGGGACAGGATCTGTCTCTTCCTTAGGCATAGAGTGCCAGTAGTTTTTGCTTTTCCAGCTCCCAGATGTAGATCTTGGCCGCATTGGCCGAGGCATCAGCATATGATTGCCAGGGGCCATCGGGTGCACAAATTTGTGCGATCCGGGCGGCGAGTTGTTGGGTGTTTCGCTCCTCTTTCCTGAGAATTTCGCCACAGCCAGTACTTTCTACCAGGCTTCTCATCTCCGGAAGGTCCGATACCAGCACCGGTATTCCGGCCTGTATATAGTCATACACTTTGTTGGGCGAGGCAAAATGGTAGTTGGCCCCCAGGTCTTCTTCCAGGCTCAGGCCCAGGCTTGCCTCTGCTGTGATAGCCGCGAGCTTTTCCAGTGGCATAAAGCCATAGAAAGTCACGCGCCCCGCAGGGAGTGATGCTGCTCTTTTTCTCAAGTCCTCTTCCACGTCTCCACGCCCAATGATTCTCAACTCAAACCCCTCTAGCAATGCCATGGCATCGATCATCAGATCAATTCCACGACCCAGGTTCAAGGCTCCTTGATAGATGATCACGCGCCCGGGTTTGGGCGGGGAGGGCATGGGTTTGGCAAAAGGCACATTTCTGATCGCAACAAAGGGAACCTTGTATTTTTCAGTGAAGATCTTTGCCAGAGACTCATTCACCGTGTAGGCAGTCCTGAGCTTGGGTACAAGCCATTGTTCCAGCCAGAGCCAAATCTTGCGCGTGGCAGGTCGATGAATCAGCTCGGGCACTTCGGTAAATAACTCATGAGAGTCATAGATGAGGGAACATCGCTTGAGTCGGGCTGCGGCTGTGCAAGCAAGAAGGGTGTCGAGATCGTTGGCAGTGATGATATCTGCGCGCTGCCCCAGCAACCATGCAAATAGCCGAAGGTTGAAGATCAGGTAAAACCATTTGCCCTGATGAATCGGGAGACGAAACCGGTGGGTGAGATAAGACCGTGGCGACAATGGCTTGCTATGAGGCAACAGCCGACCCACCACCGTAACCTGATTGCCAGCTTCGCTGAGGCTCGTGGCGATGCGGTGCACACGTTGGTCTCCTGCCAGATCGTTGATCACTGCCAGAACAATGCGTTTGGATTTTGTGGTAGGCATAGTTGCGCAAAATAACGAAGCAGAATGTATCTTTTCGCCATGAAACGTATTCTGAGCTTTCTTCTTCTGCTTTTTATTTCTCAGCTCATCTTCGCTCAAAATGGCGACTGGATTCTTGGTCATGATGTCTATCACTACGTGGATCGGCTCGATGTGCTTGGCTACTACCGCGATGGGGTTGATCCGGAATCTGGATCGGATGGCGGGTTGCCCGTGGAGCTTAAGCCTTATGGCCGGGATAAGGTGGCATCGTGGGTGAAACAGGCTTCTGAGGAGCGCATGTCTATGCCTGAGAAGCGCTGGCAAGAAAGAATGCGGGTGCAAACGGATGATTTGCTGGCCGACAGCACAGGTGTGGCCGGGCTTTGGGGCACTTTTGGCACCAATCGCCGGGACCTTTATCATGTGAATCAGCCAGGGTTTCGGATGTATGTGAACCCGGTTTTGTATCTCACCGGAGGATTGGATCGCACCAACGATCCTGCTGCTGCGCAGGAAGCACTGCCCCTCTATAACAATCTCCGCGGCTTGGTTATACGTGGATCAATCGGGGAAAAAATAGGGTTTCATACCGAGGCGGGAGACTTTCTGGCGCGCATTCCGGAGTTCCAATACCGACGATTCAGAGCCACGGGGAGTGTGGATGGGGAGGAAGAGATCAAGCAATTTGGAAATGTGAACGGGGTAAATTATTTCAAAACCCGGGGCTATCTCACCGCACAGGCAGTGCCATGGCTCAGAATCAAACTGGGCAAGGATCGCGTGCAATGGGGCAACGGCTGGCAAAGTCTGATCCTTTCGGATCAGGCAGCTGATGCCTATTTACTCAACCTGCACGCGAGCTTTTGGAAGCTGGAGTATGTGAGCCATTTTGCCCAGTTCATCGATTATTTTCCGGGCAAAAACGATCAGGAGGGAGATTATCCGCGCAAGTATGGCGCTTTCCATGCGTTGTTTTATCGTCCGGTCCCGAATGTCTCGGTTGGGGTGTTTGAATCGGTGATTTACTCGCCTGTGCAGCCCTATGGCCGCCGGGGCTTTGAGCTTCAATACCTCAATCCGGTCATTTTTTATCGCTCGGTGGAGCAGTTTGTCGGCAGTCCTGATAATGCTATGATCGGGGTGAACATGAAGGTGAATCTGTGGAACACGATGCAGCTCTACGGGCAAGGCATCATCGACGATTTTAACTTTGGTAATCGGGTAAATGGTCCAGGCTATTGGGGAAACCAATGGGGCTTACAGGGCGGCATCAAGTATTACAACGCGTTTACCATCCCAACACTCGATCTTCAGCTGGAATACAATCGGGTGAGGCCCTATGTCTATCAGCACTTCAATGTGGTCTCGAATTACTCGCAATATGGTGCTTCTTTGGGCCATGCAGCCGGGGGCAATGTGCAGGACTGGAACCTGATGTTGCAGTATCATCCGCTGCCAGGCTGGAACCTACAACTTGTGGGGTCAATGCTGGATCAGGGGCGCGATCAGGGTGGGAAAAACTATGGATGGGACATCACCAACACCTATCAGAATCGCCCGCAGGAATATGGGAATACGGTGGGGCAAGGAGAAGCCTGGTCGGTCCAGCAATTATGGGGCCGCCTGAGCTGGCAAGTGGGAGCCACGGATGTGTATGTGGAAGCAGAGGGAAGGTATCGCCGCGAAAGCTTGGGAGCAGCTACCCCTGCCCAGTCACTGTCCATGATGGCCGGCCTGCGGATTTCTGCCGCGCCTGCCCGCGTTCGATGGTGACCGTTTTTGCCTTTTCTACAAAAACAAAGAAGCTGACCCAAGGGTCAGCTTCTTTGTTGATATCTATGAGGGATGGATCAGTTTTCGCCACGGCGCATTTTGCCGAGTTTTTCTGCCCACTGCATCATTTCTTCTGTTTTGCCAATGATCGGCGTCACGTTTACCAACTGAGAGACCCACTCGGGCTCGTTTGGCTGCGCATTGTGAAGCCAAACGAGGTAGGGATAAGCTTCCGAACAAAGGGTTTTGATCTGTTCGTTATACTGATCGATCTCGTTGTCATTGTTGGTTTGCGTTCTTTTCTCGCTCAACTCAGCAGCCATGTTGATTCTGATGGCAGCGAGGCCATAGTTGGCCTGGAGGTTTTCATTGTCTTGATCGTAGGCTTTTTGGTAAAGCGCAAGTGCCTCGTCATTTTTTCCGGCTCGCTCAAGCATAGAAGCATAGGCAAGTCTGATGGCATTGTCTTCAGGATTGGACTCCATCTGAGCTTCAAACTTGGCGGTTGCGCGCTCAAAAAGGTCTGGGTGAGCCTGATAGATAGAAAGCTCCTGGCGGCGCACATCTTCGTCTTCAGGTAGGAGCTTTGCTCCATCTTCCAGCACGCTGAGGGCTTCTTCAGTTTTGCCCTGGCCTTCGTGAATAACAGCCAATTGCCGCACAACATAGCTCAGCTGGCTTTTGTCGAGGTCTGCGATCTGAGAAAACCCCTCGTCTTCCATCATGGTCGCGAGCTGGGCCTGATCAGTGTCGATGTATTTTGATTTATACACAGAAATGGCTTTGGAGAGCAGTTCTACGGTGTTGGCTGTATCGGCCTTCACCAGATAGGCAGAGGCGAGCATCCTGTTGGTGAGGAAGTGCTCGGGATTCAGTTCCTGGGCTGCAATGAAATAGGTAAGGGCATCATCATCTTCATTGCTATTGAAGAGGTTTACGCCTTTGTTGTAAACCTGCCCCCAGATATTTTCGGAGAGATTTTCAAGGATAGCCCGGTTTTGATACATGGCCCCGTCTGGTGTTGCCTGCATTTGATCAAAAGCTTTTTTTGCCTTGAGAGCGGCATCGGGATACTTCTCGGCGAGATCATCATTCCCCAAAAGGGAGTAATAAGCTTTTGCCAGATAGAAATATCCTTTAGCCATATCCCGCGTTTTTTTGAACATTTCAGGATGTGAGAGGCCCTCCTCCAAGGATTCTACGGCTTCTTCGTAGCGTCCCTGATCAAAGTCGAGGACACCAGATGTGATTTTTGACTTCTGTGCAGAAACGGTCGTGAGACCAAGTACTGCTACAAAAAGTATAAAGGCACTGAGTTTTCTCATGAGTTCTAGTAAGTTAATTGAAAGCGTTGGTAGTCACAGAATCAACGGAAAGTTTATGGAAATTAGTTTTCTTTCTCGACGAAATCCAATGAATGTTGTCACTCTTCTGCTGAGGCAGGAGCTTCACCCGAGGTGTCTTCTTCCTCTTCTTTTTCCGCCACTTTGGCCACAGAGGCGATTTCATCACCATCGCGAAGCCTGATCAAGGTTACTCCCTGGGTATTTCTACCCTGGATGGTAATGTCAGTGGTAGGAATGCGAACGGTATTGCCCTGGCGCGTGATGATCATGACATCTTCATCTTCGCTCTCAATGAGCTTGATGGCGACTACTTTGCCAGTTTTGTCGGTCACATTGAGGTTTTTCACCCCTTTTCCACCACGACCAATCAAGCGATACTCAGAAACCGGCGACTGCTTTCCGTAGCCTTTCTCAGAGATCACGAGGATGTTCTGTGTCTCATCGTTCACCACGATCATCCCTACAACTTCGTCGTCGTCTCCTTGCAAAGAAATACCCCGGACACCTGCGGCAGTCCGGCCCATTTCACGCACATTGGCCTCATTGAATCTGATGGCATATCCGGATTTGGTACCCAGCACAATCTCACTTTTGCCATCGGTCAATTTGGCTTCGAGCAGCTCATCTCCTTCATTGATGGTGATGGCATTGATTCCGTTGGTACGAGGACGGCTGTACTCTTTCAGTGGTGTTTTCTTCACCTGCCCTTTCTTCGTGACCATGATGATGGCGTGATTGTTCACGAAATCTTCGTCATCAAAGCCTTCGACAGTCATAAAGGTCTTGACAGAGTCGCTCGGGTCAATTTGGATGATGTTTTGGATGGCGCGGCCTTTATGGGTTCGCTCTCCTTCAGGGAGTTCATACACCTTAATCCAATAGCAGCGCCCTTTTTCTGTGAAAAACATCAGATAGTTGTGGGTGCGGGCAATGAAAAGGTGTTCTACAAAGTCGGTTTCCTTGCGACCTGCACCACGGAAACCCTTTCCACCCCGGCCCTGAGACTGGTACTCAGATACTGGTGTGCGCTTGATGTAGCCTTGGTTGGATACAGTGAGCACCACATCTTCGTTGGCGATGATGTCTTCAATCCGGATTTCTCCGGCAGAGAAGGTGATATCCGTGCGGCGATCTCCGCCATACTGTGCTTTCATTTCCCCCAATTCATCCTTGATGATGGTCATTCTGAGGGTTTCGTCGGCGAGGACAGACTCGTAGTAGTCAATTTTTTCTTTGAGTTCGCGGTATTGCTCCTGAAGCTTTTCGCGTTCCAGTCCGGTGAGGCGCTGGAGTCTCATGTCGAGAATGGCTTTGGCCTGGATTTCGGAGAGGCTAAACCTCTCCATGAGGCCTGTCCGCGCTTCGTCGGCAGTTTGGGAGGCTCTGATTAGGGCAATCACCTCGTCGAGGTGATCGAGTGCGATGAGCAAGCCTTCGAGGATATGGGCTCTCTTCTGAGCTTCTTCGAGCTCATATTGAGTCCTTCTCACAATCACCTCGTGGCGGTGATCCACGAAGTGGCGGATCAGATCCTTGAGGTTGAGGGTGTAGGGGCGGCCCTTCACGAGGGCTACATTGTTGATGCTAAAAGATGACTGGAGGGGGGTCATCTGGTAGAGCTTATTGAGCACTACCTTAGGGTTGGCGTCGCGCTTGAGATCTACGACAATGCGCATCCCGTCTCTGTCCGATTCATCGTTGACATCGGCAATGCCTTCGAGCTTTTTATCTGTGATCAGTTGGCTGATCTTCTGGATGGTCGTGGCTTTATTAACCTGATAAGGAATTTCGGAGATAATGATGCGTTCGCGCTCTCCATCTTCGCTTTCGAAGTGAGCTTTTGCGCGAATCACGACCCTGCCTTTGCCAGTCTCATAGGCAGATTTGATGCCTTCTACGCCATAAATGGTGCCACCGGTAGGGAAATCAGGGCCTTTGACGAACTGCATGAGTCCATCGGTATCGATATCGTTATTCTCGATATAGGCAATGGTTGCATCCACTACCTCAGAGAGGTTGTGTGGAGGCATATTGGTGGCCATCCCTACGGCAATCCCACTGGCGCCATTGCAAAGGAGATTAGGGATTTTTGCGGGCAATACCGTTGGTTCGGTAAGAGAGTCGTCGAAGTTAGGGCGCCATTCTACGGTATTTTTCTCCAGATCGGCGAGCATATCTTCGGCGAATTTTTTCATTCTCGCCTCCGTATATCGCATGGCCGCAGGGTTATCCCCATCTATCGACCCGAAGTTTCCTTGTCCATCTACCAAAGGATAGCGCAATGACCAAGGCTGGGCCATTCGCACCATGGTATCATATACCGCGGTGTCGCCATGGGGGTGAAACTTACCAAGAACTTCCCCTACAATCCTTGCGGATTTTTTGTAGGGCCTGTTGGAAGCGAGGCCTAGCTCGCTCATTCCGTACAACACTCTGCGGTGTACCGGTTTCAGTCCATCCCGAACATCTGGAAGGGCTCTCGCCACAATCACCGACATCGAATAATCGATGTAGGCGTTTTTCATTTCTTCCTCTATGATTCGGATGACGATCTTTTGTCCTTCTGCCATGTACCTATTGTGGTCTTGTGCGCGGATGAGAATCTTTGACGGGGCAAATTAGGCAATTCTTGGCGGCAATAAAACAATCTGTGAAAGGAGTTCTCGTTGAAGGAGTGGTATTTGTATTTGATGGTTTTTGAACCCGTTTTTCATGACCCTCACGTAAGGATGGCACATGTTCGTGTTGTGCTTTTACGTATCTTCTCAACCTCTGTAATGAAATGGGAGGGAGGGAGTTTTTAGGTGGTTAGAATTCTAATTTGCTTTCTTTCAGTGGATTAGTCTTGAAAAATGCTCAGCTTGTTGTAGATTAGATTCTCACATCGGCCAGAAAACGCTTTTTGGGTTCAAGGAGTTGGATCCGTAAGAGTTTCAGAAAGTGACGAAGACGGAAATAAGTGTCTATATGCAATCATCCCTCTTTTTTTGATTCAGACATCATGAATTCTTCTCCTACTTTTGATTCAGACACTAACGAATAGGCGAATAAGTTATCCAAGAAAATGAGAAAACAAGAGTTAACGGCTTCCCAGCTTCGCGACTTAAATATTTTCTATGTGATACTCGAACATCATGGATGGGAGGACACAGAAGGGGTTGAATATCAATTGGATGCAGGAGAGAAGATTAGTCCTGAAGGACAACTTACCCAGGCATTCGGTCAAACGGAGATACGGGCACAGTTTCATGCGCCTGTAAGGATGATCAGCCTGAGGATTTCAGATTTGTTTTTGGAGGAACAAGTCCAATTTCATTTCCTCTTTGAGTCTAATCCTGAAGTTTTGTTGGAATGGATTGTGGCAAATGCTCACGAGCTTACCCTGGATTCTTATCCTCAGTTGCTCAAATCTGCCGAAAAGCTATGTGCCATGATTCTCATGGAAGTATCAGACCAGGAAATCTACGAAGTGAAGCCTAGCGCCGAATTTTAGCCAACGCTTTTCTTGGATTTTCTGAAGCCAATGACCTTAACTACCCGATGAAGTGCATCTTCACATAGTTGATTTTCGTGTCCATGGCCATGAACTTCTTTTCGTAAGTAGTAAGCACTTTGGTCTCAGCGGGAAGGGATTCGTTGCCGTGGAGATCAAAGGAGAGGGTATCAAATGCCAGATCTGGTCGGGAAGCAAACACTTCCAGGCTATATTGGAAGAGCTGTAGGTTATCGGTCTTGTAATGCAAGGCTCCGGCAGCGTGAAGCACCTCTTTGTATTTATCAAGGAAAAGCGGGTTGAGCATTCGGTGCTTGGCCTGCTTTTTTTTGGGGAATGGATCGGGGAAGGTGATCCAGATCTCGTCGGCCTCGCCTTTGCCAAAATACTGGTCTATTTCCAGGAGGTTGATGCAGAGAAACGCCACATTCTTTAGCCCCATCTCAGCAGCCTGTCCTGCTGCTACCCACAACCTGTCTGCTTTGATGTCGATGCCGATGTAGTAATTCTCCGGATGATTGGCCGCAGACCCGAGGCTGAACTCGGCTTTGCCGCAGCCCAACTCCAGGATGAGTTTCCCTTGGTGGCCCAATTTGTCTTTCCACTCTCCCGGCCACAGGCTTTCCCGGTTGAAGGTGCGATCCAGTTCATGAAACTGGGTCTTCTTCATCATTTTTCTACGCGACATGGCAAATACTTTTTCCTTCCCCATCGGGGATTGGGCCGCAAATCTAGGAAAAATAGATACACTCGCATAGTCTCGCCTACATATCTCCTCCGTCGAATCCTTCGCCTTGACCACCGCGGCCTTCTTTGCGCCCTTTTTCCTGGTTGTCTTGATTGAGGCGATAGGTAAAACTCAGACTGATTTGTCTCACCCGCCATTGAAAATTACTCTCCCGATAGAAATCATCGGTGTTGGTGATGTCGCGCCAACGGTTGGAGTTGAATACGTCTCTTACGCTCAGGGTGAGCGTGCCTTTGTCTTTCATGACTTGCTTGGCCAGGCCAAGGTCCATATCATAGCGGGCCAATTGCCGCCCTTGTGGCGTGACCTGTGGCGCGTTGTAGGAACCTGAGACCTGGAGTCGAATATCCGCTGGCAGGGTCATTCGGCTATTGATCCGGGTGTTGAGGGCCAGTGTTTGGGCATAGAATAAGGTGGTGTCGTAGCTGCCTTCGGTCTCCGAGCCATAAAAATTGAGGTTTCCACTCAGGGTCCACCAATCAGTGATGTCCTGCGAACCAGATAGCTCAATGCCAACGGCCTGCTGCACAGAAAGGTTCACGGGAATCCTAAAGGTCACGCCGTCTTCGGCGATGGTGGTGATTCGCTCAATGACCCCTGTGCGATGACGGTAATACACACTGCTCAGCGCCTGACTCCCAATAGGCCAGATAGCCCAGTTCAAAGGAGTGTGTGTACTCGGGGTCGAGGTCTGGATTTCCGATTCGAAGATTACGGGCATCGCTGAAGCTGGAAAAAGGCAGCAAGCTACGGAAGCCCGGGCGGCTCAGTCGGCGACTGTAGCTAAGCTGTAGCGTGTTTTCCTGATTGACCTTGTAGGAGAAAAACGCGCTCGGAAACCAATTCAGGTAGTTTTTTTGTATGTCGGCGCTAGCGTTCAGCAGGCTGGCGCTCAGGTCTGTATATTCTGCTCGCAGACCAAGTTGGTATCCAAATTTGTCGAGTTTTTGGCTGAATATTCCGTATCCGGCGTAGATGTTCTCTTCGTAGTTGAAGCGGTTGTCAAAGTCTGGCAGCGCTGCCCACGCTCCTCCAATATTCTGCTCTTCTACCAAATAGTCATTCTCGATGCTTCTGAGGGTGATTCTCGTGCCGGTTTCTAACCTGAACTTGTCCTCTTTTCCAAACGGATGGATGTAGTCAGATTGAATGAGCCAGTTGGCTTCGTCTTCGGTATTGCTACTCCGCTGATACAGAATCTCTCCTCCGTTGGTCTGCTGGGTGATATCGCCCAATTCCAGGTCGTCGTTGAGTTGGTATTGCACCGTGCTTACCCACTCTCTGTCCTTCTGTGGGAAGGTTTTTCGGTAGGTAGATTGAAATTCTACATTTTTATCAGACTCAGCTTCTACCTGATCTCTGGTGGTGGTTTGTGAGAGCACCTTTTCTGATGTGAAGTCCCGGTACACGATGTTGGTCAGGTTTTCCTCGTCGTCGTAGGAGAGAAGCCCACTCACGGTGAGGGTATTATAATCGTTGAAAATCAGGTCAGCTCCTGTGCGAAAATTGCCCCCAAGCGAGCTTCTGATTCTCTGATTGTCCTGCTCGGTGATCAGGCTTGTCTCACCATTCTCATATTCTTCCTGATAATAGCCACCACCACCCGGTCCAGAGCGATAGTTGCTGCCGATATTGGCAAACCAGTTGATTTTTCCGCTGCGATAATTCACATTGGCCCCGAGATTGTGGTTTTGTGGCCATCCGGTTCCCAGGGTAAATGCCCCATTGAAGCCCTTCTCTTTTTCTTTTTTAAGAATGATGTTGATGATTCCAGCTTCTCCCTCAGCATCGTAGCGCGCAGACGGGTTGGTGATCACTTCGATCTTCTCGATCATGTTTCCCTGCATCAGCTGAAGCCCTTCGGTGAGGCCCGATGGCCTGCCATTGATCAGGATCCGCACGTTCTGGCTCCCTCTGAGGCTCACAGCCCCCTCTGGATCTACCTGCACTGAGGGAAGGTTCTGGAGAATCTCACTGGCGGAGCTTCCTGCAAGCGAGAGATCCTGATCCACCCGGTACACTCGTTTGTCGAGATCCAGCTCCATTTGTGTAACCTGAGAAGTAATCTCTACTTCGTCTATCGAGACTTGTCTTTGAAAAAGACCGATCAACCCGAAATCGGTGATTTGCCCTTTTTTTAGCTCGATTGGCCCCTTCACGACTGGCTGATAGCCGAGGAATCTCATAGCAAGGAGATAAGTGCCTGGCTCCAGAGATAGAGTGAAAACGCCATCAATGTCGGTAAGTGTTCCGCCGACCTCGCTACTGTCGGGTAAGCTGAGAACAGTTACAGAGGCAAAGCCCAGGGCTTCCCGGGTGTCTTCATCGGCGATCCTGCCGCTGAGGGTTTGGGAGTAGGTGTAAGTCGATAGGGAGAGGAGACTGACAAGTAGAAACAACCGTAAACTGCAAAAGCGATCGGTAAAAGATGGATTCATTATGCTTGATGTAGAAAGGAATCGGAGAAAATAAAGGAAAGATACTAGGCACTAAGACTGTATATAGACGAGATGAAAAGCAGTGCTATGTCTTCCAAACATGATTTTGGTGGGGAAAGTTCTTCGGCAGCGAAGGGTATTCTATCGCTTGGGATAATATGGCGATGAAACCAGCGTTTATGGCGATCAAATATTAAATTATCTGAGATTTGGCTTGCTGCGATAGAGGGATGAATCAGGGTAGATTCAGGGCAAGATGGAGTGAAATATGTATCTGATATATCAACGCAGAAAAACTCCGGTCTGGGAGAGCCAAACCGGAGTTTTTCAACAAAATGGGAAGTCAAAATCTAGTTAGGGCTGAGCCCGATCGATGATGACCATTTCAGACAATTCTTCGAGGTCAGTGCCTACCCTTACGAAGTAGAGACCTTCTTCCATCCGACCCATGCTCACGCGAATCTCACGATCGCCTTCGGGATAGGCAGACTCAGAATTGAAAACAACCTCGCCCCACGCATCTCTCACTTCTACTGTAACTTCAGCTTCGATGTAAATGTGTATAGGGAAAGTTACCACTTCTGGTTCTGTGGCACCTTGACCAAACCAGCTCAGCTCAAGCGTCAGAACATCCGAGGGAGTATTCTTGTCGGTTGGAGGGGTAGAAGCTTGAACACTGGTAATCAAAAGCCCTAGAAGGGCTATAAAGGATAAGGACCGGATCAATGAGATCATCCGCAGCATAAGAATTTCAAGTTTCGATTGTGAAGCTGAATTTACGAGAATAAAATGGCACAAACAATGCCACATTCGAAAATCAATCTTGGTTTTTTGCGGTTATTCCTCAGACTGGCTTATTCAAATAGGCCAGTATCGTGTAAAAATTGATTCATACACAAAAAACATTCATGTAAGGCCTCTGTGCTGTTCAGTTGTTTTTTTGCGATTGCAACTGCAAATTTGCGCACACTTTCGACAAAAATCTCATTCAATGCCATATCTATTCACCTCTGAATCCGTGTCCGAAGGGCATCCTGACAAAGTTGCAGACCAAATTTCTGACGCAGTAGTAGATGCTATTCTTGCTCAGGATCCACATAGCAGGATCGCTTGTGAAACCCTCGTGACCACGGGTCTCGTTGTTCTGGCAGGTGAGATTTCAACCAAAGCCACCGTTGACTATCAGGATGTCGTGCGCAAAGCCATCCATCATATTGGCTACAACTCCGATGAATATATGTTCAGCGCGGCTTCTTGCTCGGTGCTCAATGCACTTCATGAGCAGTCTGCCGATATCGCTCGCGGGGTTGACCGCGATGACGATGAGTCGCAGGGCGCCGGAGACCAGGGAATGATGTTTGGCTACGCCAACAAAGAAACCCCAGAGTATATGCCCATGGCCCTGGCATTTTCTCACCGCCTTGTGCAGGAGCTTGCCCGCATTCGCAAACATGAGCCTCAGCTCATGCCATACCTCCGCCCCGATGCCAAGTCGCAGGTCACCATCGAGTATGATGACAACGGAACTCCTCTCCGTGTGCACACTGTCGTGGTCTCTACCCAGCACGATGAATTCATCTCTCCAGCTGACAGCAGCCTGGCAGCTCGGACTGTCGCAGATACTGAAATGCTGGCCAAAATCCGGGAGGACATCATCAACATCCTCGTGCCAAGAGTCATTCCTGCTCACCTGCTCCAAGACACCATTTATCACGTGAATCCCACCGGTAAATTTGTGATCGGTGGCCCACATGGTGACTCAGGTCTTACAGGCAGAAAAATCATCGTCGATACCTACGGTGGAAAAGGCGCCCACGGTGGTGGTGCATTCTCTGGAAAAGATTGTTCCAAAGTGGATCGTAGCGCAGCTTATGCTTCCCGCCACCTCGCCAAAAACCTCGTTGCAGCTGGCGTTTGTGATGAAGTGCTCGTGCAACTCGCTTATGCCATCGGTGTGGCCGAGCCCGTTTCACTTTTTGTGGATACCTATGGCACTGGCAAGGTGAATCTCTCCGATAGCGAAATCGCCAACAAGGTGAAGGGAGCCATCTCCTACACCCCTGCCGCCATCGAGAAGCGCCTCGGTCTGAGAAACCCAATTTTCCGCCCAACAGCTGCTTACGGCCACATGGGAAGAGATTCTTATGAGCAAGAGGTAGAGTTTGTGAACATTCGTCAAGAAAGTGCTGGCAACAAAACCACCACAACACGCGAATCAGTCATGAAAAAAGTCACCTTCTTCTCCTGGGAAAAACTTGACCTGGTAGAACAAATCAGAAGCATCTTCGGAATCTGAGCATTCAGCCACACCTCTGGATGTAACCATTTTCCTTGATTGCATTATACATACAAGAACCTGATTTTCGTCAGGTTCTTGTTATGTTTACAACCCCGGTCACCCTCAATTAGAAGAATCATGAAGCCTTGGTTAATGTTGTCTCTCTGTATCCTTGCTGCGGGTCTGATTGTGGCCTGCGATGAAAGTGGTCAAAATAAAGGCGATCAGGAGGAGGAATATTTGCCAGACTCTGTCAATACAGATGGCATGGCAACGGTCTCGCCAGAATACCTGATTGAATCTGTGGGGCTATCTTTTGCCGATTTGGGGCAAATGCTCGAAGAAATGGACACCATTGTGCCAGGAATGGGGATTCTGCAGGACACCCTTAGCACCGAGTCCGGGTATAAATACGCCACCAGAACCTTGCATGTAGAAGATGGTACGGTCGTGGTAGAAGGAGAGTACGTTCGTGAAGAAGATGCCAGTCAGGAAAGGATCGCACAGTCATTCGTCAATCGAATCAGAATTCAGTCGCCCAGCTTCCAGACTAAATATGGCGTAGCAACCGGCATGACCATTGAGGCGCTAAATGAAAAATTTCCTGGAGAACTTTTTCTGATCAACCCCATCCCGGCATATCAGGCGATTGATATTACCGGGGCATTTGATACCCATATTCATTACCTCATCCATGATCCGGGCAATGCCATCGGGCTCAAGGCGATGGAAGAAAACGTAGAGCTGACCTTAGATGACCTGCCGAAGGATAAAAAGCTTTTTGCAATTGTATTGATGCGATAGTAAATCTAATTTGATTGGCTTGCGAGGCATGTTTTCTTGCCATGTCCCGAGAGAGGTTGTCATATTTCTGAAAATATTAGCATATTTCGGGCAAATATAATTGACATGCAGCCCGTGGGGAAGTCTCCGAAGTCCAAAACCGAATTTGTTTGCCAAAATTGTGGATCCACTTATATCAAGTGGCAAGGCAACTGCATCCAGTGCAATGAGTGGGGAACCCTCGTAGAAGAGATTGCGCGTCCTGTGAGCGTAGCCAAAGGCGGGGTAGGTGGCCTTGTGCGCAAGTCGGTGCCGCTGCGCATGCAAGACATTGAAGCTGTAGCCGAAATCTTTGTGAGCCTGCGGGAGGGTGATGCA
>JANQTF010000290.1:19838-22543 GCA_030731845.1 Bacteroidia bacterium | reverse complement strand
GCCACGCCCGATGAGCAATTGAATCGAGTGCTGGGAGAAAATGGCATCGTGATCGGTTCTGTGGTGTTGCTTGCCGGGGAGCCGGGCATTGGCAAATCCACCGTTTTGCTTCAACTCGCGGCTACCCTTAAGAAAAAAGTCCTCTACATCAGCGGGGAGGAATCTCAAAATCAGATCCGGATGCGCGCCGAGCGCCTCGGAGCAGATAATCAACATTTGTTTATTGCTGCGGAGACCAACATGGAGCTTGTGGAGGAGTTTGTGGCCCAGCTAAAGCCAGATTTGCTCATCATAGACTCTATCCAAACCATCCAAACCGATGAGCTGGAATCTGCGCCGGGCTCAGTGGCGCAGGTGCGGGAGTGCACGACGAGGCTGGTGAGAGTTGCCAAAAATCCAGAGGCTCCCATCCCGGTTTTTCTCATTGGGCATATCAACAAAGAGGGGAATCTCGCAGGGCCCAAGGTGTTGGAGCATATTGTGGATGCTGTGCTGGTTTTTAGCGGGGAGCATCACTCCAATTTTCGGATCCTGCGGTCTATCAAAAACCGATTTGGAGCCAATGAGCTCGGCCTATATGAAATGACTTCAACGGGATTGAGACAAGTATCCAACCCCTCAGAAATTTTTCTTTCAGATGGCGACGAAGACCTCAGTGGCGTGGCCATCGCCGCTACGATGGAAGGGCAGCGGCCCTTGCTCGTAGAGATACAGGCCCTGGTCTCGGGCATGGCCTATGGCACCGCACAGCGGTCTTCTACGGGCTTTGACCTGCGCAGATTGCACATGCTGCTGGCAGTGCTGGAGAAGCGCTGCGGCTTCAAGTTGTCTCAGAAAGACGTGTTTACCAATGTCACCGGTGGGCTTCACCTCACAGATCCAGCCGTTGATCTTGCCTTGATTTGTGCCTTAATCTCTTCGCTCCATGACCTGCCCATTTCTCGCAAGACGGTATTCGCTGCCGAAGTAGGCCTGTCTGGCGAAATTCGGCCAGTAGGAAAAATTGAGCAGCGGCTCGTAGAGGCTGCCCGTCTGGGGTTTGAGGAAATGTTTGTATCGCAAACCCAGGCCAAGGCCCTTCAACAGGCCTACCCTACGCTCAAAGTTCGTGGTGTATCGAAGCTCGACGAGGTCTTTCGGGCAGTATTTGGTGGAGAGTGAAAATAAATTTGCAAATTGAGGTAATGAACAAACGGCAATCTATCTGGCTATTGATGATCCTGGGCAGTGTTCTGCTGCTGGGGTGTGGATCTCCACACGGCGCAGATTGTTTGTATCCCTTTCGGGAAGGAAATCTGTATGGCTATCTGGGGCCAGACGGTAGCGTCGTAGTCCCTGCTCAGTTCGCTTATACCATGCCTTTTCAAGAGGGGATGGGAGCATTTAATGTCGGTGGTAACACAGTAGGCAGAGATATGCCCACAGATGGGAAATGGGGGTTTATCAATTCTAAGGGGCAAATTGTCATCAATCCCAAGTACACTTCGCCACCTGTAAGCGCCTTGCCATTTGTGCCTGAGGCCTTAGGTCGAATCCGGCATCAAGGCTATATGTTTTCAGATAGTTTAGCCGGCGTAATCAAAGAGGGGGAATGGGTATTTATCGACCCGAGAGGAAATATTGTCATCTCAGAAGGAGGAAATACTCCGAGGTTCGCAGCTGTGCGAACCTTTAAGGAAGGATTGGCCAATGTCATGGTCAACAATAGGTGGGGCTACATGGAAAAGTCAGGGCGAATGGCTATTCCAGCACAATTTCTTTACCCAGCCGACTTCCAGGAGGGATATGCACTTGTCATTACAGATGACTTGTCGTGGATCGTAATCGATAAGCATGGCAATCGGGTATTGCCCGAGTATCGGATTGTGACAAATTTCTATGAGGGAATCGCCGCTGTCATGGGCGATTTCAAAGGGGTGCCAGAAAATGTAGATCAGGTGCTGCGCTTTTGGTTTGTGGATAGCTCTGGAATCAGAATCCCCGAAGAGCCCCAATTTGATGATGTCGGGCACTACGGGGGGGGGCTTTGTCCGGTACTCGTAGGGAGCGAAAAGAGTGAGGAGAAGAATACCTATCCGGGCCTCGTGCGAGCCGCCAAGCGAATCGGTGGAAAGTGGGGTTATATTCGTCGGGATGGTTCTTTCGGCATTGTGCCTTCATTCGACGGGGCTCGGTCATTCCACAAGGGCCTGGCTGCGGTGAGGAAAGGGGATCTTTTTGCGTATATCAATGTGGCTGGCGAATATGTCACGGAGTTTGAGTTTCGCTTTGCTGGCGATTTTGACGAATGTGGAATCGCAGTGGTCCAGCTTGGGCCTAGTCACAATGATTTTGACGGCCACTTTGGGTACATGAACACCAGTGGAGAGGTGATTTGGATTGAGGCAGATTTACCATACTAAAACTGACGCTCGAATCGATGTGTGTGGACATTTTTTTTTTCGAGGTATTTGATACCCCAGCATTCAATCCTTTCATAGGCAAGCCGCTGATTTTTTTTAATCATTTTGTTATTTCCATCATAAAATGGTCTCGATTCGACGTTGTTAATTTATTTTGTGGTACTATTCTGTATAGTGGGGTTGTTTTACGCATAGTTGTTATTGTGCAAATGAAATTAATTTGCATCATGTAAAAATTTTTGTTTGATAAAAGTTCTTTTCCCGTGAGTTGGCTCAACAAGAGAAGCCTGCTTTTGGTTTTTA
>JANQTF010000290.1:16893-19738 GCA_030731845.1 Bacteroidia bacterium | reverse complement strand
AAAAGTTCTTTTCCCGTGAGTTGGCTCAACAAGAGAAGCCTGCTTTTGGTTTTTATTTATTTTGCCTTATGATTTGAAGTGAAGAGGCCTCCTCTAGAATGAAAAACCCTCCCGCTCAAATAAAGGGCAGATATCGTTTTTATCTCAAAAATTCGTTATATTCGCAGCATGTCAGCTTAACTTATGTCTCAATGACAGTACATAACCAAGACGATCAGGTAGTTTATTCACTCACAGTCAGTTTTTTTGAAAAAATAAGGGAATAATCTAGTATGATAGCGTCTGAAAAGTTGGACCGAGAGGCTGGCCAAGTTTTGAGCCACCAAACATTTAAATTGTCATGAATTCTCACATCTCATCCCTGCAATTTATAGGGGATCTTAGTAATTCCAAGCTGGAGATTACCCTACCTGTTTTATTTCGTGAAATAGTCCAGAAATTCGACATATCTGACTATGAGAAGGTTCAGGATTTTGTTTTTAATGAGCTTCAGTCGGCTTCTTTGCAGATTGAAAACTCCGCGAAATACCTGGATTTCTTAGGCCGACAACAAATCTTATTGCAAATCTGTAGGAAAGATAAACGACTTCTTGATACGCTTGACCTACTTTCTCATAGAATCCAAGCCGCTAAATCAGCGCCACAGTCATACTTGAACATTGAAATCTGGGAGGGCTTCCTCACCATCGCTTCGGCATGTTATAAGCGCATAACCAGAAATATTACCCTCGAAGAATTTGAAGATGCGGTCAGCAATATTTCCTGGCCAGCATTTCAGAACGAAGAAGGTTGGCTTTCTCTCGTTAGTGGTTTGCTCGGCCTCGTGTATGTTCACGAAGACCAGAAAGATCAAATGTCAAAGTCAAGAATCTGGCTTGATCAGGCGATCAAAACGGGAGCAGTCTCCAAAGTGCTCGTCTTTATTCATGCACAAGCCTATTATTATCAGTTGATCGGAGATCCTGGCAACAAAATAGAACAAATTATTGAGGAAATAAGATCAGAAAGTAAGGAATATCCCAATGAAACGACAAAAAAAGTCTATTACCTTGCCTCTCTCGAAATAGAATCGATGGCACTGAATAAATCCTTCGAAAATTTTAATGATTCTTATACAAAATTTGAAAAAAATCATAAATCAATTGTTGATTTTGATTCCAAATGTAGGAGTATCGAAAGTATGCCTAGCGGCTCGGTTGCTTTTCTCGAAGCTTACCTAGCCGAATTGCACGCCTCCCTATATGATCAAACCCAGGATCAGGTAGAAAAGCAAGGCTTTGCCGATAGAGCGCAAAAATATTTTGATCGCGCTATTCAGGCCGCTGAATCCATGAACGATCCTCTTACTCTTCGTGATATTCGATTGAAACGTGCTGAGGTAGGCGTCGCTACCAATGTGAACGTGACCGAAAAGGAAATGAAGGAAATCCTTGCCTTGTATAAAAAGTCACAAGATTTCAACTCTTATGCCGAGGCAGTAGGGTTATATATGAAGGTCCTCGCGAAAAGCTCTAGCTGGGCTAAACTCTTCGACCAAATTATCGACCTGCTAAAATTCGGAGCCAAGCAAAAAGAAGAGAATGGATTCTTTCTCCAGCTCTCAGCAATGCAATTGGCCAATCATTATTTCCTCGCTGAAACCATCAAGCCTGGTGTTTCCTGGATGGTGGATCTGCTCGACGATTACTTCAAAATCATAGCGGGTATCATCGTGGATCTTAAAGATCAAGAGGAAGTAAACGCCATCGGCAAATCGCAGTTTGATCAATTCCGCGCCCTGTTTGGAGAATTTGAGCCTGCTTCACATTTCAATATCTACGTTTATTATCGCTATCAGTACCAGTCTCTCAATGTGATGAGGCTCTCCCTCAAACAAAGCAACGATAGCATTGGCCTTTCCATCGCTAATCGCCTCATTGGGGAGTTGGAGGATGAGTGTAACCCATTGAGCATCATTCGCGCTGAGTGGGGCGAGTTCAAAGACGTGCCCAACTTCGTTCGGAATAATACGCTTAATAAATGTATTAGCATCTCCAAAGGTGACCTGCCCAAAGCAGCCGACCTCATGGAATTCAGCTACCGTAACCTACGCTCTTACATTACCTTCCAGGAAGTAAATCGCCTGGGCTTCTTCCTTGAGCTTCAAGATACCAACAACAGGCAGCTTGAGCTAGGAATCAGGCTCCTGTTCCACGATCTCTATAAGCAGGGAACCATTTTCGAGGTGGTATTTGATATGCCGAAATTCCTGGTTCAGCATGCCCAATCCGGCTTCTATTCCCTCGATCTCGAAGAAGCGCTCGATATCAAAGGCACCACGGCCAAAAAGTATATCAAAATTATGATGGGAGTGGACATGATTCGTCAGGAGAAAATCCCTGGAAGAAAGCATTTCTACAGATTGCAGAGAGAAAATGTCATGAAGCGCCTCGGAAAAGATCAGCAGACCCTGATCGGATAATCCGTAGGCATTCAGTTTTTCGATACGTCATGTTAGCCAACCTGTGATTCGTTAAGAAGAGGCAGGTTGGCTATTTTCTTGCCGAATACTGGATCCGATGCCTCCCTTCTTGATACATTGAAGGCGAATATATTCCCTCGAAAAGGCATGACTCGAAATGAATACGGCTTCGTTTGTACGGGTAGGGAAATGTTGACCAGGATTAATTACACACCACAATGAACTATCACAACATGGAAATGATAGCAGAGTTATAGGAAGTCCTGTCTGAAACACAGTGGAGGTCTTTTCTGGATGGGCAAAGATTCTATGATCAACTCCTTGCTGATAAAACACCAAAGCTCAGCAAAGCTTCAGTTTTTGCTATATTTACAGTAACACGGT
>JANQTF010000290.1:0-16793 GCA_030731845.1 Bacteroidia bacterium | reverse complement strand
AAAACACCAAAGCTCAGCAAAGCTTCAGTTTTTGCTATATTTACAGTAACACGGTCTGAGACAGAAATATCCTGATGCAGAGGAAAAAAAGTTGGAGGCTTTTCCTGGCCCTTAGATGGATTGGTGCAATCTTCTGTTGGAGCAGCAGCTTGTTACCTATGCTGCATGCCCAAACGGCATCCGCAGAGCAAACCAACGCAAAGATTCTCCAGGCACAGAAACCAGGTGTATCTGAAAGCGAGACCCGCAGCATGTTGTTACGCTGGAAGAATACTACTTATTCTACCCAGCAAGAGATCAGCAACATCTTCCTGCCGGAAAGCGAAACCCTGTATAATGACCTCTTGCAACAGCGGCGCTTTGGACTCCTCGACGAGCTCACTTCGATAACCTTGAAAAAACTCAGACCATGGAAAGCACAACTCCACACAGCGTGGTGGACTTGGCATGGTCTCATTGCCCAATCTGAAGATGTCCGGGGGAATACCAGTGAGGCCCTCAGAATTTGGGCTGAGGTCCTGGATTCTCTCATAGCGGAGCCGTCGCCCGATTCCTTGTTTATGGGCGAAGTTTGCTTACAAATGGCCAAGATTTCCTATAACACACAAGAAATTGAGATGGGACTCGCATTTGCGATCCGGGGAATTCGATTCATGGAGCCTAGCTATGGCGATACGGATATGTTTGCGAGCCTCCTCTTCAATGCCGGACGCCTGTATCGGCAGCAAGGGGAGTACGTGCAGGCGCTCACCTTTTTCCGAAGGGCCGTTGACATCCTCGAAACCATCCCCGTCGGAGATATTCATCCTGCCTCCATCACGATTTTTTATGTAGAAATCGCTCAGGCATATAACAACCAGGGAAAAAGCCACCTGGCGCTCCAGTTTTATGAAAAAGCGGTGGCCGTCATGGCATATCCAGAAGTGAGTTATAGCGACCAGATGAAAATCTGCGGAAATATTGCTGGATTATATCGCACCTTGGACCTGACCCAAGCAAATGGATGGGTAGATTCTGCGCTCTCGCGTTATCATCTTGCCCTGGCCGCAGGGGAATCAGTTGGGATAGAAGAAGAGCTTGTCCTCTTGATCCGCAAAGGGAGAATTGGATATTTGTCTGGCAAGGAAAAAGAAGCCAGGGTAATGTTGGAGAAAATCGTGCGACAAGCAGCACAAGAGCAGCTGTCTTTTCCCCTGTTATTCGGTTGCAACGAGCTTGTTAAGCTCAGTATCAGGCAGCACAACCCACTAGACGCCCTGCATTGGTGGCAGGCAGGCTATAGAGCCTGGTCGGGAGATTATTCTCTCTCATTCGAGGCTTGGGATCAAGACGCTGGCATCGGCAGCCTGACACCGAGCGTGAATCTTGCTACCTACTTTTTGTTTCGGGCAGAGGCCTTCCTCTTGCTTCACGAGCAGGGGCAATACCCCGCCCTTCCCTTGCTCGATCGAGCAGAACAAGCCACCTTGGCCTCCCAAAGCCTGTTGATGGCCTTTCGGCGCACACGCGAAGAACGAAATCAGGAATTTAGTGAAGTGTATCAAGATGCACAGGGCATGAGGCTGGAAGTGATGATGGCCCGTAAGGAGAAGGGCCATGAGGAGCAGATGTTTCAGCTCATGGACCGGAGCAAGGTGCTGGGTATCCAGGAAGATTGGTTATTTGAACAACGAAAGCGGGGCGTTCCTATCCCCGATCAATGGAAGAAGCGGCTCGGCAGCCTGGAGCAAGAGGTCATCGAGTTGGAGACCGGAATTTTTGATGCAGAGTTAGGGGCCAAGCCAGGGTCTGAACAGGAGAAGGAAGCCTATTGGAAAAAAGCAGAGCTTGTGCGAGTCAGGCGGCACCTTCACCAGATCGAAGATAGCATCAAAACGCAGTTCCCCTCCTTTGCCCTTGCCGATTCTCTCTACCCCTTTGTTCCGGTAGATCAGCTCAGGGCAAAGGCTCTTCCGCTGTCGGCGGCGCTCATCAGTTTCCTCTATTTTGAAGACCATATTTATGTATCTCTCCTTACGCATGGGGCGATCAGCGTAGAGAAAATTCTGCTAGACAAGCCAACCCAGCAATTGCTTCTCCAGGTCATTTCCAACATTCGCAATCCTCATCCGCCCTCTTCTGCCGCTGTGCAATCACTCAAGATGTATCAATGCTTGCTCAAGCCATTCATTGACCAACTTCCGGCCTCCATCACACAATTAATGATTGTTCCTGACGGCCCCTTGGTAGAGTTACCATTTGAAGCACTTGTGGTGGAGCTAGGCACATCGGCACAGCGCCCCCAATATTTGCTCGATCGCTTTGCGCTGAGTTATTGGCTCTCTTCTCGTGCCCGTCTCCTGCTCGAAGATCTGGAGCCACAGGCCTCCTCCCATCAGTTGGCGGCATTTGCGCCTGCCTACCCCACAGGAGGCGATCAATTGGCCATGCTCATGGAAAAGGATGAATTTGTAGGACAGCTGGTACGAGAAGGCAATTTTGACCTGCCCGGAGCTCGCAAAGAAGCCAGCGTGATCGCCGACATCTGGAATGGGCAAGCCTATCAAGGGACCGGGATCACAGAGGAGGCATTTTTGAAAGAAGCGGGCAATTTTTCGGTGTTGCACCTCGCCATGCATGCGCTGGTAGAAGAGGAGCAGGCTGCGTTTTCCCGGTTGTTGTTTGCCCCTTCTGGGAGCAGTGCGCGCGGGTTTCTTAGCGCCATGGAAATCGCGGCTTTGGACCTGCCGGCTGATATGGTGGTGCTCAGTGCCTGCAATACGGGCAGAGGAGAATGGAAAGCGGGCGAAGGGGTGTTTCATCTTGGCAGGGCCTTTCGCAAAGCGGGGGTCCGCAGCCTCGTGATGAGCCTCTGGCAAGTGCCCGACGAAGCTACTTCTCACCTCATGCCAGACTTTTACCGCGGGCTTAAGGAGGGGCTCTCCAAAAGCGAAGCCCTGCGACAAGCCAAACTCAACTACCTCGATCAGGCGGATCCAGCCTTGGCAGAACCCTATTTCTGGTCTGGATTTGTGATGGTAGGCGACGAGTCTCCACTTCCGCCTCCTGGCAACTCATGGTCTTGGTGGTGGCTTGTAGCACTACCTTTGATTCTGGCCTCTCTTTGGTTTTGGCGAATAAGAGGCAAGCTTCCTCCCAAATGAAGGCTGTGCCAAGCGTGATTCATTTCAAGTGAATTTCTCCTCCATCTCTTCCCTTGTTTTCACAGCCCTAGCCCAAAATCCATTATATTCGTGGCAATCATCCATTTCATCTACCTGCGATCGCATGACATCTCCCAAAGATATTCTCCAGAAAAAAAACCAGGAAGCACTTTTGCTCGGTGGTCAGAACAGGATTGATGCACAGCATAAAAAGGGGAAACTCACTGCACGCGAGCGACTCGATCTGCTCATGGATGAAGGTTCCTTTGAGGAAATTGGCAAGTTGGTCACGCACAGATCCACCGAATTTGGCCTTGAAAAACAGAAGTTTCTGGGTGATGGCGTGATCACAGGGTATGGGAAAGTAGATGGGCGGCTGATCTATGTCTTTAGTCAGGATTTTACTGTCTTTGGGGGGTCCTTGTCTGAAGCCTACGCAGAAAAAATCTGCAAAATCATGGACCTCGCTATGAAAAACGGCGCCCCCCTCATTGGACTCAATGACTCAGGTGGTGCCAGAATTCAGGAAGGTGTGGTGTCTCTGGCTGGCTATGCTGATATTTTCTATAGAAATACACTCGCTTCCGGCGTCATTCCCCAAATCTCAGCCATCATGGGGCCTTGTGCCGGTGGTGCTGTTTACAGCCCTGCCATCACAGATTTTACCCTCATGGTGGAAGGAAGCTCCTACATGTTTGTCACGGGGCCCAATGTGGTCAAGACTGTGACCCACGAGGAAGTCAGTTCCGAAGAATTAGGCGGGGCCTCTACCCATTCTACCAAGTCTGGGGTCACACATTTTGCCTGCGCCAATGAGCTGGAGTGCATCGAAAACATCAAGCGACTGCTGAGCTACATGCCTCAAAACTGTGAGGAGGAACCCTTGCGCTACCCCGCAGCCAGCAACCCCCGCCTTGTGCCAGCCCTCAACGACATCGTGCCCGCAAATGCCAATACGCCTTACGACATGCGTGAGGTGATCGATGGAGTCGTGGACGGAAACTCCTTCATGGAAGTACACCAGAATTTTGCAGAGAATATCATCGTGGGTTTTGCCCGCCTCGACGGGCGCAGCATCGGTATTGTGGCCAATCAGCCCGCCGTGTTGGCAGGTGTGCTCGATATCAAAGCCTCAGTGAAAGGCGCCCGCTTCGTGCGCTTTTGTGATGCTTTCAACATCCCTCTGCTCGTGTTTGAAGACGTGCCTGGTTTTCTGCCCGGCACCGATCAGGAATGGAACGGCATCATCACCAATGGCGCCAAGCTCCTCTATGCTTTTTGCGAAGCCACTGTGCCTCGTGTCACCGTCATCACCCGCAAAGCCTACGGGGGAGCCTATGATGTGATGAACTCCAAGCACATAGGTGCTGACATGAACTATGCCTGGCCCACAGCTGAGATTGCTGTGATGGGCCCCAAGGGCGCTGCTGAGATCATTTTCCGCAACGACATCTCCACAGCCGATGATCCCGAAGCTAAGCTCGCCGAGAAAGTCGCCGAATACACCGAGATGTTTGCCAATCCTTATCGCGCTGCGGAGCGTGGCTATGTGGACGAAGTGATTCTGCCAGAAACGACAAGAATCAAACTCATCCGGGCTTTTGAGATGCTGCAAAACAAAGCAGTATCGCTCCCCAGGAAGAAGCATGGGAACATTCCCTTGTGAAATATGCTTCTCCCACGGGAAAATGCGTTTTGGGTTAATTTTATTGAGGAATGAGAAACTCCCCCTATTCGGAAAGGAGCTAACTTATTGTAGAATTTAACTCCCCGCCCGATGAGAACTTTGTTATCACTTGCCCTTGTTTTTACCCTGTCTTGCCATCAAGGGGGGCACCAAGCGGGTGCTTCTGTCGCTCTAGTAAGTGAAGTGCACGATTCCTTGCCCGGATTTCAGCGATTATTTAATGGGGTCAACCTTGATGGATGGCATATTGTCTGGGACGATAAGGGTACCGACACTAGCTTGTTTGCTGTTGAGGAGGGGATGATTCACGTATATCCTTCGCAGGAGGCTGGATCTACTCAGTCCTTTGGAGGAATCATAACCAACAAAAGCTTTAGCCGCTACACGCTTCGTTTCCAATATAAATGGGGAGAAAATAAGTTTCATCCCAGAGATGCTTTCGTCAGAGATGCAGGATTGATTTTTCACCAACATGGTCCCCAGGTCATCTGGCCTAATGGAGCGGAGTGCCAGATTCAAGAAGGCGATACGGGCGATTTATGGCTCATCGGCACACAAGGCAGCTCAACAGTGAGCGAGGTCATTCGCAATTATGCTCCCGAAGGCCAATTAGTGACTCGCGGAACCCGAAACAACCGATTCCAACGTTTTCATCGCGCCTATTGCTGGGAGCAGCCCGGCTGGAACCACGTACGGGTGGAGGTTGACCATGATGCTGCACGGTTTTTTGTGAATGAGCACCTCGTAAATGAAGTCACCGGGCTGAAACAATGGAGCCTGGAAACAGACAGTTGGGTACCATTGACCGAGGGCTACCTGCTCCTCCAGGCTGAAGGAGCTGAATTGTATTACCGCGATATTTGGATCCGGGAGTTTTGATGATGCAAATAGCAAGTAATCAAGGCAAGAATTCCTGCTCAAGATGAGTCGAATCCGCCTCAAAAATTTTCCGGTTGCCGCCTGGCAAATAGTCAAGGGGATCTAGCGCCTCCTGATCGAGATGCACCTCATAGTGAAGGTGGGCCGCTGTGCTACGCCCGGTAGTGCCCACAAAGCCGATGGTCTGACCTTGCTCTACGCGGTCGCCTGGCTTCACCTTCACGCCCGAAAGGTGGGCATAGAGCGTGCGATATCTGCCAGAGAAAAAGGCGGAGCTATCGTGCAGAATCACAATATGAATCCCGAAGGTACTGGAGTCTGCGAGCCGGGAAATCCGCTCAATGACACCACTTGCGGTAGCCATGACCCGGGCGCCCTTGGGGGCAGCAAAGTCAATGCCTGCATGGAGGCGCTCGATATTGAGGATGGGGTGCTTTCTCATGCCAAATCCACTCACAAGCGGAAAACTATCGGATACGGGCCGCAGGGCTGGCATATCTGTGATCTCGAGTGAGTCTATTGGGTAAAGGTTCCATTGTACCTGACGGAGTTGGAGCTCCATGGCACTTTGGCCTTTTTTGGCGCGAAGCTGATCGGGAAAGGAAAGAATGAAGGAAAGAAGGATTGCTGTAACAGCAAGTAGGGAGGCGGAATAAAGCCATCTAAGGCCAGCTTCCATATAGGGACGGTTTGGTGACACATGCGGTGCACTTGGCACCGGGAATCAAGGCTGTTGTTCCAATCAGGGCGCAAAGGAACAAGCAATTTAGTTCTCGCGCAAATTAACTATTGTCCTTTTACGAAGCTGATGTGCAATCGTTATCGGGAGCATTGGGTGAGATGTGGAGTTCGATGCGATAAAAAAATGAGCCATCCCCATTCATTGGGGATGGCTCAAGTTCTTTTTTTAGCCTGAAGAGAGAGGACTAGAGATAGTCTTCTGGATCCACATGCACACCGTCTCTGATCACTTCATAGTGCAAATGAGCATTGGTGCTTCTGCCTGTGTTTCCTACATATCCGATCGTATCTCCTTCGCTTACAATGTCATTTTCAATCACATACAGCTCAGAGAGGTGGGCATAAAGAGTTTCGTACTCTTCGTCGTGCCAGATTCTGATGTGATTTCCAAAAGAACTACTATCGGCACCGCTGAAGGCGAGGATCACTTTGCCGGCTGCCGTAGCAAGTACAGGGGTTCCTGTGGGAGCTGGGAAGTCGATCCCCTGGTGCATTTTGTCAACACCCAAAATAGGATGTTTCCGCATACCGAAGACACTTCCGAGTGGGAATCCTTCGGGAACTGGTCTGGTTGTAGGGACAATGTCAATCTCAAATGGATCAATAGGCCTGATGTGTGAGGCCTGTGATTTGAGCATGGTCATCGATCCCATCGGGAGAGCAAGGTGCTGTAAAGGGAGAGCTTGAGGTTGTTGTTTTCCAGACATTCCGGAAAGGAGCGTAGCTCCTGCAAGTAGCACAACGCCTGCACTCGTCCAAAGTAACTTCATATCGTCGGTTTAAGCCCAACAAAAAGACTGAAAGAACGAATGATGTACACGCTAGCGATTAATTTGGTAGCGGAAATAAAACTAAACAAGAATCGAACCGCATCGGTGTGGATGTTCGTGTTCGGTCAAAAATGTCGTTTAAACCGCACTTCTTCTTCACGCCATCCGGCATGATCACGGATCCTACGTCTTTACGGAGATTTCAACTTGATGTTATAAAAAAGGGAAATTCACTCAAAAACGCCCTCTTCCTCAAAGTAGGTGAGCACATGCTCTCGAAGAAGGTGTTCTTGCGAAAACATATCTGTGTGAGGCAATGGCTTGATCATTTCCCAGTGTGGCCATCCGTCCTGATCGCGATATCCCAGCCGATAATATCCGCTTTGGGAGAGCAATCTGCACATAGCTATGTGCATCAGGTCGAGCTTTTCTTCCTTGGTGAATTCACGCGGAGAACTGCCCAATTCTCTCACACCAATCAGGAAGAGCAAGGATTCCATGGTCATGGTCTTGCCAAATCGTTGAGCGAGTTTTGCGTTCAGCTCTCGCCATCGGGTGGTGTGGTCTTTGTCCATGGGGATTGTTACCGGGTTAATTGAGGGGAAAATATTGGTCAAAAAATATGGGTTGATCTGGTAGGGCTATGCGCTTGCCAGATCAACCCAAGTAGTATTCTTTGGTCTTAGTCTTAGTGAGTGTATTTGGTGCCGATGCGGTTCCAGCGCACACCAAAGTCTGCTTCGTAGGAGAAGAACACAAAGAGCGGTCTGCCTACAATGTGGGTTTCTGGCACAAATCCCCAGAAGCGGCTGTCTTCAGAATTGTGGCGGTTATCGCCCATCATCCAATAGTAGTCCATTTCAAAGGTATATTCGGTGGCCACCTGCCCATCAATCATGATGGCATTGTTTTCCACGCTGATGTCATGGCCTTCATACGCATCAATCACTCGCCAGTAAATAGAAACATTTTCTTCGGTAAGTTTCACAGTCATGCCCTTGGCAGGAATGACGATAGGGCCGAAGTTGTCGATGTTCCAATCAAAGAATTTGCCTTCTGGATTTTTCTCCTTTGGATAGGTGTTCGAATCCCAGCTTCCGGCCCGTCGATAGATGGTATCCACTTTCTTCACGTTGCTAAACCCTTTGATAATCTTGGCGATGGAGTCGGGCATGAAAAAAGTGTAGGTGCCGCGCTGCACGGCAGGGAAGTAATTTGGATTGGCGTTGGGGTTCGGATTTTGGAAGGTGGGTCGCTTGAATTCTCTGAACCCGAGCTGATTGAGCCTTTCATTTGAAAATCCTGATCCATCGGTAACCACCTGATATTCATACTGCATATTGGGTGGATTGTAGCCGATTTTGCCGTTGATGTGCACCTGTTGATCCACGATTTGAAGGGTGTCACCTGCCACGGCCACACATCTTTTGATGTAGTTTTCCTTCATGGAGGTAGGTTCTACCAAGCCAGCGCCGTCATTGAGGTCGTCAATATCATGTGCCGGGTAGTTGAATACGACAATGTCATTGCGCTCAACGTCCCTGAAACCTGGAAAGCGCCAGTAGGGGAGCTCCAGAAATTTGAGATAGGAGGGAAAGGAAGACTCTCCCAGTTTGATTTTGTTGTGAATGAAGGGAACCGAGAGCGGCATCATGGGCATTCTGGCGCCATAATGAAATTTGCTCACAAAGAGGAAGTCGCCTGCCATGAGGGTCCGCTCCATAGAGGAGGTCGGGATCATGAAGGCCTCGATGAAGAGTGTTCGGATAATGAGCGCCGAGACGCCAGCAAAGAGGATGGCGTCGCCCCATTCGCGAATCTGTCCTTTAGCCGGCACATTTTTGTGGGAGTCGGGTGCCCCGAGGTATTGCACTTTGGAGTCGAAGCCGATGAGGGGGAGATAAACGGGAAAAAGAAAAAGAGAAGCTGCGTGCTCCTTGAGTTTGTATTTACCAAATGCCCTGACCAAGTCAATGGTCATGGCCACCCATACCAGTACACCAATCACAGGAATGAGTAGCAGAACTGCCCACCAGGTAGGTTTCCCAATGATTTTGAGCCATACGACCCAGCAGTAAACGGGGACCAAAGCGGCCCAGCCTGGTTGACCTGCTTTTTCAAACAATTTCCAGTGTCCGATTTTTAAGCCGATCAGGAAAAGTACAATCAGGGTGATCCAAAAGATCGCTCCTAGCTCCATGCGCGAATGTTGAGGTGAATTTTGAGTGACAAATGTAAGCAAATCATTGGGCCATACCAGCGGGTAGATACACGTCACGCAGACATGTGTCGCTTTCTTTTGTGCATAATTACAAAATAGCTCAACTTTTTATAGTTGAAAGCGTAATTTCAACCGCTGAAATCTACCCGCGGACATTCTTTTTACTTTTCCCAGAACCAATTTTTCATGCGAGCATTGATTCTCGTTGATATCCAAAACGATTTTCTGCCTGGAGGCGCGCTGGAAGTGCCACAAGGTGATAAAATCCTGAATGTCGTAAATCTCCTTCAGCCTCTTTTTCCGCTTGTTGTGGCCACACAAGACTGGCACCCTGCCGACCATGGCAGCTTTGCTGCCAACCATGCTGGCAAGTCGCCCGGAGAGTTGATCGACCTCTTTGGCCTCACACAAGTCCTGTGGCCTGTGCATTGTGTGCAGGGTAGCAAAGGCGCCGAATTTTCCGACCAACTTCATACCAGCGCCATCAAGAAAGTATTTGTGAAAGGCACGGATTCGAGCATTGATTCCTATTCAGGCTTTTTTGACAATGGCCACCGCAAGGCTACCGGTCTCGAAGATTATCTTCGCGATCAGCAGGTAGAGGAGGTGTATGTGGTAGGATTGGCCGCCGACTACTGTGTGAAATTCACGGCCCTTGATGCCAAGGCTTCTGGGTTCCGCACCTTTGTTATCGAAGATGCTACGAGAGGCGTAAATCTTTCGCAATATGACACACGCGATGCCTTCTTTGAGATGGAGGCAGCTGGCATCCACCTGATCAATTCTCAAGACGTAATTCAGATGATGGAGAGCCAGGAGGAATAGCCGGGGGCGCTGGCCTGAGCCATTTTGTCAGCATCGCTTCCAATTGCATTTTCTTGACTGGCTTGGCCAGAAAGTCATTCATGCCTGCATCCAGACAATGCTCCCTGTCTTTGTCAGTCGTGTTCGCTGTCATTGCAATGATGACAGGCTGCTGATCTGTAGGCATGGACTTGCGGATCATTTTTGTTGCCTCAATCCCATCCATCACGGGCATTTGGATGTCCATGAGCACAAGCGAGAATGTTTCCTGCTTCAGAATCCTCATCGCTTCGGCGCCGTTGGTGGCCAACTTGAACTTATAGCCTATCTTGGTCAGCATGGTTTTAGCCAGCTTCTGATTTACTGGATGGTCTTCTACCAGCAGAATCAGGCTTTTGTCTGCAATGGGGCCTTCTCGATCCAGTGGCTTCAACTCCTCTGTTCCTCCTGTTTCGGTCACGCGCGTCGGGATCGTGATCTGGAAGGTGCTTCCTTCGCCAGGAACGCTTTCCACGCTGATGCTACCTCCCATTTCTGTGAGCAGCTGCCTGCAAATCGCCAGCCCGAGTCCGGTTCCCCCATAGGTTCTGGTGGAGGTGGTGTCAGACTGAAAAAAAGGCAAAAAAATGGATTCCTGATGCTCTTTGTCTATCCCGATCCCTGTATCAGAAATCTCATAGATCAGATCTGCGCCGGTAGCATGTGATTGCACAACAGTAGAAGCTGTGATCCCCCCTGCGTTCGTAAATTTTATCGCATTGTCAAAGATGTTGGTCAGAATCTGCTGCACCCGATAGGGATCAATTTCGACCATGGTTTCAACTGCAGAGTGGATGTGGATTTCAAGGGAGAGAGCTTTGTCGGATGCCGCCTTGCCAATGGCTTCCATAGCCCTGGATAATGGGATGGAAGCTGCTACCACTTCTGGATAGAGCTGCATCCTGCCTGCTTCGAATTGAGAAAGGTTCAGAATATGATCTACAATGACAAACAAGTTTTCGCCGCTTTGGTGCACAGCTTCTATATACTCTTTCTGTTCTGAGTTTGGGCTTGTTTCCTGGAGTAAATTGGAATAGCTGATCACTGCATGTAGCGGGGTGCGAAGCTCGTGATTCATCAGGGCCAAAAATTCTGATTTTGCCCGTGACGCTGCTTCAGCCTTGTCTAAGGCTTCTTTGAGAGCTTGCTCCTGATGTTTGAGTTGGGTATTGGAGCTGGAAAGCTCTGCCAGATGTTGTTCCAATTGTTGGTTAAGGCTTCGCTCCTCGTCGGAGGCTTGCTTGATCTTTATTTGTTGCTCTCTGACAAGTTGGGAATAATAGTAAACGATCGAGATCACAATAGCAGCACTGATCACAAAATTGACTGTAAACATCTGGCGAATGACCCCTTCTGCAAATGGGGTTGTGGGGGACATAAGCTCATAATGACTTGCCTCCAACAAGACAAAAATCCCGAGGCTGAAACCAAACATCAACCAGCCGATCCTATCTTTTTTTAAGTCATAGAGAAGAAGAATGCCAATAACCAATGGCAGAAAAAACAATTGCTCTCCCGCATTGACCCCACGATATGATCCTGTAAAAAATATTTTGGAAAGGGTGGTGACGATGAGCGTGATGACGGCGGTCTCGTACCTGCCTTGTGCATTGAAAAACAGAATGCCTAAAAATCCACCAAAGCAGAAGAATTCAATCCAGCCAAATTGATCATTGGTTGGGTTGAGTTCAGGTAAACAGAATGGTAATATGGCAAGGCCTGCAATAAATGCCAGCCTGTTGAGGGTCATGGTTGAGCGAACTTGCTCTTCATCTAGATCCGCGGTTATTCCCAGACCACTGACCCAGCTCCAAAAATGTAAAATTCTGGTCTTCATGATGCTCTATTCATAGCAATAGGGAATTTCTGCCAGCTTAAAAGGAAGGCAAACGTTGATCCCTAAGGTAAGGCTATGCAGGGAGAACCGAAGATGAACTTCTGGAGGAATGTAACATATCCCCGACCAGGGCTATGGTTGGCTAGCCATCTCGATGACCAGATCACTGGAGAATGCTGCGCGGATAGGATCGAGGATCAGGCTGGGAAACACACCCAGGAGAATGATCAGGAGCACAAGTACGGCAATTCCGGTAGCAGGGGCCATTTTCTGGCGAAGGTTGAGGGTGCTGGGCTGTTCTGTGGTTTGGAAAAACATCAGGAAGATCACCCGCAAATAGTAGAAAGCACCTACCACAGATGTGAGAATACCGATGGTAGCGAGGACCACGAGGTCTTCGCGAATGGCAGAAAGGAACACCTGATATTTGCTCATGAATCCTGCCAGAGGGGGGATGCCCGCCAGGGAAAAGAGGAAAACGGCCATGGCACCAGCCATGTAGGGCGAGCTTTTCCCTAAGCCCTTCCAGCTTTCAATGTCGGTATCTTCCATGCGTTGCTCGGCCATGCCCAGCAAACCAAATGCACCAATGTTCATCAAGGTATAGATAAACATGTAAAAGAGGATGGCCTGGAAGCCAAAGACGGGTGCACAAAGCCCCAGGAGCACATATCCGCTGTGTGCAATGCTGGAATAGGCCAGCATGCGCTTGAGGTTGGTCTGTCTTGCAGCCACGAGGTTGCCATACACCATTGTCAAAAATGCGGTGAGTGCCAGCACAGTTGCAAGCCGATTGTCAACCGCAGGGCTGACCAGTTCTAGTTTCTCAATGATGATTCCCAACGAGACAAAAGCTGCCATCTTGCTTCCAGTGGCCATGAATCCGGCCAGTGGGGTAGGTGTGCCTTGATACACATCGGGGGTCCAGTTGTGAAAAGGGAAAGCGGCCACCTTAAACAAAAACCCCACCAACATCAGGCCTGAAGCCACATAGAAAAGCGCTTTGTTTTCTTGCAATAAGGTGATTTTGGTCGATAGCTCCCCCAGGTCCAGGGTGCCGGTGATTCCATACACCAGGGCAATGCCAAAGAGCAGGAAGGCAGAGGCAAAGGAGCCAAGCAAAAAATATTTTAGCCCTGCTTCATTCGAGCGGGTATCTGTCTTGAACAAGGCCGCAAAAATATACAGACACATCGACATGGTCTCCAGGCCGATGAAGGTCATGAGCAGGTTGTGTGCGTTGGCCATCAGAACCATCCCTAGCACAGCAAACACGAGCAGGGCATACACATCATTGACTTTGTTATCATGACGGGCGAGGTAATCGGGCACAAACAGCACCGTGAAAACCCCAGCCAGACAAAGGAAAAGCGTCACGAGCGGGGAAATGCCACCGGCTTCCATCATGCCCGAAAACACAACCTGACTCTGAGAGGGGCCAGCCAGCCAGGCCCAGGCACCTGCAGAAAGCATGCCCAGCCCTGCAAGCCAGGGAATTGAGGCGTGCACACGGAAAGAATCGAGCAACATGATCAGCAGGCCAACGCCCAGCAAAAGCAATAACGGCGCAATAGCCAGTGTGTCCGATCCGAGGAGATGCAGGTCCATAGTGTATGATGGTCTGATAGTCAGTAGGTTATATCTTCGGGCTCCCCGAAAACCTGCGCCAATTTAGCATATCTCATTCCTTCAACCAAGTAGAATTCCTCTTTAACCAGCATAGAAGACGATTTCTGTTTTTTTAGCCATTCTTGTTTGTGTTTTCTGGAGGAACAAACTATCTTGCCCTAACGATCGTTAGGTAGGAGAGTGGTTCTTCTTTCCAGATCATTTTGCCCATGATGTTGTCTATCGAAACCTTTCCGCTTATTCCATCCAGCGCCAGAAAAGAAGAAATTCTGGAGGCTGCCCGGAAGCTGATGAGCGAAAGAGGCTATCGGGCCACTTCCATGCGCGACCTCGCTGAGTCCCTACACATCAAGCCAGCCAGCCTCTACAGCCACTACAAGTCCAAGGAAGATATGCTATGGGAGATTGCCCTGCGCTGTGCAAGAGCTTTTCACGAGCAGGTGCTCCCCCTGGCAAAAGGCACAAAAAGTGCCTCCTCACGCTTGCATGACATGATCTGCGCCCACGTTGCAGTGATCATTGAGTTGCGTGAAGCCTCTGCTATTTTTTTTAGAGAATGGCGAAACCTTGAAGGGGAAAGGAAATCGACTTATGCAGCCTATATTCGTGAGTATGAGTCTGCGTTTTCTGCCATGATCGAGGAAGGAATTGATTCAGGCGAATTTCGGGACCTGAACCCGGTTTTTTCCACCTACTCGATTCTGTCTTCCGCCAATTGGGTGCAACGCTGGTATCAGCCAGAAAAAGGAGTTGCCCCCCAGCTCATTGCCCGGCAAATCGCGGATCAGGGCCTCTATGGCCTCCAATTTCCCGTTTCGCCTCTCCGTTGATTTTTTTTTTGACCTCATCAATTCAAGCATCATATATGTACGGCAGCTTATCAGTCATCGACATCGACAACAAAGGCAACCGCCTCGAAGACGAAGATCCCATCAAAATGGCCGAATTTGAGGCCAAAATCGCCGCTGGGCTCAAGATCGAGCCCCAGGATTGGATGCCCTACGAGTATCGACGACAGCTCACCCGCATGATTGAGCAACATGCTCACTCCGAGATCATCGGCGCGCTGCCCGAAGGCACATGGATCACCCGCGCACCCGGCTTTCGACGCAAGCTCGCCCTCATGGCCAAGGTGCAGGACGAAGTGGGCCACGCACAGCTTCTTTATTCTGCCGCCGAAACCCTCGGAAAGCCCCGCGAAGACATGGTCAACGACCTCATCAACGGCAAATCAAAATACTCCAACGTATTCAACTATCCAGCCGTGACATGGGCCGATACCGCTGTGATTGCCTGGCTGATTGATGCCGGAGCGATCGTCAATCAGGTCACCAATTCCAAAGGTTCTTACGGCCCATATTGCCGCGCCCTTGAGCGGATCTGTTTCGAAGAATCTTTTCACCTAAAATATGGCCACGACAATGTGGTGAGCCTCGCCACAGGCACACCTGTGCAGCGGCAGATGGTGCAAGAGGCGCTTGAGCGGTGGTGGCCACCCATCATGCACTTCTTTGGGCCTCCCGATAAAATGTCGGTTCACACTGCGCACCTCGTGCGCTGGAAGGTGAAAATGGCCACCAATGACTCCATGCGTCAAGCGTTTTTGGACATGTATGTGCCCAAAATTCAGGAGTTGGGACTCGTTATTCCTGATCCCGCCCTTCAAAAAAATGCCCAGACTGGTGAATGGGAATATACCGAACCCGACTGGAACGAGTTTAAGCGGGTGATCAATGGGGATGGCCCCTGCAATGCTGAGCGGCTTGCCGTGAGACGATGGGCCGAAGAAAAAGGCCGTTGGGTGAAGAAAGCCCTGCTCAATCAGCATGAGCCTTATGTAGCACCTCTGGCCTGATTGCATCATGAAGCTTGCTTCTCATTTTCAGGGCACATCGGCGGCGTTCGTTCTTTCTCTCGAAGAAGGCATCGTGCAGCTTAGATCTGATGGGGAATGTGTGCTTCCTTCTGGCGCGATGTTGCGTGCTGCCGATCTGCATCCTGCCGATGTGGATGCCATCTGCAACAGATGGAAGCGTTGGCTTAAAGCTTGCTTTCTGCGAAAGCAAGAGCTGGCAAAGCTGGAATATGAGCAGTGGCTGCGGATGGAGAGAGAAACCGCTATCAATGGAATGGTAGAATCCCTCGAAGGCTCAGCTGCGCACCTGTATTATGAGGCCTTGTTGCCGATCATCCGGGAAGAGATCAATCAATCAGATAATCTGAAGCCGGAGGAGACAACCTTAGGCAAAGTGAGAGTACAAGCGATTGACCTGGTGAAGCTCGGCAGGCTTGGCGATGCCATTGAACTGGTGAGTGAATGTGTAGTTTCCGATCCTGACCAACGATACCGAATCAATGACTTGATTCATTTACAATCTGAACTGGCCCACCTCAATGATGGTGAACGAAAGGGCGTACTGCCCATCGAAACCATCAAAACAGGCCGAAATCAACTCCTTAACGCCCTTTTGGGCATCTTAGACGAAATTGCTCCATCATGAGTCTGGATTCACATTCATACACCTCCGCCGATCCCCGGATGAATCGCATCCCGCTGCCGCTCGATGCTACTGACGCACATCAGGAAGATGAGCTCGGTCAATGGCAGACCTACGAGGTCTTCCAACAACGCAACCGCGGCGAGCAGCATGTGCACGTGGGCTCCCTTCACGGCCCTAATCCTGAGATGGCGCTCATCCTGGCAAAGGAGCAATTTGGTCGTCGGGAAAAATGCGCCAATCTCTGGGTGGTCAGGACAAGCGATGTGTTTGCCACGAGCTACGAAGATGCGGATATGTTTCAGCATTCATTCGATAAGACCTATCGGGAAAGTGATGGCTACCGCGTGAAAGACACCATCGAGCAGTTTACCAAAGACCTCGACCGCAGACTCGCCAAAGAAGCCCAGGCCTCTACAGACACGGTCTCCGCAGTCGCAGCATCTGCTTCGGCTCCCGAAGCTGCCGCCAAAGTATCGGAATGGAAAGCTATTCCCCTGCCTGATCTAGGACAAGGTCCACGCAAAGTGCTTGTGAAACGGTAA
>JANQTF010000289.1:4662-12820 GCA_030731845.1 Bacteroidia bacterium | reverse complement strand
GGTATTCTGGCGTCTTGCCTTCAGCTGCAAGATCGGCGATCAGGGGGATGTGGATTGAAGTGCTCATAAAGCTATTCAAGTGAATTCGTAATCTTATGGATGGTCTGAATGAATCCTTCGGCTTGCGAAAGCAATGTGCCGATTTCATCAGCGAGGTAAGATGGTTCCGGAACATAATCGGCTTCCAGTCTTAGCTCAAATAATTCGTTGTAGAGCATTCCTAACGCTATCGGAAGCAGGCCCGATTTGATCAAATGCAGGTTGAAGGCTGATTTGATTCCGGTGTGAGATTTGGCACTGATTCCTTTTTGAGTGAGGAAGGAGAGAACAGCATAAAAGCAAGAATAGTACAACCTGCTGATGGCCCCGCCCACGAAGTCATTGGCGTGAAGTGTCTTGGCTTCTTCCAGTGATGCATAGGCGCGCTCCATCCAACTTGTTGATCCTGCATTCATAATACTTGCCCTTCTTTTGTAATCTCTCGCCTGATGGGCCAACTGTCAGACTTCTCCCAGGCATCGCGCTGAGCGATCAGGCTATGAATGACCTCTCCCGTGTGTAGCTCAAGCGTGTACAGTTGGTTCCAAATACTTCTCTTTAAAGCATGGTCCACCTCAAGATCTGTGAGGATGAGGAAATCCCAATCAGAATTTGGCCGGGCATCACCGCGGGCGCGGGAGCCAAACATGACGACGCTCGCTCCAGGTTCGATCTGGAGGATAGCCGTTTTTACTTGTTCCTGTAGGGTCATCTGCTTTTGTAATAGATGGGAGAAGTTATTCAACTTTTTCAGAAGATCCTTCTAACGAAGGAATCTCACTCGCCCAATTAAACCGATCGGCGGAGGCCATGGCCCAGGGCGCACCGTTGTTCTCCACATTGCTGAACATGATGCCCCACTCATCCGGCATGGATGATTCTTCCATCACCAGGTATTGGCGCAGCGGCAGGATGATGTCGAGATGATCAATGTTTACCGGGCAGGCCTCCACGCAGGCATTGCAGGTGGTGCAGGCGCGAAGCTCCTCTTCGGAGATGTAATGATCACTCAGCAGGAGATGCGCAGCAGCTTCTTCAGCGCCAGCTACTTCCTTACCGGGAATCATTTCACCCTGCTCATTCTTGATGAGCCCAAATTTCTGGATCTCTTCGAGGCGGTCGCGCACGTCCATGACGATTTTGCGTGGGGAGAGTTTTTTGCCTGTGGTATTGGCAGGGCACACAGAGGTGCAGCGTCCGCATTCGGTGCAGGTGTAGCTATCCATGAGCGATTTCCAGCTCAGGTCGGTCACGTCGCGTGCGCCAAATCGCAGCGGTGCATTTTCCAGTTCCTTGGGGGTGTAGGAGGGGTCCACCACGGCTTTGATCTCTTCGCTCACCTGCTCGAGGTTGGCAAATTGCCCCTTGGGCTTGATCCCCACATTCGAGAAATACACATTCGGGAAGGCCATGAGAATGTGGAAGTGCTTGGAGATTGGGAGGTAATTGAGAAACAGCAGAATGCCGGCGATATGGCCCCACCACCCCACACGCTCAATGGCGTGGAGGGTCTCCACATTCGTCCCGAAAATCTGCATATCGGCCAATGTCTGCGAAACAGGATAGACACCCGGAAGGGTTTCGAGCATCCCCGCGCCAAGTGCGTGGAGTTGTATGTCGGCAATGTTGAAGGCGAAGAGGGCCAGCATCAGGGCGATTTCGGTGAAGAGGATGATGTTGGCGTCGAGGTGAGAGTAATTTCTGCGGAGAATGAGGCCTTTCGATTCTGTCATTTCAATTCCCTGAAAGCGCTTCACTTTGAGCACATTTCGGCGAATGAGCAGCATCACTGATGCTACGATGACCAGCGCGCCAAGGCACTCGTTGATCACCATGAGCACATCATAAAGGCCGCCAAAATATTGGCCCAGGATGCGATGCTGTCCCGCGAGCCCGTCGATCACGATCTCGAGCACCTCAATGTTGATCACAACAAAGGAAACATAGAGAATCAGGTGAAGCGTGGCTGGGATCCATCGCTGAAACATTTTCTGCTGCCCCAAGGCCACGAGCACCATGTTGCGCAGGCGCTCCTTTGCGTGGCCGCTGCGTTCGTCGGGCCGGCCCAGGTTGATGTTTTTTCTGATTCTGCTGATCTGCCAGGCAAATGCACCAGCGCCAGCAGCAAATAAGAGGGCAAAGAGAAGTTGAGATAGCATAGTCAAAAAGTAGGATCGGAAAACAAAAATCCTTCGAGTAGCTTGTGAGGCGGCATTAGGGAAGAACGACGGCGGGCATCAAGACCACGAGTTGAATAAAGCTGTGTAACGCTACCAAGCCACGGAAGATAAATTTGTTATGCAAGCATAACATTTTTTTCAACCAGAGGCAAGCAAATTTCCGCCATTTAGGAACAGCCTTTTTTTGTGGTATGGCAGCGCCGGGGTCCTGCCGATCTTGCTCACAGATTCTACCACAAACACATATTTGAAATGAAATACGTCCGTTTTTTCCTCCGCTATTTCCTGCTTTTGGGCCTGATGGTTCCGTTTTTTCTCTCCGCACAAAACATGCTGAAGCAATATCGTGGAGCGGCTGATCCCACCGCGGGCCACATTCGGCCCACGGCAGATGGTGGCTATCTGCTCTCAGGTAGCTTTGCCAACAGCAGCGGCGCAGCCGGGATGCTTGTGATGAAGGTCGATGGTAGCTTTCAAACTGAATGGACACAGGTGCTCCAGAGTTCCAATGACCATCTTGACTATGGCATTGATGCCATCTCTACAGCCGATGGCGGCTACCTCGTGCTCGGTGCCTACGACACCGAGATCTGGAAAGCGCCCTTGCTCGCCAAGCTCGACTATTGCCTCGTGAAGCTCGATGCGCAGGGGCAGATTCAATGGGCCAAGCGATATGGCGGTTCTCGCACGGATTTGCCTTATGAGTTGCAAGCCACGAGCGATGGCGGCTATCTCGTGAGTGGCTACTCGAGCCAGGGAACCGATGCCCTGGGCAATCCTCAGCCCTTTCTCCTGAAGGTGGATGCATCGGGGAGCATCGTATGGTCCAGATTGCAACGCGCCTTTGCATTTAACATCACGATGGCTCTTTTGGCTCATCCGAGCTTTCAGATGAAGGCCATAGAGACAGCCGATGGAGGCGTATTTTATGGGATTTCTTCAGGCGAATGGGGCTATTTGGTAAAGCTTGACGCCAATGGCGCTGTGCTTTGGCAATCGCAAATCCCCATGGGTGGCGGCGTGATGGGGGGAGACGCACAGGCGCTGTGGGGTGTTGCTGCCACGGGTGGCTTCATCGCTGATATCGAGGAATTGCCCAATGGCGATATTGCTCTGCTTGGCAACGTGTTCTACTTCGTGGCCATCGGCAACGGTGGCAATGGCGGCAGCATCTATATTCCCGTGGCTTGGATTGCGCGGATCACGGCCACCGGGCAGGTGATTCATGCCCAGGCATTTTTTCACCCCACCGGACAAAGCGGCAATCTCACCGATCTCTACGCTTCAGACCTGGAGATACTCCCAAACGGAAACTTTCTCGTTGGCGGTGCCATTGGCGGCTATAAGGCCTTTTTGCTAGAGCTTGATCCAGGGGTGAGCGGCATTGATGTGGCCAGTGTCTGGGCCAGAGGATTTGGGGGCCTAGATGTAGCGGGCTATCCCTATGACTATGACATTCCGCACATCAGCATTGGCCACGATGGCAATTATCTCATGTGGTATGATCAGTTGGAGCTTAAGCAGGTCTCGGCCAGCAATCCGCTTGGCGATCCTTGTTCGCATTCTCTCACCATCAATTCCTTTCCTTTTTCTCCACAGACCCAGCAAGCCAACGTGGTTCTCGACTCGATCATGCAGGAGCACAGTATCGCCTATCAGGCTACAGCCCTCACGCTTTCCGATACCCTGCTTTGCAGCGATGGTGCAACGGGCATCGGGAGGGAAATGACGCCGAATTCGTTGGCGCTTTACCCCAATCCTACCACCTCGCACCTGGGGATGCAAGTGCCCCCCGGCACTCCAGGCATGTACAGGATTTCCTTAACCGATTTGTCTGGCCGAATTGTGAGACAGGTCTCAGACATGGGCTGGCCGGGGGAGGAATTGAGGATATCTGTTGAGGATATTCCTGCCGGGATGTATGTCGTAACGTTTATAAGAGGCGAGGAGCGATTTGTAGGCAAGGTATTGGTGCGGCATTAATCAGGAGGCATGATCCTCTGAATGTTAAGACTGATTCAAACTGGTAAAAAAAGTGCCGTTGTTATTGGTAGATTAGAGGATCTCGCCCTACGGTGCCGGACTTGAACTTGAGAAGCGGGCGCTTGCCTTACCAGTAGCGGGCGCGAGACCCGCTTCTACTGGTTCTTTCTCTTGTAGCGGGCGCAAGACCCGCTTCTACCGGTTCTTTCTCTTGTCTGGCTTCTGACCCCTGACCTTCTGACCTCTCAACATCTCGCTTCTCAAAATCTTTCTTGTCTGACCCCTGACCCCTGACCTTCTGACACCTCAAACCTCATGAACCTCCGCATCCTCATCTCTCTCCTGTTGCTCTCCCTGGGTTCTTCCCTTTCGGCCCAGGGGATCAAATTCCGCAAGCTGGACAACCTGAACATTCCTGATGGATCGCTGAACATGATTGCTACGCAAGAGGGCAACTTCGTGTCGGTGGGATATTGGGAAGACGATGGCTGGCTGATCAAGATCAATCCCTGTGGAGGGATCATTTGGTCGAAACAGTTTCAACATGGCCTTGGGCGCACGCTCGGGTTTGATGTGGTGGAGCGACCCGATGGCAAGCTCGTCATGGTTCAGCAGATCGATACCCTGCTGCCTTTTCTTAACACAAGTTACCGCATTCCGGGAGCGTGGTTGGTGGAGACCAATGCCTGCGGAGACATGCAGCGCGAGCGGCTCGTGAAGATCCCTGCGGGCAATACCTTTGGGGTCGAGGTGCTCTGTCCGGCAGCGGCCTATGCCATCGACAATACCTCGCAGGACGGGCTTGTGGTAGCCGGGCAGACGGTGTACTGGGAAATCACCGATACGGTAAATCTCACGGGGAGCACGCGTAAAACGCTGTTTTTATCGCATTTTGATTACGATTTTGCTCAAATAGGCTACACTGTTTTTGAGCAGTTTCCGCTGGAGGATACCCTGGTTGGTTATGATGTGCTGTCGCTTCCGAACGAAGAAGGCTTCGTGGTATCAGGTGCTTATTTCGATGCGAGCGAAGACTCGGTGTATTTGCTGGCGATCAAGACCGATGTATCGCTCGCCACAGAATGGGTAAGCAAATGGGCGGCTGCACCTCCACAGTTTTTGCCCACAGTGGGTGGCAGCAATTTATCTACCTATCATGCTGCGGTGTCCTTGGCCATGAGCCCGAGTGGTCGGCTCTATGTGGGAGGCTCGCAATATCTCGACACGGTGCTCGGGGGCGTGCCGGTGCAGACCATCGGGGCTGGAGTCTATGAGCTAGAGTTGGCCACGGGCCAACTATTGCGCAGCCGCGTGTTTCCCGACTTACAGCATCCGCTGAGTATTGGGCTAGGCCTCACAACTTTTGAAGAGGGAGTGATGTTGGCCGGCTCCGTGCTCCAACTCGGCAACAGTGCGCCTGCTTCGGCGGTCTATGCCGCCGATTGGGAGTTGCAGAATGCCTCCCTGTATTCCTACACCGACGGAGGCGCCTATCATTATCTGGCAACTTCGGTGTTGTCATACGAAGACCAACCCGGCGGAGTCCACGCCCTCTCAGGCGTGAGGTATTTGCCTTCCGCTCCTGATTCCACGAGCAGCATTCTTTTTTTTAATTCCGGGGCGATCAACAATCTGCCCGTTACGCCCACGTATTATGGCGGTCCCATCGTGCAGATCGAAGAAGTAAACGTCCTCGACACCGCTTTTTGTGCGCCTACGGCTGCGCCAACTGCCTGCACGCCTTTTGTCTTGGGCTTGGCGGAACGACTGGAAATCCCTGCCTTCGAGATCTTTCCCGTACCGGCAGCGGAGAAAATCACCGTTCAATTCACCGAAGTTCTCTCCAGCGCGCTGATCATCAAGTTGCAGGATCTGGCTGGCAATGTCATCCAAAGTTGGCAGCTCAGGCCCGGCACGCAAGAAACTACAATTGATTTACCGGATCTCCCATCGGGACTGTATCTGCTCAACATCGGAACCCTCGGAGTGAGAAAAGTGATGGTCAAAAATTAATGGAGTACCTCTGCTGTTGAATCTGGTTTGTGGTCAAATTGGCTTGTTTTTTCGTTTGTGGGAGAATCAATCATATTGATAGTTCCAGTATGATATCATCTTATGTGGAAAAAGATCGGATTATAATCCCGAATGGGGCGAGTATGTTGTTTTGGTAGCTTGTTTGAAGGGGGATTTATATGGGAAATGGTATATTCGACCTATTTGCCCACCATTGAATTAAGTATGTTATATGTTATGCTGTAAGGGAAGCCGCGAGTTATCGTGAAAATAAGGTGTAATAATATTTTCAATTGAAAAGGTATGAGCATAAAGCGAATATGGACATCTCTCAGTAATCTAGGTATTGATAGCACGCTGAGTAGCGATGATGCCATCAAGATCAGACTCATGAATCAGTTTCTGTGGATTGTTGGTATTTGTTGCTTGTGCCTTTTTGGGGTGATCCAGATAGCTAATCCTAATATGATTGTTGGGTTGGTAATCACCAGTTTAATCGTTGTGGTTACCCTTACCGCGAACAAGTTCAAGCGATTCAAATTTGCTCGCTATTTTGTCTTCATTTCGCTTCCGGCATGGCTGGCCTTATTGGTGGTTTTTGCCATAGGCAGCTCAGGAGAAGATCTCACTTTTGCGGCATTTATCATTGCCGCCTATTTCTTGTATTCGGAGAATAAGGGCTTCGTGATCTTCGTCAGCGCGTATGTCTCTGTGATAGCAGTATTCACAAAAATCTATTTGGTTTTATATGGGACCGTGTTGCAAGGTCTCACCAATCCTTACGATGAAATCTTCATTACTCCCTGTGTGTTGATCATCATCGTTCTCATCATTGTGGCCTATCAGCGAGAAATCACGTACTACAAAGCCCAGCAGCAGCAGCTCCTGTCGGACTTAGAAGCCAAAAACAAAGATCTGGAGGAAAGGAATGAGGAGCTTTCTCATTTCACCTATATCACTTCCCACGACCTGAAAGAGCCGATTCGAAACATCAGCAGCTTCACGGCTCTAATTGAGCGAAAACTGACCAAAGAAACCCCTGCCCATTCATATCGGCAATATTTCCAATACATTAATGTGGCAATAGACACCTTGCTGGGCTTTGTTAACTCACTCAAAGTCTTCTCTGAAGTCAGTGGAGAAGAGCGGGTACTCCACCAACCTGTCTATTTCGAAGATGGATACGGACAAGTCTTGTTTAATCTTCATGAGCTCATACAGGAGAGAACGGCACAAGTCACATTCGAGAATGAATTGGAAAACGGTCTTACCTATCAATGTTTTTCCAGGGAATACCTCATCTTATTACTCCAGAACCTCATCGAAAACGGCATCATTCACAATGACTCTGAGGTTCCTATTATTCGGGTAGCCCTTGTCAAGCAGGAGGGCTCCTTTCTAATCACGGTTGCAGATAATGGCAAAGGGATTCCTCAAGAATACCTTTCTCATATTTTTGAACCCTTCAAAACCTTGCATAGCAAAAGCCTTACCCAATCCTCCGGGTTGGGGCTAGCTATTTGCAGGAAAATTGTCGCAAAGATCCATGCCGATATCTGGGTGGAGTCCACCGTGGAACAGGGAAGTTGCTTCTTCATCAGGCTTCATGAGAGAGAGGCTATTGTGGCCAAGCCTGAGCGAATTATAAGAATTCTCAGCGGCGCTCTATCCAAAAAATAACCCTCGTGGCCTTGGCTACGAGGGTCGATATGGGTGACACAAAAAGTGCTGGCCTACATGTCGAGGCTATCCGCTTTTTGCTTGATGTCTTGTGCTGCATTTTCCATGTCTTCTTTCGCCTGCTCCATGGCGGTTTGAATGCTGCCTTTCGCCTGTTGGTATCTAGCCTCCAGAGCATTGATTTCTTCTTTGGTGGCATCATTCATATCGTCCATTTTGCTATCTGCCTTGTCCTTGATCTTTTGATACTCAGCATCAAGTTG
>JANQTF010000289.1:0-4562 GCA_030731845.1 Bacteroidia bacterium | reverse complement strand
GTCTTCCTTCTGCCTACCTTTGTCCAATTAATTTCGCTCCCTTGGCACAAATCACCCTCATTCCCACGCCCATTGGCAATCTGGAGGATCTCACGATCCGGGCGCTCCGAATCCTCAAAGAAGTCGATCTGATCGCGGCGGAAGATACGCGTACTTCGGGTGTGCTCCTCAAGCACTATGGCGTAGAAACGCCTCAGACGGCACTTCATCAGCACAATGAGCACCACAAAGTCGAGGCCTTGCTCGATCGTGTGATTCAGGAAAACCTACACATAGCGCTCGTGAGCGACGCCGGGACCCCCGGCATCAGCGACCCCGGATTTCTTCTCGTGCGAGAGGCCATTCAAAAAGGGATCAAAGTGGAGGTGCTACCCGGCCCCACAGCTTTTGTGCCAGCTCTCGTGGGCAGCGGCCTCCCCTGCGATAGGTTCATTTTCGAAGGATTTCTCCCCCAGAAAAAAGGTCGCCAAACCCGCATCCTTGCCCTGCTAGAAGAGCCTCGCACCATCGTGTTCTACGAGTCGCCATATCGGCTCGTCAAAACCCTCTCGCAGCTCGCCGAAGCGTTTGGGCCAGACAGGCCCGCTTGTGTGGCCCGGGAGCTGAGCAAGATGTTTGAAACCTTTCACCGTGGCACCCTGGCTGAGCTGATCGCTGAGTTTGAGAAAAAGGAAAAAGTAAAGGGAGAAATCGTTCTGGTGGTCGGCGGAAAAATAAACGACTGACATCCTGTCATCTTTCCGTAAATTATCTGCGATTTTGGCGCGTAGCCTTCCCTCTGGAACAGAAATCGCATATTATACGTTCAGCATTCAAGTTGTATGTCCTCATCTCTTCCATCTGTAGCAGCGCTCGATAGCGAAATCCAGTCCGTGATCCGGACTGCGGGCGACTTTGCCCGTCAGGAGTTTGAGGTTTTCAATTTTGATACTGTCGAATATAAAGCTGAAAATGATCCCTTCACCTATGTGGATGTCAGAACGGAAGAACTCCTCAAAGAGGGCTTATCGCAGCTGATTCCCGGAGCAGGTTTTACCACAGAAGAAGCCAAGTCTCAAGCCACCAAAAATGGCTGGGAGTGGATCATCGATCCCATTGACGGCACCTCCAATTTTACCCACGGCATTCCTCATTTCTCTATTTCAGTAGGCCTGGCTTATCAGAAAAAAATGATGGCTGGCTATGTATTTCAGCCAGTGGGGGAGGTCATGTACCATGCTCAAAAAGGGCAGGGTGCCTGGGAGAATGAGCGCCCCCTGCGCATCAGCCCCCGTGCCGATCTGCCCTATGCCCTCGTGGCCACCGGCTTCCCATATTCGGACATGGGGTGGCGCCGCGAATGGGTCGATCTTGTGGTCAATGTCCTCGATGCTGCTCATGGCGTGCGCCGTTTTGGCAGTGCAGCCCTTGATCTCGCCAACGTAGCAGCCGGAAGGCTCGACGTTTTCTTCGAATTCAATCTCAAATCCTGGGATGTCGCAGCAGGTTCGCTCCTCGTGCAGGAGGCAGGCGGTCTTGTTACCGATTTTCAAGGTGGGAATGATTATATTTACGGTCGTCAGATTGTTGCCAGCAATGGCCACCTGCACGCGCCAATGTTAGCTCTATTGGAGCACTTTACTGCTCTTGTTTTTCCCCCCACAGGCAAGTCCTGATGGATGTAAACGTGAACGATCAACGAACATGAAAAACCTTCTCCGGAAGTTATTCCCCGACAAAAAAGACAAGGACCTTCGGGAACTCCAGCCGATTGTCGATCAGGTGAATGCAGAATACGCCAAGCTGCGTAGTCTCACTGATGACCAATTGCGGGAAAAAACCAGAACCTTCCAGGCATATCTGAAAGAATATACCGCCGATGTCACCGCCGAGTTGGACCAGCTCAATGAGCAGGCTCACAGCACCAAGGATGTCAATGAGAAAGAAAGCCTTTTTGAGCGAATTGATGAGCTCAAAAAACAGCACTTTACCCAGCTTGACGCCGCCATGGCCGAAATTACCCCGGAAGCCTTTGCCGTAGTGAAGGAAACCGCACGCAGGCTTACCGAAGTCGGCAAGCTCAGCGTCACCGCTACCGACTGGGACCGCGAGGCAGCCGCCAAATACAGAGACAAAGACAACCACGTCGTCATTGATGGCGACAAGGCGATCTGGAGCAATAAGTGGAAAGCCGCCGACGCTGAAATCGAGTGGAACATGGTTCACTACGATGTGCAGATCATTGGTGGCACGGTCCTCCACCAGGGCAAAATCGCGGAAATGGCAACCGGGGAAGGGAAAACCCTTGTCGCTACTTTCCCGGTTTACCTCAATGCCCTCACAGGCATGGGGGTGCACCTCGTCACAGTCAACAACTATCTCGCCACGCGTGACTCTCAGTGGAATGCACCTCTGTTTGAGTTTCACGGTCTCACCGTCGATTGTATCGACATGCATGAGCCAAACTCCGACGCCCGTCGAAAAGCCTATCAGGCTGATATTACCTACGGGACCAACAACGAATTTGGCTTCGATTACCTCCGGGACAACATGACCACCCACCCGGAGTTTCTCGTGCAGCGGCAGCACTACTACGCCATCATTGATGAAGTGGACTCTGTCCTCGTAGATGAAGCCAGAACCCCGCTCATCATTTCAGGCCCCGTTCCAAGAGGCGATAAGCAGGAGTACGACGAGCTTAAGCCCCGCATCGAGCGGGTGGTGAAAAAGCAACGCCAACTCGTTAACCAATATCTCGCCGAAGCCAAAAAACTCCTCGCCGAGAATAACGATAAGGACAGCGGCCTCCCTCTTTTTCGCGCTTATCGTGGTTTGCCCAAAAACAGCGCCCTGATCAAGTTCCTCTCTGAGCCTGGCGTGAGAAGCCTCATGCAAAAGATCGAAGGGGTCTATATGCAGGACAACTCCAAGCGGATGCCCGAGGCCGATGAGCCCTTGTACTTCACCATCGATGAGAAAAACAACACCATCGAGCTGACTGACAAAGGCCGCGAAGAAATCGCTGGATCAGGAGAGGATCCAGATCTGTTTGTTCTGCCAGATATCGGAGCAAAATTTTCTGCTATCCAGGGAGATGCTTCCCTCTCCGAACAAGAAAAACTCGCCCTGCGCGATGACGTAGCCAAAGACTACGCCGAAAAGTCAGAGCGACTTCACGCCATTCAGCAGCTCCTCAAAGCATACACCCTATTCGAAAAGGATGTCGAGTACATCGTGCAGGACGGCAAAGTCATGATCGTAGATGAGCAAACGGGTCGTGTGCTGCCCGGGCGTCGCTACTCCGATGGCCTTCACCAGTCTATTGAGGCCAAGGAAAATGTAAAAGTCGAAGCCGCTACCCAGACTTTTGCCACCGTGACGCTTCAGAACTACTTCCGGATGTACCACAAACTCTCGGGTATGACCGGTACTGCCGAAACCGAAGAAAAAGAATTTTACGAGATCTATAAGCTTGAGGTCGTGGTGATCCCCACCAACAGGCCCATTGCCCGCGATGACCGCGACGATCTCGTCTATAAAACCAAGCGCGAAAAATTCAACGCCGTCATTGATGAGGTGGAGCGGCTGCGCGAAAAAGGACAGCCTATCCTCGTCGGTACCACTTCTGTGGAAGTGTCGGAGTTGCTTTCCCGTATGTTGAAGATGAAGCGCATTCCTCACAATGTGCTCAACGCCAAGCAGCACCAACGGGAGGCCGAAATTGTGTCGGAAGCTGGTAAGGCTGGCACCGTGACCATCGCCACCAACATGGCGGGTCGTGGTACCGACATCAAGCTCGGGCCTGGAGTGAAAGAGGCCGGTGGCCTCGCCATCATCGGCACGGAGCGCCACGAGTCGCGTCGCATCGATCGGCAGCTCCGCGGTCGTGCAGGCCGTCAGGGTGACCCAGGTGTGTCGCAGTTCTTCGTCTCCCTCGAAGATGATCTCATGCGTCTGTTCGCCTCCGAGAGAATGTCCAAAATCATGGACCGCCTCGGCATGAAAGAAGGAGAAGTGATTCAGCACAGCATGATCACCAAGTCCATCGGCAACGCGCAGAAAAAGGTAGAAGAAAACAACTTCGGCATGCGCAAGCGACTCCTTGAGTATGACGATGTCATGAACTCCCAGCGCGAAGTCGTGTACCGCCGCCGTCGCAACGCCCTCTATGGCGATCGCATCAAGGTGGATATCGACAACATGCTCTATGATTTCTGTGTGTCGCTCATCGCTACCCATGCAGAAACCACCGATGCCGATGCCCTGCGCATGGATACCCTGCGCTTCCTTTCGGTAGATTCCGGCATCACCGACAAAGAGCTCAACGACGAAAACGAGAACAAACTCGCCGATCGTCTCTTTGATGCGGCCAAGGCCTACTACGATCGCAAGACTGAGCGCCTCGCCGAGACCCTCGCCAATGGCATCATGAAGATCAAGGAAGGCAACGCCCAGATTGAGCGCATCCTCATTCCTTTCTCTGATGGAGCCAAGCAACTGCGCATCATCGTGCCAGTAGAAGATGCCTTGGAGTCCAATGGCAAAATTGTGATCGACGAATTGGAGAAAGTAGCTGCTCTCTC
>JANQTF010000288.1 GCA_030731845.1 Bacteroidia bacterium | reverse complement strand
CAAAACATTCAGCTCATGAAGCAGGTCATTTATGACGGTGATTCTGTCGGGTTTGAAAAAGTGTATGAAAAAATTGATGTCCTGAGTAGTAATGTGCGTCCGATTTACAACACTCCCTCTGACATCCCTGCGATCGTGGATGTGGATAACGACGGTGATCTGGATATCATCTCCTCTCAAACGGGAACCAATTTTTTTGCGCTTCATACCAACATGGCCGTCGAAAAATATGGCCGTTGCGATACCATGGACTACGTGGTCGGCACTGGCTGCTGGGGGCATTTCTACGAAAGCAATCTGGACAATACCCTTGTGTTGGGAGATACCGTTTACTGCAAGCGAGGGGATGAAGACCCCACGGGCCTCGGCTTGCGACACGTAGGCTCAACCTTGTTGGTAAATGACTTTGATGGCAACGGCCTCAAGGATGTGATGCTTGGCGATGTGTCCTACGCCACGGTCAATGTGGCCTTTAATCACGGCACGATCGATCATGCCTTCATGGATTCTGCCGTTTATGAATACCCAAGCACCGATATTCCGGTTTATCAGATCCTATTTCCGGGATTGTTTATGGTCGATGTGGACAATGACGGAATCCGCGACCTGATTACTTCGCCCAATGCCCAGGCCGGTGGCGAGGATGTGGATGGCACCCTTCTCTATCTCAACAAAGGAACCAATGATTTTCCCGACTTCAAGTTTCAGGGGCGCGGCTTCCTTTCCGGTGGCAGTATCGATGCGGGTCGCACTTCCATGCCCACCTTTTTGGACTACAACGATGATGGCCTGACCGACATCCTCATCGGTGCGAATAGCGCAACCCTGCGCAGTGCAGACACCACGATTCTCGCCTTTCAGCTTCAGTTATATGAAAATGTGGGAACGCCAGCGGCACCAGCCTTTCAGCTTGTGGATGCCGATTACCTCAAGGCGTCCACGTTGTTTCCTCCGCTTGAGGCGGCTGCACCTGTGGCGGTGGACATCGACAACGATGGCGACGACGATCTCATGATGGGCTCCGCCAATGGCACCCTCCGCATCTTTGAAAATGCAGCGCCTGCCGGGCAAAAAGCCGTGTACGTGCAACTTGCGCCACAGCTCAAGGACAACCTCAACCAGACCATTGACGTGGGCAATGCTTCGGCCCCGGAGCTCTATGATTTTGATGGCGACGGCGACTTCGACCTCTTCGTGGGAAGTGCCTTTGGACATATTACTTATTACGAAAACACAGGGACCATGCAGAGTCCTGTATTTACCTTTGTGTCTGACTCATTTGGGCAAATCGTGGTCACCAATCAATATGGAGCCAAGTTTTCTGGCACCGCGAGGCCAAGATTTATTGATTATGACAATGACAACGTCACAGAGCTACTCGTAGGGGCTGAAGACGGGTATGTCCATGTTTTCGAAACGCCTCAGGCTGGCCTCACAACTTCTATTATCCCCACTTCTACCTTATTTGGAGAGGATTTTGGCAACCGGACCTCCATCGCTGCGGCTCCCCTTGATGAATCTGGCGATCTTTTTTACATCTTCGGGTCTGACCGCGGCGGCCTACAAATGTGGAATAGTCGCGTAGATACAACCGTTACCGCATCTGTTTTTTCCCCAAAATCTCTTCCTAAAGTAAAAATCTTCCCCAATCCTGCCCGTGAATCAGTGCGGATAGAATGGCCGGGAAATGGACGCGATCTCGCGCAGGTACGGGTGCTCAACGGTCTGGGTCAGGAAGTGGCAACCCATCAACTTCGCGCTCCGCAAGCCGATATTTCCCTTCAGGAACTGCCCCTAGGGCTTTATTTTGTGCTGATAGAAGAAGCCGGCGGCAGATGGCTCGGCAGAGTGGTGAAGGAGTAGCACGCCTTTTTATCTTGCAGCACGGAAGAGGTCCATTCGGATTCTTCCGTGCTGTTTTTTTGGGGGGGATTCTTAGCCTTCTGGTTAGCGGAAGAATCCCCTCGTCCAAACCTTTGTCTGAGGGAGAAGTAACAAATCAAATCATACCCGATCGGGTGCAAAAAATAATCACCCCCCTGATATTAGCCCCGAACGGGTATATTTATCCCAAATCGTTTCGCTCACACTCCCCTCCTTATGCGCATTGACCATCTCGCCATTTGGGTACAAGACCTAGAAGCCATGCGGCAATTTTATGAGCGCTATTTTGGTGCAAAAGCCGGAGAAAAGTATCGGAACGAATCCAAGCAATTCGAGTCCTACTTCCTGTCTTTCGACACGGGGTGCAGGCTGGAGCTGATGGTTCGGCCTGATATTCCGGCAGCGGTGAATGATTTGCTCCAAGAATACCGCGGCCTTACGCACTTTGCCATTTCTCTCGGTAGCGCAGCCCAGGTAGATGTGCTCACCGAGCAGCTCCGCGCAGATGGCTACGCCATTGCGGGCGAGCCCCGCACCACGGGCGATGGGTATTATGAGAGCGTGGTGATGGATCCAGAGAACAACCGGATCGAAATTACGGGGTAGGAATCGGGCGATGTATTCTCCTACAGCAGCGGGCTGAGCAACCTTGCCATGGCTGAGAGTAGTTTTTTCCAGCCAGGGCGCTGCGCAAACACCGCTAGGTCGAGCTTGCGACAGTGTGCCATATCGCGAATGAAAGCGGCTTTGAGGTCGAGGGCGACTTGCCTGTCATACAAAAAAGCATTCACCTCAAAGTTCTGTTCAAAGCTACGTTGATCCCAATTAGCTGTTCCGATAGAGCTCAGCACATCATCAGACACGAGCACCTTGGCGTGCACAAAGCCGTGGTGATAGAGATAGATTTGTACGCCAGCCTCCATGAGTTCCTCCAGGTAAGACTGGGTGCTGAAATCGGCGATGTGCGAATCAGATTTTTCAGGAATGATGATGCGCACATCCACGCCGCTGAGGGCAGCAGTTTGGAGTGCCAAGAGGATGCTGCTCGTAGGAATCAAGTATGGGTTGGTGATGTAGAGATAGGATTTGGCAAGAGTGATGCTGGTAAAATATCCTTGCAAAATGCTGGGATAAGCAGAATCAGGACCAGAGGCCACAATCTGCACTGGCAGGCAGGCTGGAAGGTTGATGTTGGGAAACATGGCCTGCCCGGCGCAGTCTTTGCCACTCACAAAAAACCAGTCGGTGAGAAACACAATTTGCAAGGCTTTGGTAGCTTCGCCTTCCAGGCGCAGATGCGTGTCGCGCCAGGGCCCTACGCCTGCCAACCCGTCGAGATAGTGATCGGCGAAGTTCAATCCCCCCACAAATCCGATTTTCCCATCGATCACCACAATTTTGCGATGGTTGCGGTAATTGATCCGGTTGCCAAGTCGTGGAAAACGAACGGGCATAAAGGGGTGTGCCTCCACGCCGGCTTTTTCCCATTCATTGATCAGTCGATTGCTCAATGACCAACTCCCCACATCATCATAAATGAGCCGAACCTCTACCCCCGCCCTTGCTTTGGCCACCAACAAGTCGGCGAGTTCATTCACCAAGACCCCATTCTCCATGATGTAGTATTCGAGATGGATGTGGTGCTCGGCTGCTCTGATGGCTTCAAAAATGGCAGCGAAAGTCTCTTTGCCATCCTGGAGCACGGTGGCTTTATTTTCCTGTGTGAGCACGGCTTTGCTGCTTCGGGCCAGGAGAGCTGCAAGGCTGGCCTTTTGCTGTAGGCTGTCAATTGCGTCTTTTTCCACCCCCTGCCAATCGTTGAGAAAGGCATCAATCCAGGTATTGATCTGTCGCAGATCAATGGCGCCTTTCAAGGTGAATATTTTTTCTTTTCGCAAGTTGCCTCCTACCAGTAGGTAGGCCACAATGCCCGCGATGGGCAGGAAAATGAGCACCATGATCCAGGCCAGGGATCGCGAGGGCCGTCCATTTTCCCAAATGACAAAAGAGATGGCCAAGGCCACGGTCGTGATATAAATGGTCTCCACTGCCCAGCTCAAGATGGTTTTGGCCTGATCGAGCCAGAGCTCGGTCTCCCAGATCAGCTGCGAAGTCTGCACGAGGAGCCACCCCGTAAATACGAAAAACAACACGATAGCAAGAACGAGCAGGAATTTCCTCATAGAGATGGGGGTCGCTTGTGGTCGAAGTTTTGTAATTTTACGACGTGGCAGTTCGCCACGCAAGAGCAAAACACGGCAATGGAGTTTCCTTCAAAAGCGATAGAAGAAGCAGTGAATGAGTTGGCAGGGTTGCCGGGTATTGGTCGCAAAACGGCTTTGCGACTGGCCCTGCACATCCTCAAGCAACGCGAAGAAGAGGCCGAGCAACTAGGGCACGCCATCATCAACCTTCGCAAAAACGTGAAGTATTGCACCCGATGCCATAATTTGTCGGACAACGACCTCTGTAATATTTGCACCAACCCCCGCAGAAATGAGAAAATCCTTTGTGTGGTGGAGGATATGAAAGACGTGATCGCCCTTGAAAGCACCCATCAATTTACGGGGCTCTACCATATTCTCGGCGGGCTGATCAACCCCTTGCAGGGCATTGGGCCCTCTATGCTCAATGTGGAGTCCATGCTCGGTCGCGTGCGCGACGAAGGGGTAGAAGAGGTCATCTTCGCTTTCAGCGCCAACATCGAGGGAGACACCACCACCTTTTACCTGCAAAAAAAACTTGCCCCCATGAAGGTGCGCATGAGCAGCATTGCCCGTGGGGTGCCCGTGGGCACCGATCTGGAATTCACCGACGAAATCACCCTCGCCCGATCTCTGATCAACCGCACGCCGCTTGGCAATGTGGGGGAATGAGGGAAGCCCGCAGATCTGCCCGTCTTGCGCAAACGAGCAAAAAATGCATTTCCTTGCGCTTTTTGCATGATCTGAGCCATTTACCCCTTCTGATACACCCCAAACATAAAGTCGCTGTCATCGACCGTTGTTACTGCCTTGTCTTCAAAAGTGAAGAGGTCCTGTAAAATCCGGTCAGATTCTGAGGAAGGTGCGAGAAAATTATGGGCAATTCCTTTGAGAAGGGGATGGAGAATGTTGCCTTTCACGGGCTTTTCTTCGAGCGGCTGAAGATAGCTGCGGAGAATAGGCAGGATAGCCCGCGAGTTGGCGGCCTCAGAGGGATCGTTGACCACCATCCTGAGCACGCCCGGACGATAGACCCGCGACTTGTGCGCCCCCCATTGATATTGGCGAAATGCTTTCGGTATCAGCCTGAGGGCCTCATCGCACAGCGTCAATTGTTCATCTGTCCATTGCAGCCGATTGGGGCCAATGTATTCATACACGAATAGTAAGCCCTTGTCTCGCAGCGCGGGCAGCACCTTGTCCCGGATCATGGATTCGATGTCGGAGAAATGATGAAGGCTGGAATTAAACAGCACTACGTCATACGCATCTTGTTGCGGTGTGCTGCGATTCACATCCACCACGCGAAAGGCAGTGTTGGTCAACGATTGAGTAGTAGCCTCGTGCTTGCACTGCTCAATGAGCTTTGGCGCTATGTCCCAGCCCTCCACGAGGCCAAATTTGCCCGAATGCGCCAGGCGCAATTCATGCGTGCCTGTGCCACAGCCGATGGAGAGCAGAGTGAGATCCTGTTTGTCTGCCAGATATTTTTTTACCAGATATTCCTCATAGACCACGTTGGCGTCTCCGGTCATCAGCTCGTTGAGCCGGGCTCTCACCTGGGGCACAATCCACCAATTGCTGTTGCCCTTGTCCTGCACATTCCAGGTAGAGATTACCCGCTCAGATTGCCGCGGGCTCAATTTTTGAAGGAGGTTGGGGAGATTATTGAGCTTTAGCTTTCCATACAGTTCAATGAAATCTCCAGCTGAAATGATCGACCTGTTTTTCAATGTCGTGACAATGTTGTGGTGGAGGGAAACCCGTATCGAAGGCAACGAGTATAGCTCCCCCAAGTTAGTTCGCTCCTCAGCTGGATCAAAACGGAAGCGGAGAAGAGAAGGTATATGGGTATTAGGGCAATTTTTCCCTCATTCTCTCATTCAACCATTCATCAACTCACCATGTTGATTCTCCTTCTTCTCTCTCCCGACAAAATTCCGAAATGGTGGGGATTCCCAGCCCTTTTTCGCGTTGGGAGTCTGGCCTTTCATCAAATCTGAGGAAATACAGGCTTCCTTTCGTAGCTTCGCTGCGCGAAAATCCAAAGCATGAACAAAAGGCTTCGTACTCTCTTACAGCTCCTCGTCGGCATCTTGATTTCAGCAGCATTGCTGTATCTCACCTACCGCAAGCGCAGCTTTTCCGATTTGTTGGCAGACATGGGCCAAGCCGATCCGGCTTTGTTGGTCATGAGTGGCGGTGTGTTGCTGTTGGTGTTTTGGCTTCGAGCGATGCGTTGGCGCATCATGATCCAAAGTGCCGACCATCCGGTGCGGGCCTATCCTACCTTTCTGGCAGTCACAATCGGGTATTTGGTGAATGCAGTCACCCCCAAGATCGGCGAAATTGTGCGCTGCACAGCTCTTTATCGCTCCGATAAGGTGCCCGTGGCGACCAGTATCGGCACAGTATTCACCGAGCGAATCATCGATGCCTTGGTCCTTTTGGGCGGCATTTTTGTGATTTTTCTCATGGAAGTAGATCGGCTTGGGAAGCTCTTCAAAGACATCGCGGCCAATCTTTTCGGGAGCTGGTCCACCGCGCAGGTGTTCATTCTGCTAGCCGTGTTGGCGGCCATGATGATTGGGGGCATTCTGTTCCTGGTCTGGTTGCGCAAACGCGCCACCGCCGAAAGCGCCAACCCCGGCCTGATTTCCAAAATCAATGAGTTTGTGAGCGGCATGCTCCATGCCGTGAAAAGCATTTTTCGCCTTCGGCAGCCGGGCATGTTCATCCTCTACACCGTGCTGGTTTGGATCGCGCTGATTATCATGAATGTCTTATTCCTCAAGGCCCTCCCCATGACCCAGGACCTGAGTCCCTATTATGCCGTTTTGGTGCTCTTCATTGGCGGCATTGGCTGGGCCATGCCGGTGCCCGCGGGCATGGGCACTACGCACTACATCGTGACGATGCTCTTCGTCGCCTTCAATCTTCCCGAGGAAATGGGTGAAAACGTAGGACTGCTCTCCAACGGCGCCACCTTCCTCTTCACCATCATTTGGGGCCTCGCCGCCTGGGGACTGTATCTGCTGTTTCTGGTGAGTGACAAGAAGAAGCAATTGGGCGAATGAGAGAAGGAAGAAATGGTTGAATTGGGGAATTTTTGAACGGTTGAATGAGGGAAAGTCTTGACAGGATTGCTGGATTCCAGGATTTACAGGATGAAGAGTTGGGAATTACCTTATATCTTATTTCCCTTATACCTTCTCCATTCCCAGCCCTATACCTCTATTTCCCATATACCTTTTCCAGCCTCTTCCTCTCCGTGTTTCTCCGGGCCTCCCTATCTCCGTGTGAAAAGAAACGTGTTGAGTTGGTGAATTTTTGAATTGGGGAATGAAGGATGAAAAATCTCGCCTCATACCCTCCACACCTTCCTCCCATCTCGCTTTGTAAAAGACCCGTGCAGCGTTTTTCGATGCTTCCGAGAGATCGCGACCATAGCCAAGCCGAGAATCTCTCACATTTTCCACCCAATTCCCTAACTTGAGGCCCGATTCATCAATCACACGCACGTGGGCCTGCTTACGATACTCATCTTTTTGCCAGTGGCAGCCATGCTGGCCATCATTGTGTGGCCGGGCAAGGCCACAGCATTTCGCTGGATGGCCCTCATCGCAGCGTTGGGGCAACTCGGCATCGCCCTGGGCATGGTGCTACCGCGCTTTCTCGCAGCGCAACAGAGCATCACCGCCGATCATCACCTCGCTTCAGATTTTCTCTTGCGAGAAAGCATTCCCTGGATCAAGCTGGATCTCGGCACCCTGGGTCGCTTGCAAATCGACTATGTGCTCGCGCTTGATGGCATGAGCCTGATGTTGGTGATTCTCACCGCCATCGTGATGGTAGCTGCGGTCATTGGGAGCTGGAACATCAAGCAGTCGCCCAAGGGCTTTTTTCTGCTGTTTCTTTTGCTCGATCTCTCCACGATGGGCGTGTTTTGCGCCGCTGACTTCTTTTTGTTCTACCTCTTCTACGAGTTCATGCTCCTGCCGATGTTTTTCCTGATCGGCTTGTGGGGCGGTGCCCGCCGCGAATATGCGGCCATGAAGTTTTTTCTCTACACGCTGTTTGGGTCTGTGTTCATGCTCCTGATCATGGTGGGACTGCTATTTAGCTTTCATAATCCAAACTTAGGGACGGCAGAAGACCCGGTGTACACGCTCAATTTTTTTCACATGATGGCCTCCGGGCCAGATGGGATTCCGCTCAACCTGATTCCCGGCTCGCTTTTCGACTATGGGCAGACCTTGCTGGGGTTTGATTCGCGCCTGGTGGCATTTGCCGTGTTATTTGTAGGATTTGCGATCAAAATCCCGATGGTTCCTCTTCACACGTGGCTTCCCGATGCGCACGTAGAGGCTCCCACGGGGGTTTCTGTGATCCTGGCTGGCATCTTGCTCAAAGTTGGTGGCTATGGAGTATTGCGGGTCTGCTACGGATTTTTTCCGGAGGGAGCTGTTTATTTCAGTTTTGTGGTGGGAGGACTGGGCGTGATCTCGATTTTGTATGGTGGTTTTGTGGCCATGGCACAGACAGATTTTAAGCGGATGGTGGCCTATTCCTCAGTATCGCACATGGGCTTTGTGCTGCTGGGGCTGGCGAGTCTGGAGTCTGCGGGGCTCACAGGGGCCATGTTTCAGATGTTCACCCATGGGCTCATTGCCTCCCTGCTGTTTTTGCTGGTCGGTGTGCTCTATGACCGGGTGCATGACCGGGAGATGGACCACTTTCGGGGGCTTTGGGGCCTGATGCCGCGCTACGCGTTTCATACGCTGATCGCATTTTTTGCGTCTCTGGGCTTGCCGGGGTTTGCGGCCTTTGTGGCCGAGGCGCTGGTGTTCATGGGAAGCTTTCAGTCGGAGACGGCGAGTGGCGCCTTGCCACGATGGATGTCGATGGTGGCAGTCTTTGGGATCATTCTCGGAGCAGTTTACTACCTGCGGGCCTACCGGCAAATGTTCTTTGGGACTTTTGACCCGGAGGGCACGAGCACCTGGCGCTCCAAACTCACCGACCTCACGCTGCGAGAATACTTGATCCTCACGCCACTGGCAGCACTTGTTTTCCTCTTTGGGATCTACCCTTCCCTGATTCTGGAGCTATTTGACCAAAGCGCCTCCCTCATGCGCGAGTATGTGCTGCGTGCCGCCGGGCAATAGGTGGGGTAGATTGGCAGGACCACAAAACGAATAAAGAATGCGGAGACACAGACAAGCTGCATCTCCGCATCGGAGTCATTCAGGAAATGATTCTCAATAATTGAAATCTTCCAACCGGAAGCGCAGTTGTTTTTCCTTGCGATAATACTCTACGATCAACACGCTCCCTGTTTTGCCGGGATACACGCCGATAGCATCAGCCTCTGAAGAAAGGTCGATTTTATCTGTCGTAAAGCCATCGCTTCCTGCCTTGGCAATGACGCCGAGGATGTTATGCCTTGGCTCGCCTTTTTCCTTTTCTACCGACATATAGGTTGATAGGAAGAGATCTTTTGCGAGGCTTTGCTGAGAATATTGATAATCAAACAAGCCGTAGGCGGCCATCATTTGAGACAAGGTTTTTGAAGAATAAAGGCCCCAGCCTCCTGGTAGCAAAATACTCTGTGCCTTCTTCTCAAAAACATCTACCCCAGTCAGTTCCTGCTTCGCATTGACGGAGAAAATCATCATTTCCTCTACGACCATCTTCACGGTAGATACGTCATTGCTGCCGGCAAGCTGAAGAGCGACCCCGATCCCACTTACCGCTTTGCGATATCGCTCACCCACAAACACGACATTGCCATCATTGTCGAGCGCGGCGTGGTGAAAGGCGATAAATCCGCCTTCTTCGAGTCGGCCTTTGGCATTGGCAGGCAAAAAGCGGCTAATGTCGCTTTCCCATGAAAGGAGCTTGCTACTCAATACCTCTCCCGACATGCTCACGGTTTTCACATACAGCCCAAGACTTTTGCCATTGAAGATGTTGTCTCTCGGATCGAAGTATTCGCCCAATACGATGATGTGACTCCTCACAGGGTCAAACTTTGCCATCAGAAAGGAGAGAATGTAGCGAGGATCGGAGAGTGGCTTGTCGAATAAGGGCTCGCCTGTGAACATATCGCGCACCTGCAGATTGTAGTGAATGTCTTTGTCAAACGCATTCTTGCGCTTGGCAATGCCCGAGATCATGAAAGGAGCAACTACATCAGCCACCTCTGGGATTTCATATTCGTCTGAATCATCTTCGCTTCCCTTTACCCAGCGGCCTGTGGCAGAGAGGGTATTGGGAAGATATTCAAGCTTGTAGCGGATTTTTCTATCTTTTTCAAAACTCATTCTCACAAATCCCTGGTCACCCGCAGGGAAGATGGTGAGGTTGCTCGATTCCTCGTTATCAATGTTTTGATAGGCGTAGGTAAGACGAAAGTCCCCCCCGTCCATCTTTGGATACTTACGAGTACCGATCTGCTCCCCAGCCATGTTGTAGGATACAAGCTCGATGGTGCGTTGCGCATTGTCAATGAAGGAAAAAACGATGGCATTTCCATTGTAAACAGCCTCGGTGAGGTAGTAGGAATACGGCCTGATCATGCGTTTGCTCACCACTTCCTTGGCATTCTCGTCCAGAATTTTGAGCAGATACACTACATCTCGCCCTCTGGCATTCCCTGCCTTGTAGAAGCCGTAGTAGCCTTTCACCTGGTTATTTTCGATGATAGGCCCGAAGTTTCTCATTTTCACCTTCAGCACGTTATCGAGCTGAAGAGATTGAGAAAACCCTTGCATGCACAGCAGCAGGGCAAAGCAAGACAATAAAACTCTCATGTAGTTGTGGGATAAATGGATATAGGAAAAATAGGAAAACTTGCTTGGAACGGCCAAAGGGCTACTCGTGCACCATTTTGTTCAGTGCCTCTACATCGGGGTTGTATTCTCCACCGGCAAATTGGTCGTAGTAGGCTTGGCGCAGCGTGTCGAAGATCTCTGTGTCTTTTTGTATGCTCGCACAGAGGAGGGTGGTGTACATGAATACCTCATCTTTCTGAAAGGCAGGATTTTGTGCCATCATGAATTGTAAGCAGTAGTCGGCCCAGTCACTGAGGCGCAGGCTCCGGGCAAAGTTCAGGAACTCGTTGTATGCTGGTTCGCGGAGCGGATTGGGAAATTCGATCTTGAAACCGAGGTCATGAGCCTTCTTGCTCTGGTAAATTTCATACATGGTTTGCCCGATAATGCTGTAAAGGGCTGGCTCGTCTGGATAGATCTCCGTAAGCTGAAAGGCGAGATACAAGGTGCGTCCGTAGGCCATGTGATGAAAATAACCAAGGAGCCACTCCAAGTCAATTGCAGTTTCTAACTGCTCAAATAAGGGGCTCACCGAGGTAGATTTTGTCTCGTCAATAGGCCTGTTAGCGAGTTGGCGACGCAGATTTGCCAGGCGCAGATCACAATCGGGGTGGGTGGCCAGAGAGTCTAATTCCCAATCGAGATCACCACCATTTGTCCCGTACACAAAGTTATTGGAGGGCGTATAAATGAGCCAATTTTCATCGAATGGATGCTCGAGATTGCCGAGAAGGCGCTGGTAATCTACTTGCAGGTGGTATTTGGGACTGTCAACTTCCTGGAGCACTTTCATGCAGCCGATGGCCCCTTCGGGCGCATAGGAGGTGTTGAGCAACAATTTCAGGCCCAGAGAGTCGGCTTCGGTCTCTCTGTCACGGCTATGCCGGTGGGTTTGATAGGCTTCGCCTTCGAGGTAAGAGAGAAGGGTAGTAAAAGGATCATCCGACTCGGTCATCATGCGGTTCACCTCCTTCTCCAACACGCGGTCAGTAGCCTTGATCGAATAGCTGATGAGCTTTTGATTCACATGATCGAGCACATAATGCGCAAGCTCATGGCTGATCACGAAGGCAAGCTGACTTTCATTGTGCATCCGGCGAATGAGCCCCATGTGAATCAGGAGGGTGCCATCACCAAGGCAGCGGGCGTTGGGCGAAGGATCGCGGGACACAAATACCCGCACAGGAAGCGGAATCCCAGGGTTGTTGGTCCGCAGTTCCTCTAGGATATTTGCACAAAGCTCATTGAGCGCAGGGAAATCCAAAAGGTACCCGGCCTCTACCTCCTCCATGAAGTGATCATAACGGCTTTGATAGAGTCCATTCAACATCTTCTTCGCTTTGCCACTGAGCTCAACACCTTGCAAATCACGAGTCAGTTTGTCATCAATAGACTTCTGGACTGATGGTGGCAAGGGAGATAGCGTGGAAGCAGGCGAATATCCTGTTTGGCCGAAAAGGGCTACGCCGATAAGGCAAGCTCCGAAGAATAGAAATAAAGCTTTCAAGTTCATGGTAAAACTATGCGTAGCTAAAACTATCCATTTGAGTTTTGATCCCCAAATTTCTTTCTGGAAAATCTCCTTGCATCTGTCCATCAAATTCTACGGAGCAAAGGGAGAAGATCACACCCTGCTAATTTTGAACCTTGAGGCAGCAATTCTCCTCAAAAACGAGCTCTACACCCCAGCTTCTCTCCAAAAAACAGGGAAAACTCCTTGCTTTCACCCAAATTAACCAAGCATTCAAAGAATTGGGGTCATAATTTTCATTATATTCTATAATATTCCCGCGATTTTTTTGAAAATGACAAAACTTCTCCCCTAATTTGAGGCATCAAACAAAAATGCTAACAAAATTCCTATGGGATCTCTCATGAAACTCAATCGTCTTTCCCTTGCCCTGTTATGTGCCAC
>JANQTF010000287.1:26041-38418 GCA_030731845.1 Bacteroidia bacterium | reverse complement strand
AGAAAAAGAGGAGGTCAGAGACATCTATCGCGCCAAAGGCTTTGAAGGCGAATTGTTAGAGCAAGTGGTAGCCGTGATCACCGCAGACAAAGACCGCTGGGTGGATACCATGATGAAGGAAGAGCTGGAGATGATTCCTGAGCGTAAATCTCCCTTCAAAATCGGTGGAGTGACCTTTTTGTCTTTTCTCGTAATTGGCCTTATTCCTCTGCTCGCATACCTGTTCAAGGGAGAAGATGCCAGTATGGAATCTCTCTTTCTCTTGTCCTGCCTCATGACAGGTGTTGCATTCATTATGATCGGCTGGCTCAAAGCCTATGTGACCCAGACCTCTCGATGGCGCGCCATTCTGGAAACGGTACTTTTGGGAGCATCTGCGGCGGCCTTGGCCTATATCGTAGGAGATTGGCTAGAGAAAATCGTAGCTGGCTAGCCTGCGATCAAGCTACGGGGAATGACCAGAGTAAAGGTAGCACCTACACCCGGCGCCCCCTCGGCCACGATCTCCATACCCATAATTCTTGCCCATCGGCGGGCCAGGGTCAATCCCATTCCTACTCCTTGGTTGGGGACCATGTCTGTTGCGTGAACCTTGGAGAAAAATCCGAATATCTGCCTGGCCTGACCCGGGTCAAAACCGACCCCATTGTCCCGCACATGAAGCAACACTTCCTTCTCTGATTGCTCTGACCAAATCTCAATTTTAGGGATTCTCTCGGATGGAACATGGTCGAAGGCATTGGAGATGAGCTCGCCAATAACCTGCACCAGGGTTTCCCTATCGGCATTGATCACTGGCAAAGGATCAATGATAAGGAACTCACCGCCCCTTTCTTCAATTCCAGACCGAAAATGTTTTCCCCATTGGTCCACAATCCTCTTGAGATCGAGTTCTTGATGGGTCAATTCTTCATATTCCTTCTTCAGGTAATGAACCATTGATTCAAATCGACTGGCAAGCTCCTGGCCCGCGGAGACGATGGTCTTCAATGTTTCTTTGTGTTGGGAGGATAGCTGAGAGGCATCATTGGACAGCACCTCAGAGAACTGAACCAAGATCCGAATGGGCTTGCGCAAATCATGCGAGAGAGAAGTGGAGACCTCCTTCACGCCTTCTCTCATTCTTAAGAGTGCGAGCTCACCTGCATCCTGATCCAAAGCAACTCCCCTCACCACAAAAGAATGATCGAGTTGGATGGCTTCGCTCCAATAGATTTTGGTAGTAAAAAGAGGCAGAGAAGTGATGAGAAATGGGGATCGAGGCTCCTGCCGTAAAAAGCTGCTGATCCAGGCAAACAGGTCTGTAGCGGGTCCCATACCCCACCACATTTGCAGGCTCATCATCGGCCTCACTGTTTCAGGCCGGCGAATACAGTCGAGGAAGGCCTTGTTTACTGACTCAAGCCTGCCATTCTCATCAAGTCGGATGGCTGGCAGTGGGCTTTGATCAAGAGGAGCAGGCAAGGCAAGGTCAATGGGGAAGACCGACATATAGCTATAAAGAGGAGAATCAAAAGAGGGAAGTAATCCAAAAATTTGTGCTCACCTAATGATCATCCTGATCTGATGGCATCGCTTGGCTGAGGAGGGTGAGAAAAAAGACTTCCAGATTTTGCGCAGAGATCTTGTGCGAAGCCAAGGAAGGAAATCCGAGTTTGGCGAGCCAAATGAGGATTTTTCTGACGCCGGATTCGTGCAAGAGATCAAGTCAAAAGCGGTTATTAGTTTTTTGAACCTTCCCAAGGATAACTACCCTCTTTTTTTCTACAAAGAAAACCGAACAATTGCTCCTTACCTAACATCGGGAGCGCTACCACTTATTCTGCTTCAAGATCTTCTTCGGTGAGATCATAAGGAACGAAAATAAACTGGGCCATGTCAGGGGTAAAAACGAAAATACAGGCCCGCACCTCGGGATCCTGATAGGCTTTCTGAAATGCCATGACGCGATCTTTGCGAATGAGTTCTTTTTGAATAAACTCTTCGAGCAGGGAGGCGTGAAAGTTCCAATTGAGCGTGGAACGATCGGGGTCAAAAATGGGCCTGCCGATGTTGTGATGCTCATGAGAAGCAACAAAAACAGGGAAGGAGGAGATCCTGTCGTTGATCACCTGCAAGGCAATTTCCTTCAATTGCTCGCCTATCCGATCCACATCATTGCGGATAGACTCTAATATCAATTCTTGCTCCTGGTCTGAGATCATAATTGGTTCATTTCAGACAAAGGTAAAGCGAATCATTGATTCCCGAAAAAGAATCACGAGGGAGCGTAGATGATAATCGTGTGCTGCGCTGCCAAGATCGATGGCAGCATCCTGACATAAAACCATAGCCCCTTGCTGTGACAAGGGGCTATGGTGATAACGAGGTGGTTCAGAGGATCATGAAATCAGGCATACACAATTTCTGCCTGAAACTCAGATGGGCTCTTACCGGTCCATTTCTTAAAGGTGCGAGAAAAAACACTAATCTCAGAAAAACCCAACAGGTGAGCGATTTCTCCTTTGCTCACTTTGCGTTCTTGCAAATAAGCGATAGCCAGGTCCTTGCGAATATTATTCAAGAGCTTTTGGTAGCTCGTACCTTCGGCTTTCAGTTTCATTTGCAAACTTCTCACACTCATGGAGAAGTGGTCGGCGACAAATTCGATACCGGGGGAATCCTCCCGTAACTGGTCAACGAGGATCTTATTCACCCGGTTGGCGAAAGAATCACCATCTGGTTGTTTGTTGAGAAAAGCGAGAGCGTGGCGATCAAAGAGCTGAAGGAGACGGGGGTTGTTAGTACGTAAACGCGTCTTCATTGAATTTAATTCCATTGCGGATGAACGTCTGCACGCCTTTTGAGGGTGCAGCCTACCCTGTTACACACAATTTGCAGTGACGACAACGTGTCGACACAGGTGAATGGGCAATTCTCCTTTCAAACAATCATCGGGCAAGGAAGACCGAAACGATTGTTTTACTACAAAAGCAAGTGTGTGCTGGATACCAAGGTCAGACCAGCAGAAGTCGCGCGCCAACGCTGGTCTTCGTCTATGGTTCAAATACTGTTCCACTTCGTGGAAATCTTGCCACACAAATAGAAAAGTTTTTTCAGAATTTATCATTGATGGCATACGAAGTCGCACTTTTGCCCACCATCGACAACCCTAATTCATTGATTACAAACCAACAAGCAAGAAGTTGCCAAAAAATTCCCACCCTGTAAATATCGACTATCGTACCAATGTTTTTTTTTTAATTCCTCAAAAACATATCCTTCATTCGACCAGTAATTGGCACAGCCACGCCTTTCTCCAAATCTTTGACAACAAATGTCACGTCGCCATCCAAAATCATTTGCTGATCTATGCGTCGCACAATTTCGTGGTGAAGGGTGATGCTCTTTGAGCCTATTCTTGCGATAGAGGTCTTCACATCAAGCACCTCGCCCAGGCGAGCGCCATCGCGGTAATTCACATTCACATTCACCAACACAAAGGCAAGGCCCAGGTCTAGAAACATCCCCGACTCAAAAAATCCCTCAAAATGATTCCAGCGAGCCTCCTCCAAAAATTCCATGAATTTCGCATTGCTCACTTGCCCATAAAGGTCAAGTGTCCAGCCCCTCACTGTGATTTCTGTATTCGTAACGCGGTCCATTGATTTCATATCATGATGATCTACTCATGCAAGTAAGCGATTTTTTCCTCGACATCATGCGCCAACGAATGCCTCCCAGCCTGCCCACTTTTTCTCTGCAAAGCAACACCCATTTTCTTTTACCTTTATCCCAATCCTTTACCCATCTTTTTTTTCTAGCCCATGCGAAATGCCTGCCTGTTAGCCACGTTTCTCCTTTCTTTTTGCTACGCCCAAGACTGGCAAACCCCCTATGAGCGCTCAGCCGGAACGGAATCGGCCACCTATCAGGAAGCCATTCAATGGTATGAGCGCCTGGCAGCAGACTATGAGGAAATCTCCATCCAGCCCTATGGCCGTTCCGATGCGGGCGAGCCTATTCATCTTGTGAGGATCAGCAAGGCACTTCGCAGCGGCGATGAGACAACCCAACGGGTAAGCATCCTGATCAACAATGGCATTCACCCAGGCGAGCCCTGTGGCATAGATGCCTGCATGATGCTCGCGCGCGACCTCATGCAAAAACCCGAACTCAGCCCCCTCCTTGATCATGTCGTAATCGGCATCATTCCTGTCTATAATATCGGCGGAGCACTCAACAGGAGCTGCTGCACACGCGCCAACCAGATCGGCCCGCTATCTCAGGGCTTTCGGGGCAATGCCACCAATCGCGACCTCAACCGCGATTTCATGAAAATGGATGCACACAATACCCGTGCATTTGCTGAGATTTTTCAGGACCTCCTCCCTGAGCTCTTTCTCGACACCCACACCACCAACGGTGCCGACTATCAAGCTCCTATTACCTACATCGCTACTCTTGCCGACAAGCTTGAGCCATCTCTCGCCACCTATCTCGAAAGCGCTTTTTTGCCGGCTTTGCTCTCAGGCATGGATAAAAAAAAGGTACTCATCTCTCCCTACGTCAATAAATTTGACGGACCACCCGAAGAAGGCATGGCAGCTTTTCCCGATCTACCACGCTACGCCTCAGGCTATACCGCCTTATTCCAAACTCTGGGCTTTATCTCGGAGGCCCACATGCTCAAGACCTTTGAGGAGCGAGTCGATGCCACCTATGCCTTTATCCTCGTGATGCTCGAAGAAGCCAACCGGGATCACCTTGCGCTCAAACAGGAAGTGAACAAAGCCCGAACACTCGCTGGCAACAGAACAGAACAAGCCCTCAACTGGGCTTTGGACACCACAAGACACGACTCGGTGATGTTTCATGGCTTCCGGGCCGAATATCGGCCCGGAGCGGTAACGGGCGCCCCGCGCCTATTTTATGATCAGACCAAGCCTTTTTCCGAATTCATTCCCTACTTCCCCCATTACCTTCCCACCACGACCCTGCATGTGCCCAAAGCCTATCTTATTCCACAGGCATGGACCCAGATCATCGACAGGCTCCAATGGAGCGGTGTGGAAACCCAGGTGCTCAGTAAAGACACCCTTCTGGAGGTAGAAGTGTATGTGGTAGAAATCGACGATCCCGCCAAAACCCCTTATGAAGGGCACTATTATCACCAAACCGTCTCCACACATCAGGAAATGCAGCAGATTCTGTATCGCAAGGGAGATGTGGTCGTGATGACACAGCAATGGCGCTTGCCATTTATCGCCCATGCGCTTGAGCCCGAAGCCGTAGATTCCTGGTTTCGATGGAACTTCTTTGATGGGATCATGATGCAGAAGGAGTATTTCTCGCCCTACCTTTTCGAAAATCTGGCAGCAAAAATTCTGGAGGAAGACCCGGAGCTGAAAAAATCTTTTGAGGCGAAAAAGAAAGAAGAGCCGGATTTCGCTCAAAACAGCTATGCGCAGCTATCCTACATTTATCAGCATTCTCCCTATTACGAAAAAACCCACAAGCGGTATCCGGTAGGGAGATGGCAGGGTGGAAAACTTCCAGCTAATTGACCCGCGGTTCGTTCGATTTCACTATTTTCGCAGGATTATCTCTGAATATTTTCATCATGCCAAGACCTATTACCCTCGCATTTTCTGTGGGAATGCTATTTCTTTCTGCAACATTGCTCACAAGCTGTGAATCTGCCGAAGAAAAAACACGAAACTCCGCTTCGGATAACACGCTACGCGACCTTCCAGTGGCCGTGGCAAGCCCTCCGCAGGCCGAGCGACGCATGAATGACTTCAAGGACACCGAAGTTAAGGAGCTTGGCTTCCCCCTCAGCATGGCCCTCCCAGAAGATGTGATCATCAAGCGCGATGACGCACTCGGAGGGTGGCTGCTCTTCAATCCATCCGAAGAATTTAAACTCGTGGCCGAACCGAGTATGCTCAGCCTTGAAGAAATCATCCGCTATTGGCAGGGAAATCCTGAGGGGTATGTGTTCCGCAACATGATCATCAACAGTGAGAATGGGATCCTCTTCGAAGTCGAGCACAACGACAAAATCGAGTACCACATAGACTTCGTTTTTGAGGGACTCGAGCACCTGAGGCTCTATAATGCCAAAGACAGACCCTTCTCTGAATATCAGGCCACCAGGATGTTTCACACGTGTCGCACGGCCAAAAGCCCTGTTGCACGATAAATGCCAAAGCCTACCTGATTTTCTCCCTTCAGATGTAGCAAAAATTCGCTGTTTACCTTTGATTTCGCTCCGAATCAGACAAACTTTACGGTCGCCTGATTCGTACACACTCGGATTGTTTTCTCGATGAGCAACGCGAGAGAACCACAGGCTTGAATGAAATGGTTGGGTAGTTTTTTCTGCTCATCAATCCACAAAACTCAACAGGAAGCGCAGTTGATAATTGGAGATAATTAGGCACCGCGAGTTTCCGAAAACCCAATGTTTGCAGTCACAATGGCAGACCAATTCTCATACCTCAGCAACACCTCTCCGGAGTTTGTAGAAAATCTTTATCGCGCATATCGCGACAACCCAGAAAGTGTAGATCCGGAGTGGAAGCGTTTTTTTGAAGGCTTTGACTTTGCCCAGACACACTATGGCGATGCCCCGGCGGCCCCGGCGGCAGGTGGGGGCGGCTTGGTAGAAAAGGAAATCTCCGTGCTCAACCTGATTCAGGGATATCGCACCAGAGGTCACCTATTCACCAAGACCAACCCGGTGCGTGATCGCAGACAATACACCCCTACCCTCGACCTCGGATCCTTTGGGTTGAGCGACAGTGATCTTGGATCAGTATTTCAGGCTGGAAGCCAGATAGGCCTCGGGCCTGCTCCTCTACGAGACATCGTAGCCCTGCTCCAAACTACCTACTGCCAATCTATCGGTGCGGAATATACCTATGTTCGACACCCCGAAATCATTCGTTGGCTGTCCTCCAGAATGGAAGGAGAACGCAATACGCCTGTATTTCCTGTTGAAAAAAAGAAGCACCTCCTCTCCAAACTCAATGAGGCGGTGATCTTCGAAAAATTCCTCGGCACCAAGTTCGTCGGGCAAAAACGATTCTCGCTGGAAGGTGCAGAAAGCCTCATTCCTGCCATGGACGCCGTGATCGAAAAAGGCGCGAGCCTTGGCATCCAGGAGTTTGTGATTGGCATGGCCCACCGTGGGCGTCTCAATGTGCTCGCCAACATTCTCCGAAAAGAATACGACGAGATTTTCTCAGAATTTGAAGGAAAAGAATACGAATCCTCTGTCTTTCAGGGGGATGTGAAATATCACCTCGGCTTCTCAGCCGATATCCAAACCAGCGTAGGCCACCCGGTGCACCTTTCCCTCATGCCCAACCCTTCTCACCTTGAGACGGTTGACCCGATCGTGACAGGATCTGCCAGGGCCAAAATCGACAGAAAATACAATCAGGACTTCGGTGCTGTTGCTCCGATCCTCATTCATGGCGACGCCGCCATCGCTGGGCAAGGCATTGTGTACGAAGTGCTGCAAATGTCACAGCTCGAAGGCTACAAAACCGGTGGAACCGTTCATATCGTCATCAATAACCAGATTGGTTTCACCACCAATTATCTCGATGCCCGATCCAGTACCTATTGTACCGACATCGCCAAGGTGACCCAATCCCCTGTGTTTCACGTGAATGGCGATGATGTGGAAGCCCTTGTATATGCCGTAGAATTGGCCATGGAATTCAGGCAGAAGTTCCATCGTGATGTCTTTATCGACCTGCTTTGCTACCGGCGTCATGGACACAACGAAGCCGACGAACCAGAGTTTACCCAGCCTCTGCTCTACAAAATCATCAAGAAGCACCCAGACCCACGCCAGATCTATTTTGACAAACTCCTCAGCTCTGGCGAGGTAAATGCTACCATGGCCAAGGAGCTCGAAGCGCAGTTTAAAGAGCAGCTTCAGGGCGAATTGGAAGAATCAAGAGCCACAGAAAAACTCCAGCATGCGCCTTTCCTCAAAGGTACTTGGGAAGGAATCAGAAGGGTAACCAATGATGACTTTGAAGGAGAATCTCCTGAAACTGGCGTGAGCATCGAAAAGCTTCAAGGCATTGCCCACAAGCTACATCAGATTCCTGATGGATTTCAGGCTCACAAAAAAATTGAAAAACTCTTTGCTGACCGTCTCACCATGGTCAAAGAAGACCGCCTCGATTGGGCACTTGGTGAAATGCTCGCCTACGGAACGCTTCTCACAGACGGGTTTCCGATTCGCCTCAGCGGTCAGGATGTGAGACGTGGCACGTTTTCCCATCGACATGCTGTGATTGTGAGTGTGGATGCAGAGAAGGATTGGGTGCCGCTCAATAATCTCCAGCCTGATCAGCAAGCCAAATTCACAGCCTATAATTCCCTCCTCTCTGAGTATGGGGTCTTGGGATTTGAATATGGTTATTCCATCACCAACCCCAACAATGTGGTAATCTGGGAGGCACAATTTGGCGACTTTGCCAACGGGTCTCAGATCATCATGGACCAGTATATCTCCAGCGCAGAGACCAAGTGGCAGCGAATGAGCGGCCTGATCCAATATTTGCCTCATGGGTTTGAAGGCCAAGGCCCTGAGCACTCCTCCGCTAGGCTGGAGCGATATCTCGAGCTTTGTGCCAGAAAAAACATGCAGGTGATGAATGTCACCACCCCTGCCAACTTCTTCCACGCCCTGCGGAGACAGTTCACCTACGACTTCCGCATCCCGATGATCTTTTTCACACCCAAGAAACTGTTGCGCTATCCACTCTGCGTAAGTCCGCTCTCAGATTTTGGTCCCGGCACCAGGTTTCAGGAGGTGATCGATGATCCCTATGTAGAGGTGAAAAAAGTGAAAAAGGTCCTCGTCTGTACTGGGAAAATCTATTATGACCTCCTCGAGCAGCAGCAAGCAGATCAGCGCAAAGACGTAGCCATCATTCGTCTGGAGCAGATATATCCGCTCCCCGTAAACCAACTTCGCACCCTGATCAAAAAATACCCCAAAAACGCTCAGTGGGTGTGGGTACAGGAAGAGCCTCGCAACATGGGTGCTTGGAACTTTGTCCTGCGGGTGATCACAGAAGTAGATCTTCAGTACATTGGCCGCAAGCCTAGTCCATCGCCAGCCACAGGCTACCATCATCAGCATACCGAAGAGCAAACCCGCATTGTGGACGAGGCTTTTGGGAAAGTGGTAGAACCAGAACCTGCTACCTAAGAAGTCTGGGACTTCTCACGAATAGAAACAGGAGTTATCCCGAGCAATCGGAATAACTCCTGTTCTTTTATTATCTCCCTAAAGCGAGAAGGCTGATCCCTACTCCTTGATCCAACGGGCGAATACGATATCCTTGTCTTCTGTTTCGATTTGCAAATAATAGAGCCCCGAAGGCAAGTGCTCAATAGAGACCACACGGGGCGACCCCTCGGTATAAAACTGGCCTACCACTTGCCCTTGGCCATTGATCAACCTGGCTTGTCCCTTCACTCCTTCTATGGTGAGACTCACCGTAGCAGGCACCGGATATACAGAAAGAGCCGATTGTAACTCATGCACGATGCTGAGCTCCACGACCGGCGAATAGGTCATTTGCCCATCAAAATCCCATTGCTGAAGGCGATAAAGCGTGCGACCGGGTATGGTTTCCCGATCGTAAAAAGAATAGCTACTCGCTTGCTGGGTAGAACCCTTTCCATCCACAAAGCCAAGGGATTCCCAAGCCAGACCATCTGTGCTCCGCAGCACCGTAAATCCTTCGTTGTTGAGTTCAGAGGCTGTCTGCCAGCTGAGTAGCACGGCATTGCGCCATTGCTCTGCCGAGAGATAGACAAGCTCTACGGGAAAAGAAGCAGAAACATTGAGCGTCCAGATTCCACCAGAAGCCACCATGCTATAGGCCAGGCCCGGAGGTGATGGGGGAAGCAAAAAGGTGGGCGCACCGGTTACGGTGCCGCTCACAGTGAGAAAGTCGAATGAATCCCCGGAAGAAGGCAAATAGCCCCCTTCAAACAAAACCTCAACCTGCATTCCAGCCAGGATCGCATTTCCAGCCACCGCGAGGTGATCATGGCCACCGGCAAGTCCTTTTCCTGCCAGCCCTTCTACCCCAGCTTTCATTACAACATCGCTCAAATCAAAGCCAGCACCTGTGGAGGCCTGTAGCACAATTTCGCCTGCGCTGGCAAGCCCGGGAATTAGTTCTGCCTCCAGGGTGACCTCCGCAACCCTTCGGACGATTCCCTCTCCTTTTATGGAGCCATTTATCGTCTGAACAAAGGGGCCTTCTGTATTAGCCCAGACTATGTAGTCCATCTCATGCACGATAAGTTCCCCATCGTTGATCATGGTAGTGGGCCGACCAGATCTTCCTGACAAATAGATCGCATACTGGCTGCCATCTGAGATGTCGAGAACACCTTCGTTGGTAAAGGTGTTGAAAGCCCCCGTCGAAGCAGATCCGGTCACGTCGATATGCATGCCGTAGGTCCCACACTCATGGATCGTAAGAGTGCCTCTATTTGTAAATAGAATACTGGTGTCACTGGCATTGTAGAAGTACACATTCCGGGAGGTATAGTCCTCGATGTAAAGCGTCCCCTCATTCAGAATGATGGCATTAGAACCGCCTGACACGCTGATATTAAGGCCAAAAGCCGTAGTTCCGCCGCCATTCAATGTCAAGGACCCCCCTGAACTGATGGTAAACTCCAGTGTGCTGGAAGCCAGGCAAATGACGTCAAATGTTTTGGCAACGGCATTCACCCCGCTTGGGATCACAATGACTTCTGTCGTTGAGAAAATAAAAAATTCAATCTCTTGGCTCGCAGTCGGCACACCGGCCGGACTCCAGTTGCCGGGTTCATCCCAAAAATCGGAGACAGCGCCTGTCCAGACTTTACTGGAACCTTGCAAAGAGTAAACAGGAAGGATCAGTATGAGCAATACATACCTTAATCCTTCCTTCGAGATGAGAAGAAGGTTGTTCATGGGTTCTAGCTAGGGGTAAATGAGCTGAAGGAGGGGTACCTTCGTTTGGGTAGCGCAAACTGCCAAACATCTACGCCAATCCACAATTACATCGTGCGAATGGTTTTTTTCGCTGCGCGAACCGCAACTATTGGTTATTACCAAACCTAAACAATCTAAAATTATGCCAATTAGATCGAATTGATTTCTTTGAGATATGTTTCTGCCTGACTTATTGTTTTGAATCGCTCTTGCTCTGTCATCTTGCCCAAGTTGCGATAGACAAAACCGATTCTTGGATGCCCTTCCAGCGTTGCGCGATTTCTTTCATAAAAATGCCAATAGAGGCTATTAAAAGGGCAAGCGCGTACTCCATGACGCAGCTTCTTATCATAATGGCAGCCCTTGCAATAGTCCGACATCTTGTCGATGTAGTTGGCTGAGGACACGTAGGGCTTGCTTCCTACGATCCCGCCATCGGCATATTGGCTCATGCCGCGCGTATTCGTTATTTCCACCCACTCGATGGCATCAAGATAAATCCCAAGATACCATTGGTCGAGCTCATCGGGGCTAATACCCGCAAGCAAGGCAAAGTTTCCCGTGATCATCAATCGCTGAATATGATGCGCATAGCCATGGTCGAGGGAGTTGTGAATGGAATGCCGAAGGCAATTCATGTGGGTGTCGCCTGTCCAATACCAATGAGGCAGGGGTCTGTTATGCTCAAAAAAGTTGGTGCTGGCGTAGCTGGGCATGTGCGCCCAATACACGCCCCGCATGTACTCGCGCCACCCCACAATCTGCCGCACAAAGCCCTCAATCTGAGCCATGTCGATCTTGTCTTGATTCTTTTGCCAATGTGCCACCGCGCGCTCCACTACCTCAAGCGGATGCAACAGCTTTACATTCAACGGAAAAGAGATCCGGGCATGAAACAAAGCCCAGTGATCCTCGCTCATCGCATCCTGATATACCCCAAACCATGGCAGCCGATGCTCCAAAAATTCCTCAAGCACCTCGAGCGCCTCCTCGCGGGTCACCGGCCACATAAAACGCTGGCTATCAATCCTGCCAATCCATTGAACCCCCGCAGCTTTCACCATCTCTACCATTTCCGATACCTCTCTCGAAATTAACGCTGGATCGGGCACAGCCACCTTCCCATCATATCGGTTCCGATTGTCTGAATCGTAATTCCATTGACCCGTGAGGGGACTTGTTTCGTCCTCCATCAGAATCTGATACTTCCTCCGCATAGCGCGGTAAAAAGTCTCCATCAAGTAGGTCTTTTTTCCTCTGAACATCTCCTTCAACTCCATTCTTTGAGTGAGAAAATGCTCCGTATCTACCGCCCTCACGGGGATGTCAAGCCCCTGACTAATGTCACTCAACTGTTGATCCA